>JAEENZ010000204.1 GCA_016283985.1 Bacteroidales bacterium | reverse complement strand
CCATCACGTTAGTACGCGCGAAAGTGAAGGGATCCTTGATGCTGCGGTCCACGTGGCTCTCGGCGGCCAGGTGGATGATGCCGTCCACCTTCTCTTCCTGCATCAGCGCCAGCATCGCATCGAAATCGCATATATCCGCCTTCACAAAGCGGTAGTTCGGCCTGTCCTCGATGTCCTTGAGGTTGGCCAGATTGCCCGCATAGGTGAGCTTGTCCACGTTGATTATTTTGCACTCGGGGTACTTGTTGACGAAGAGGCGCACTACATGGCTGCCGATGAATCCGGCTCCGCCGGTTATGATTATCGCTTTGTGGTTCATTATACTATTGGTATATTCGTACAAATATAATAATTATTCCTTTTCGCGGCTCTTATACAGCTCGTAAGAATTCACCAGATTGTGCCAGATGGCATACAGGCCTCCCGCCACCGAAGTGACCGGGGTCATATAATTGATTCCCAGCCAGATGATGAACCCGGTATTCTTCTGCCCAAGGGCCTGGCCGGCCGTGATCGATTCCACCCGGCCGTATCCGGCGGCCACCTTGCGCCCCAGCCAGAACTGGAACAGGCAGCAGACCAGGGATACGGCGGCGATGCCGAACGCCACCAGAACGCCTATCCCGCTGGTTACCAACGCTCCCGTAGCAAGCGACAGGGCCAGCGTAAGTCCGATTCCCCAAACATAGAAAGCCCAGCCCATATACCTGGCGAGCCAGCGCTGAAGGCCAGGCAGGAGATAACGGATCAGCCATGCCAGCACGCAAGGCAGAACAAGGATGGAGAAAACCCTTTTGACTATCGCCCAGAAGGCGGCGAGGAAGCCGATCTCCGCTGCAGGATGAACCAGAGGTATCATCATAGGTATGAGCACGCACGCGAGAGTGTCCGAGAGCACTGTATAAGTCATTATGCCGGGCAGGTTCCCCCCGATCTTCGAAGTGATGACCCCCGCGGCCGCGGCCGTCGGGCAGATAAAGCACAGCATCGCACACTCTAGGAGGATGCGCCCTCCCCCAGCCCTCATGCCAGTAGCCAGGAAGGCAAAGGCCGCGAACAACAGAGCCTGCACGGCCACCAGCTCGAAATGCCATTTATGGAACTTGAGATCCGTGGGAGCGACCACGTTCAACTGAAGGAAAAGCATGACGCTCACGAGCAAGGGCTGAAGCCTCCTGGCTACGGCCATGTAGCCTTCTTCCGACAAAGACGGCACATAATGCAGGACAAGGTAGATGGCCGCCCCAAGCGTCATGGCAATGGGTAGCATCCAGTTTTTAAGGAATGATTTCTGCTTTTCAAGCATTATGCAACAAATTTAACGATTATTCGTCATTATTTGGATTAATATTTGCAGAATAGAAAATAATGTTTACCTTTGCAGTGTGATAGTAAACTAATACACTATCAAAAGATGTTATGTCAAAAAATTTCTTAGTTAGTATTGTATTGATTCTCAGCAGCATGGCTGCTTATTCCCAAAGCAGGGTAACCGGGCGGGTGGTCGAAGCCCAGACCCTGACTCCTGAACCCGGCGCGGTCGTGCAGCTATTTGCCGGCTCCGCCGCCAACGAAAACATGAAAGGCTATGCCTTGAGTGACTCCCTTGGAAACTTCTCCATTCCTTTTAAGAACATCGAGCCCGGCACCGAGTGCACGGTGCTCGTGGTGAACATGGGCCGCAAGAGCGAACAGCGCACCATCACCCTCCGTGGCGGAGACCTCGACCTGGGTACGATCGCCCTCGAAGACGACGTGCAGGCCATCCAGAGTTCCAAGATATCAGCCGCCAAGCCCCTCATCAAGATGGATGCGGACAAGATCTCCTACGATGTGGAGAACGACACGGACGCCAAGGCCAGCAACGTTCTGGACCTCCTCCGCAAGGTTCCCATGGTCACCGTGGACGGTCAGGACAACATCACCGTGAACGGCAGCAGCAACTTCAAGGTTTACGTGGACGGCAAGCCCAACCAGATGATCAGCTCGAATCCTTCCAAGGTATTCAAGTCCATGCCTGCATCAGCCGTCAAGGGGATCGAAGTAGTCACCAACCCGGGTGCAAAGTATGACGCGGAAGGTACCGGCGGCGTGCTGAACCTCACAATGGCACGCACGGAAGATGGCAAGAGCGCTCTTCCGGACGGAGCGAGCGGCAGCGTCAGCACCGGAATAGACACCCAGGGCAGCCTCAGCGGCGGCCTGTACCTCAATGCCAAAAAGGGCAAGTTCACCATCGGGGGAAATATCTATTCCGGACTCGAAAGGCAATGGGACCTTTCTCAGGAAACCAACCAACATTATACTTCTACCAATACCGACATAACCGAGAATCTACATGTCGATAAAAGCACCAACCCATATCTTTTCGGAGACATCAACGCCAGCTACGAACTGGATACCCTGAATCTCTTCTCCGCAAGCCTGGGAATCATGAGCTGGGCATACAACCAGGACGCAACGGGCTCCGGAAATGCCACCGTCGGCGGCACTCCCCTATATAGTTACGACGGCTTCGGCTCAGCATCGGGCGGTTCCAATGGCATAAATGCCAGTTTCGACTGGCAGCACAACTTCGCCGGCAACAAAGAGAAGATGTTCACCCTGTCCTACCGTTTCTCAGGCGACCCTGAAAACCAATTTACCGAAAGGAGATACGACAACGTTACCGGCACTGCCATGAACGATATCAAGGTAGATGGGAAGAACGTGTCGCAGGAGCACACGTTCCAGGCGGACTATACCACGCCTATAGCCAAGGGGCAGACCCTCAGCAGCGGCCTGAAGTATATCTACCGCAACAATTACTCGAACGACGAGTATTACATCGATCCCGGCACCGGCTATGTTCTGCAGCCCACCAAGGATTCTGAGTATCATCACCACAACAACATAGCGGCAGCCTACACGGAGTATGCAGGGAGTTTCGGCATGTTCTCGACAAAAGTCGGCCTGCGCTACGAATACACCTTCCTGGACGTGCAGTTTGAAGACGGAACCGGCTACGATGGGCATTACGACAATTTCGTTCCGAACGTCAGCCTGCAGTACAATCTCGGGCAGACCTCGAACATTGGCCTGACCTACAACATGCGAATCAGCCGCCCCGGCATCACCTACCTCAATCCTTTCGTCAATCGTGGCGATCCCAATAAAATATCTTATGGCAATCCCGACATCCAGCCGGAGAAAACCCATAACTTCGGCCTGAAATACAACTTGTTCACTCCCAAGTTCATGTTGAATGCAGGCATGCTGTACCGTTTCGGCGAAGGAGGCATATCATCCTACCAGAAATACGCTGCGGATCCGGATGACCCCACAAAGATGATCCTTCATTCCACCTACGGCAACATAGTGAGCAACAGCACCTACGGCGTCAACTGGTTCATCAACTGGAATCCGGTAAAGGACACCAGGATCTACACGAGCAGCAACCTTGGATACACGGTAATCTCAAGCCCTCAGCTCGACCAGCGCAACAGCGGCTTCAACGGGCACTTCATGTTGGGAGCCCAGCAGACCATATTCTGGGATATGCGCTTGAGCGCGAATCTCTTTGGCGCTACGAAAAGATACACCCTGCAGGGATGGGGCAGCGGATTCAGCGGCTTGTCCCTCGGCGTGAGCAAAAGCTTCCTGGAAGAGAAACTCAACGTATCCCTCCGTGGATTTACCAACGTCAAGGGCGGAAAGTACTTCTATTTCGAGAACTACACCGAAGGCAAAGATTTCACCACGCATAGCAAGGTTTACATCCCTATCCGCAGCGTCGGCATAGAACTGACCTACAACTTCGGAAAGAGCAACATCCAGGTCAAGAAGGCCCAGAGGACCATCACCAACGACGATGTGGTGAACGCCCAGAACGCAATGCAGCAGCAAAGCGCACAGACAAACATGCAACAACAATAAATGATGAAATTCCTTAAATCCCTTATCCTCGTTGCGGCCGCCATTTCGATGACGGCCTGCAACGCTCCCATGCCCCGGGGCAACTGGAGCAAGGTTCCCTACAAGGCCCTGTGCCAGCTTATGAAAGAATGCAAGGCCGAAGCTGATGCGGCCGGGCACAACGTGAACTACGCGGTCTTCGACTACGACAACACCACAGTCCTTCAGGACGTGGAACTGGCCTGCACCGCCTGGCAGATCGAGAACCTGCGCTTCAAGTTCTCCCCCGACCTTACGGAGAACCTGCTTTCCTATAGCATACCGGATACCGGCAAGCCTCTGGAAGGCATAGGTACGGAAGGCGTGAGTTCAGCGATGATTATAGCCGACATCGCCTCCGATTACCGTGCCATGGTGGAATTCGCCGGGGTATCGTGCGGATGGGATATCTCCCCCGAGCAGCTTGCCGAAGTTCAGCAGATGCCGGAGTTTTTTGATTTCAGGGCCAAACTCTGGGCGCTTTACGAAGGCCTGTTCTACACCTTCAGCTATCACGAGGGGTTCCCTGTGCTCATGGGAATGCTCTACGGAATGACTTATCCGGAGGTGGACGCCATGATGAAGGAAGGCATAGCCGCCCAGGTCGCGAAAAATTGCCTCAAAGACATCGTTTGGGAGAGCCCGGATATGGGCTTGGCCGGAAAGGTCAGCTATGTCATTCCGGATGGCCTGGCGCTCAGCCAGGAGATGCGCAATCTCTACAAGGCCCTGCCCGAAAACGGCATCGACGTATATGTGTATTCCGCATCGATGGAAGCCGTAGTGGAGGCCATGGCCTGCGATCCCAAGTATCTGGGCCTGGATACGGCACAGGTATTTGCACTCCGCCTGATAAAGGGTGAAGACGGGCTCGTCTCACAGGACTATCTGCCCAGCTACGTGCAGCCCTACAGGGAAGGCAAGACAGGCGCAATCCGCAGCTATACTTCTCCAAAATATGATGGGCGAGGGCCGGTCCTTGTGGGAGGCGACAGCAATGGAGACTACTCCATGCTCACATCCTTCCCCGATATGAGGGTGGGCCTGATCATAGACAAGGGGCAGACTGAGCCCGGCATAGGCGACCTGCGCAGGCAGGCACTGGATGCCGAAGCCGGAGGCGCTCCAAGTAAATATGTGCTTCAACGGCGAGGGGATCCCAAACCGGAATTCAAGAGGAAGTAAGAAAATGAGGGCGCTCAGGCGAGCGTCCTCATTGCATTCAATACGGCGAGCACCGTGACTCCCACATCGGCGAACACAGCCAGCCACATGGGTGCAAGGCCTATAGCTGCAAGCGCCAGCACGGCCAGTTTCACGGCAATCGCGAACCATATATTCTGACGGGCTATGCGCACGGTCCTGCGGGCAATTCCAATGGCGGTGGCAATCTTGCCGGGATCGTCATCCATCAGCACCACGTCCGCCGCCTCTATGGCGGCATCGGAGCCGAGGGCCCCCATGGCAATGCCCACGTCCGCCCGGGCGAGTACCGGAGCATCGTTTATGCCATCGCCCACGAAGGCCACGGTGCCCTTCTTATCCGCCAGAATGCGCTCTATTTCAGCCACTTTGCCATCCGGCAGGAGTTCTGCCCGCACATCGTCCAGGCCGAGTTCCGCCGCCACCGAAGAGGCCACTGCGGCGCTATCGCCCGTGAGCATCACAGTCTTCCCCACCCCGGTGGCCTTCAGCGCGGAAAGCGCATCCTCCGCACCGGGCTTCACCCTGTCGGATATCACTATATGGCCGGCGTAGGTGCCGTCGATGGCCACATGTACCACCGTGCCGGCGTGCGCGCCCTTGCCGCACTCGTGAACCTCTATTCCAAGGTCCTCCATCAGCTTCAGGTTGCCTGCGCACACGGTCTGCCCGTTCACACGGGCCTGCACACCCTTGCCAGCGAACTCCTGTATTTCGGCCACCGCGCATTCATCCTTCTCATTCCCGTAGGCCCTCCTGAGCGCCTCTGCGATGGGATGGGTAGACAGCCTTTCCACATGGGCAGCCAGGTGCAGCAGGTCCCTCTCCCCTATCATCTCCGGATGCACCGCGGTCACCTCGAACACCCCCTCTGTCAGCGTGCCGGTCTTATCGAACACCACCGTATCGAGCCTGGAGAGGGCCTCAAGCCAGTTGGAACCCTTGACGAGGATGCCCTTGCGGGATGCTCCGCCTATGCCCCCGAAGAAGCTCAGCGGCACCGAGATTACCAGGGCGCACGGGCAGGACACGACGAGGCCGGTGAGCGCCCGGTAGAGGCAGGCGGCGAAGGCGCCCCCGCCGAACACGGGAGGGGTGACAGCCCGCAGCACCGCCG
>JAEENZ010000203.1 GCA_016283985.1 Bacteroidales bacterium | reverse complement strand
TTTTTCGGTAATTATTCGTAACTTTGCAATTCGGGTATTAGCCAAATTAAGACATAACACGCGAGTAAGTACTAATAAATCATAACGTTATGAACAAAAAACTTCTGTATTCGGCCCCCGAGGCCGAACTCCTCGTGGTAAGGTTCGAGGAGAATTTTCTGACGAGTCCTGATGGGAGTTGGGACAAATCTATCAAGGAGGGGTCAACTTGGTCTACCGACGATCCCGAAGATGGTTACGGACTTGAATAAGGAGGAATGACCATGAAAAAGATTTTCACTAGTTTAATGGTCCTTGCCACCTTGGCAACGGCATTCTCTTCTTGCACGAAGGAAAAAGACATCCAGAAGGATGACAATGTCTCCGGAAAGATGAAGACCATTACGGTCAAGACCAGTATCGATACCCGTACTACCCTTGATACTAATCACGAGAATATTATTTGGACTGCCAATGATAAGATCAGTATCTTCAATGATGTCGACGAAACCAACCTTCTTGCTACTTATGCGGCCGGAGAGGATTTAGTCATTGAAGTACCTGAGGCTACGGAGGAGATTTATGCTCACTATCCTTATTATGATAAGAATACGGCTGGCCCAGAGAAGGTGAGCGTCTATATCTCCAAGAATCAAACTCAAAAGAATCCTGGTGAACTGAACGGCTACAACTATCCGATGGTCGCCAAGGGAACGGTTTCTGCTGATAACAAGGCTCTTATTTCGCTCTATCCTGTTGCGTCCGCCCTTGCACTTAACATTTATCACACCGGCCTTGATGGAGATGAGAGCGTCAAGTCTGTTACGGTCACTCCGTCTGCCAATACGAAGTTTACGGGAAGCCAGGTCACTGATCTGACAGGAGACAACATCACATATACTGAAGCCGCCGATTCCGACCCGATTACTCTCACTCTTACGAATGCTCTTGCCCTTGGTAACTCGAAACCGACGGATAAGCAGAAGTTTGAGGGCCAGATTTATGTCTGCCTTGCCAAGCAGAGTTATACCAATGTGAAGTTCGAGATTGAGACCACCAAGGGCACCTATACCATTACTTCCTCCGCCACTCCTTTCGACTGCGTGAACAACGATTTCGTTCCTGTGAATATCAATCTTGCTAAGGCGGCATTTGAAGAAATCGAGACCATCGACCCTGTTGATCCTACTGCTTTCTCATGGATTCTCGTAAAGGATGCTTTGGCTGTTGGCGATAAGGTTGTTATTGCGGCTCCTGAATACACTGTCGCAATGAGTACTACGCAAAATAGCAACAACCGCGGTGAGGTTGAGGTGGTTTTAAATAACGGAGCCTTGACTGCCAATGCCAGTGTTCAGGTGTTTGAGGTTGTGGCTGGTTCCAAGGACAACACGTTTGCTCTGAGGTGCTTGAATGGTGACCAGATTGGAAAATACATCGCGGCGGCATCCAGCAGTAGCAATAATATGCACTCCAATGCCGAAATTGATGACAATGCGTCATGGAGTGTCAGCATCGACGCTAATGGTGTCGCCGCAGTGGTGGCACAGGGGACCAATACGAGGAATACTATTAGATATAACTCTAATAATAAGCTATTCTCTTGCTATGCCGCTCAGAACAATATGGCTGATGTCATGTTCTATCGTGCTGGTCTGCCTTCTGCCAATCTCTCTTTCCCTGAAGCATCTTACACGGTCAATCTCGGTGAAACATTTACGGCCCCTGAACTTTCGAATCCTTACGGTGTATCCGTGACCTATTCTTCCAGCGCCTCTGGTGTCGCTGAGGTGAATGCTTCTACGGGAGCGGTTAGTATTGTTTCCGCGGGCACGGCGATTATTACTGCCTCTTTTGCCGGTAATAGCACCTATTCTGCTTCCGAGGCATCGTATGAAATCGTTGTCGTTGATCCTACTGCCGAGCGGTGGGTCAAGACGGCCATTGGTTCCATTACTACTAGCGATGTTTTCGTAATTGTTGGTGGCGGCTATGCGGTAACTAATGATAATGGTACAGATAGCGCTCCTGCGGCCGAGGCCGTTTCCATTACGGGCGACGCGCTCACTAATCTTCCTGGCGCTAATCTCCAGTGGAAAGTGACTGGTGACACAAGCACTGGTTATTCCTTCTCTCCGGCTAATAATGCAACTATATACTTGTATTGCAATACAACCGCTGCTTCCAGCAGCAACAATAACATTCGTGTTGGCTCAGGAGCCAGAAATGTTTGGGAGTTTGATAGTGTTGGATACATGAAAACTAAAGACACCTATACTGTCAGGTACTTCTCTAAGTATAATAACCAGGATTGGCGCGGCTATGTGAGTACATCTAACGGTGCAGTTGCTCTTGAATTCTATGTAAAGCAGGGTGGAAGCAGCACTCCAACTAAGACCCTGTCTTCAATCACTGTTACTCCTCCTTCCAAGACCACCTATACAGTTGGTGACGCGTTCGACGCCACAGGGATGGTTGTTACCGCCACTTATAGCGATGCAACGACCGCAGATGTGACATCTTCAGCAACTACCGATTTTACCACCCAGGTCGCAACTGCCGGCAACAAGACTGTTACCGTTTCTTATACAGAAGATGGTATTACAAAGACGGATACTTTCGATATTACTGTAAATCCTGCTAGTGGTACTTCGACCGTCACATTCACTCCTGGAATTGATACAGGTGAAACGACAGTTACAAAGGACGGGATCACTGTTGAGATGACAACTATGAACAATGATTCCTATTATCAGGTATATGCTAATCAGTCTATGACTGTGTCCAGTAGCACCCATACGATTACGGGTATTTCATTTACGTGCACCGCTTCTGGAACATCAAAATATGGGCCTGGTAATGCAAGTGCCGATACAGGTAGTTATTCTTATTCTGGCTCTACCGGAACGTGGAGTGGAAGTGCTTCTAGCGTCACTATTTCATCCACGGCTCAGATAAGAATGACTTCACTCACGATTACCTACGAGTGAAATTCATCCCCTTCCCAGGCTACCGCTCGCGTAGTTACGGAAGGTACCGATAATGTTAACTCAGCAGGGGCAACCCTGCTGGGTTCCTTCTCGGGAGCAACAGGAACAATTCATGATCGAGGATTCGTTTACGGTACGGATCCTGACAACCTTGATAAGGAAGTTGGCTTGAACGGAACGTCCGATAAGAGCGGGTCTTTTTCTGCGACTATCGGCTCTTTGTCGGCCAATACAACGTACTATTATAAAGCCTACGTTGCCGAATACAATGCAAGTACCGGCAATGTGGACTATAGATATGGTGAGCAGCGCTTCTTCAAAACAACTTCCGGGTCCTCCTCGATAGATAGGAAGTATCTTGACAATTACGAGGTTCCCGCGATAACGGTGACGTCCATGAGTTCAGGGGATGAGGCATGGGGGGATACCCAGTACTATGTTTATGGTACGGCGAATTCTAATCGGAAGGTTATAACACATACTTTCTTGAGCAATGGACATGAGGAGTGTAACTATACCGTGCTGTATGACACACAGAAGCATTGTCCAATTTGGACAGCGCATGTGATGAATACCAGCACGTGGGGTGATAATGGTTATTCTCGGTCCGATGCTTGGGGGTATGATCCGGCGATCTATTCCGACTACCAGAATACAGGCCTGAGCAATGCCTCTACGGTTGGTTATAGCAGGGGACATTTTGTGGCGTCCAATTATCGCAAGACGACGGACGCACAAAACCATCAGACTTTCTACTACACGAATCAGGCGCCCCAGTGGCAAAACGGATTCAATTCGGGGGTTTGGTCAACTCTGGAAAACAAGGTGAAAGACGCTGCGCCATCCGGTAGTAACAAAATGCTGTATGTCGTTACTGGTGTTTTGTTCGAAGATGTTGAGGGAATTCCTAAGACTCTTCCGAGCGGGAGTATGACAGTCTCGATACCGAGCCATTTCTATATGTGCTTGATGATGTGTACACTCAACTCCTCCGGAACGATTACTGGCGCCCAGGGAATCGCTTATGTCTATACCAATAAGTCGCACACAGGAGAAAGTTATTATGCCGACCACTATGTGACCACCATTGATGAAATTGAGAGTCGTGCCGGTTTTGATTTCTTCCCTAATGTGCCGATCAGTTTGCAAACCACGGCGGAGAAAACAAAAACGCCACTCTGGACATACTAATTTCAGATTTTAGGGACTTCACAACGAAGTCCCTTTCTTTTTATGACGCGTTCGCGTACTTGCGCTAGGCTTCCCGAACTTAAGTTTGCAAAAATTGCCTTTGGTGAGCCATAGTGTTACGTACCCCACTTCGCGAGGTGGGAAATGTTGCGTTTGAGTGCGTGCAAGGACGATATCGCTACACCTCATTCGGAAAAAAGAGTAGACCGTCGTGGGGACCGGGTGATACCGCTGAAAGACGCATGGAGCGGAAGCGCTCAGGTTACCGAACAACAGAAATGTGTCCAAATACCCATAACCGTGTCCGCTTTTTCTCTCAATCTAAGGGCAAAACACCCCGTTTTTGCCCCGATGTTGGCCATTTTGCGCATTCGAGGGGAGGAGAGATGGGTTTTGCTCTTGCATTGGGGCGTGACCTCGTGTCGGATAGTACCAGATTGACAGAGACGCACCCGGAGCCGCTCCTGTGGCACAAAACCTCGATTATTCAACTTTTTCGTTGAATATTTGCCGTTTTCTGCATATCTTTGCGAAAACGAAACGGAGTTGATATGATTACGATTGAGGAGGTAAGGGCGTTTCTAGATCAGTTCAACGCGAAGGTGCAGGTGTTTGGTATCTTGTTTCGGGACGACCGTCCGAAGAACAAGGAGGCTTTGCAGAATTTGGATATTACACCTATGCAGCGGGAATTGATTGTGAAGAATCTTCAGGTGCAAGATTATGTGGAGGGGCCGGTCATCGACTTGCTGAATAAGCGGACCGAAATGTGGGTGTTCGGAAAAGATGTGAAAGAGCGGGAGGTGTATATCAAAATTACCCTGGGATATCAGAACGGCCAGACCATCTGTATTTCGTTTCATCTCGCGGAACACCCGATGCAATATCCATTCAAACCCCAATAACCATGATCGTTAACAGTCCATATTCGGGCAAGCCCATGCGGGTGGTGTATGAGCCGGACACGTGGGAGATGCGCGGGGAAGTGTATCCTTATGTGCATATCGCATTTCGTGATGATGAGAACGGAGAGCAGTTCACGACGACGGAGAGCGATACGGTGTGTTTTGAGCAGGTCGCGAATCAGTACCGCGAGCGGCATGGGATTCCCTATGTGGACGAGATTGTGGCCCTTCGGGAGCGGTATGGCGTAAGTGCGACGAAGATGGCGTTAATCCTCGGGTTCGGCACCAATCAGTATCGGCTGTATGAGACGGGCGAGGTTCCCAGCGAAAGCAACGGAAAGATGATTCGCAGTGCCATGAATCCGTCCGTTTTTCTGGATTTGGTACGGAGTTCCCGGAATCAACTCACGGAGAAGGAGTATTTGAAGATTTCAAAAAGAGTTGAGGAGGAGATCGCGGAAGAGCAGAGCAAGCGGCAAGAGCAGTGGGAGGCGGCTCGTTTGTTCCGTACCGGCCGTGGACGAGCAAACGGTTTTGCTCCGCAATCGCCAGAACGGCTGAAGAATCTGCTTCTCCATATTTTGGAGCAGATGGGTGAGACGTTCCAGACAAAAATGAACAAAGTGCTGTTTTACATCGACTTCCTGTCCTACCGCGAGCGGGGGATGGCGATTTCCGGCCTGGCTTATCAAGCGATGGAATTCGGTCCGGTTCCCCAACGCTGGGACCGGGTGTACAGTGCGTTCGACAATGTGGAGCAGCGCGAGAAACTGTTGCAGGGGCAGGAATGCCTGTCCCTTTTGGCAAACGGAACTGCCGATATGAGCGGTTTCTCCGCGGGAGAGATGGCGGTGATTGACCAAGTGTGCGAGATGATGAAGAAGATGACGTCGCGCGAGGCATTGCAGATGAGCCACAAAGAGCCTATGTGGAATGCGCATGTCGAAAAACAGGATCTCATTCCGTTCAGCGAAGCGTTTTCATTGGTAGGGATATAGTGTGAATACATAAGTCGGGAGGTAAGCACCCGGTGAAATACCCAGACAACAGAATCATGAACAAAAACCCTATGATTTGCTCATGGCTGGGGGCTGAAACCTGTTTCGTGAGCAGATAGGGCATGTTTTGCTCAGGAGTCTTCGGGAGCCCCTCGGGGAGATTCACCAGTAAGCGTGTGAACCCCGGATCCGGGTTTCCCTCTCAATCAAGGGTTCTTTGTCGGATGTTGCCACACCGCATAGTGTGGCCGTAGGTCCAAGCGCTGTACCTACGGGAAAGAAAAACCCATCAAAACGTTCCAGTCGGTCCATCGAATGGACCTACGGGAAGAAGATACCATAGGCTTTTTAAGGAAATAAGTGCAATTAGGCCTGTTTTGCACCGATTTCGGCAGAAGGGCCCTAGGTGCCGCGTGAGGAGGCGCGACTGCGGAGGGCCAAGGGAACCGCATGAGTAGGCGCGACAGCGGAGGGCCACAGGAACCGCGCGAGGAGGCGCCTCCACCCGCCCCCAATTGTTGAAAAACATGTTGAAAACCGTTGAATCCGTTTGGAAATCAGCGGTTTTATTCGTACCTTTGCGGTCCGCAAAAAGAGCGGGGCGTCGTCAATTCGGCGCTAAAGTATTAATAAACAATTAATTAACAAACACCAATGCCTGGTTTAATT
>JAEENZ010000004.1 GCA_016283985.1 Bacteroidales bacterium | reverse complement strand
TATTACGAGGATGGCGATAGAGAGATTGCGGATACTCTTTTGCGTTGAATTGTTCATATCGTTGTCTATTTGTTTTGCGGTATCGAAAGACAAAGATAATGCCAATTTTATGAAAAACATAAAATTATTTTACGAATCGCGTAAAAATCTTAATTAGGAGATAATAAATTATCACAATACTTCTTGAATTGGGCAGGGGCTTCTTCGGCCGTAGTTTCGCGTACGGTGCGCACACCGAATGCTTTGCAGTTTGCTATCCATGCACTTGCGGCCTGCTGGCGAGTGTCTCCCCATACCCAGAGGATTCCTTGTGCCTTGCAAAACGCTAAACACTCATTCCAATGGAGAAGGATAGCATTTCTTGTGGAGAGCGCTTCACGGCGTACGCGCGTGGCGAATGGTTCCCCGGCGGTTTTCGCAGCAGCCACCGCGTTATCCATTGCCTGGGCGGCACGGACTATAGTCTCCGGGGCCATCCAGGCGCAATCGGAATGGAGAGGTTTTTATTTTAGTATCTACGGCTTTTTAAGAAATGCCCGGCGCTCATTATCCGGGAACTTCTCTATGGCGTAACGGAGCATCGTGCGGGGCATTGATTGACAGCGTGGCTGAAGGAATGCTTCAAGGGCTGCCTTGTCGCGTTTTCCAGCCTCGCGCAGCAGCCATCCTACCGCTTTGTGAATCAGGTCGTGTGGATGGTGAAGCAGGATGTCTGCGATGTCGAAGGTATCTTGAAGCTGGCCATGACGGATGAAGGTCATGGTGCTTACGATACCGATGCGCTGCTCCCAGATTGTGCGGCCGTTCCGCGCCATGTCGTAAAGCAGCGAGCGGTCCTTGTCCAACAGCCATTCGCCGAGGAGTGGATAGCAGCTGAGGTCTACGAGGTCCCAGTTGTTGATGCTGTCTGTGTGCGAGAGGTAAAAGTCGACGCACTCGCCCTGAAGTGTCTGATCCTTCTTTGCATGAGTAAAGATTTCCACAAGGGCCAGGAGTCCGGCCAGACGTACCTCGTGAAATTTGCTTGAGAGGCATTCCTCAAGTTCTGGGAAGCCAACGGAACGCCAGCACTCTTTCACCACTGCACGTGTTACCGGCACCTTGATTCCAAGGAACTTATCGCCTTCTCCGTATTGCCCCGGGCCGGTCTTGAAGAAGCGGGATAAACCTTCCACCTGAGAAGGGGCGGCATGTTTTGTCAATTGATCGATCAGCTTGTTCATAAGGTGTGACGCGGAAAGCTGTTCCTGCCTTTCCTGACGTTGAACGGATGGCCGTCAGCTATGAGGGTAAACGGCTTGTTGGATTTGACCCTGATGTTTTTCTGCGTGGCGATTATGTCACAGACGATTTCCCCGAATCTGTAATTACGTACTCCGACCCGCCCTTTTGGCTGATTCTCGAAATCACAGAGCAGTGTGTTTTCAAACGCATTCGCTTGTTTGATGCCAATTACATCTTCAATGAAAACTGAAATGGGGCCCAGGGCGGACCATCCACAGAAATCCGGACGGACGGTTTCTCCCTGCTTGTTCCTGGCCGGTTCATAGGACGTGGGGCTGTAACACTCCCAGATGGTGTGCGGCTCGAAATCGGTGAAAGTCCTATACATCTGCTCAACAATGGAAAGGCCGAGTTTGCGCGTAAGATCATAATCGCCCTGTAGATCCGTGGCCTTGAGCGCCATATAGGTGGTAGGAAGCCAGACGGAGCCACGCCAGTAGCCTCCATCAGGCAGGAAGTCCGGATCGGAACGGGACAGTGAAGGCGTAGGCACGAAACCTCCGAATTCCAGAGAATCGCGAAGATGCGCCGTCATCCGGGCAGCATGCCCGGAACCTGCCATCTCAGCCAGTACAGGCCACCAGGATGCTATTGTCTTCACTTTGCATTTCTGCCCGCCTGCGAAGATGTCATAATAAAAACCGTCTTCCTCGTCCCAGTAAAGTGAATTAAGCTTTTCACTCAGGTTAGAGTGAACGTCTTTCCAGTATTCTTCCTGACAGCTGTCTCCAAAGAGACCTGCGATACGGCTCAGGCAAAGCGCCGACAATCCCTGAAAGGCAAGGGCATCCACCCATCTTAAATCTGGATTGTCGGGGCAGGTCTCCCTGGGAGTCGGTGCCGAAGTCCTTCCTCTTGGCGTATTGTCCATGCCGCTCTGGTTGCCGCCCCATGCATATCCATCTTCATATTGTTTCAGCAGCACCTTTATTCCGGCTCCATGGGGCTTTTTTGCCGAAGGATCGAAACTGTCGAACATTCCGTGCCAGCGCTGTAACTTGCCGAAGACTTCCTCCAGGCGGGATTTGTCCCCAGTTTGAAGGGCATAGCTGTATTCCGTCCAGGCCAGTAGCGGGGGATTGTCGGGATGCTGAACCCGAAGTGTCAGCATCTTTCCCTCATCTTTTCCGCACCACCTGTTGCCGAGTACCTTGGGGAGAGGCGTATCGGCATCGGAGAGGAGGATGCCGTAAAAGTTATCCAGGGACTGAATACCCGGGAATACAGACGGACAGTACTTGCAGAAATGCCCCATCAAACAGGTATCCCAAACCCAGATACGGTCGGACCGATGCGCCTCGTCCATGTATATGGGGGATGGAATCCCCGGGATGGTATCAATATGCTGATAAGCAAGTTCCCAGGCCTTGTCATACAGTTCAACGAATTCGGGTCTGGCATCATACACCGGCCTTGGAACGGCCGACAATACGGAGACTGACGGTGCCGTTTTGCAGGAGACCGCCAAAACCAAGAGCATCCAAAGGATTCTATTCATACTTCCTGACAAGGAATCCCTTTGCGCCATAGACGGGGAAGATACCCAGGCCCCATGGCTCATGCCATGTGATGGAGCCGTGCAGGCGGCTTTCCGGATCGTAGATGCCGTAAACCAGTTTGGATACTTCCGGCGGGGAGGCCACTGTCTGGCCTCCTTCGAAATTCAGGACCCCTATGGTAAGGTTGACATCGTCCGGATTGTTGCCGAACATCTTTCCCCTGGTGGTAGATAGAATGATTCTGTTGTGCTGTGCCACGATATGGCCGATTGTAGACAGGTGGGTTGCATCGTGGAAAACGATGGCTTCTTCACAGTTGTGGACATACAGGTAATCGGCGCAGATATGCTCGCCAAGCACGAATCCATAACGGAATCCCTGGACTGCCACATTACGCAGGATCTGGTCGTCGTTCTGGTTCCCGGATGCATGCAGGCCAATGGTGTGGCAGGGATTGGGTTGGAGCGATTTTTCCAGCACCGTGTCTCCCACCTGCTCGTCCAGGCAGAACTGTGAATCCTCGATGAGGAGCCTGGAGACGTTCTTCAGGAACGCGGCGGATGTCGTAGGATACATCCTGGCCGTATCGAGGTGTACCCGGATCTCCATATTCTTCATGGAAAACTGATTGCGGGAGAAACGCCCGTCGCAGCTGTCGCCCTCCGGCGCTGCCAGCACGGCCCACGGCCTTTCCAGAGAATCCGTAACCTCTGGTGCATCCCATGTGGAATGCAGACAGACGTTCGGCATGCCCATCGTGCCGAATTTGGTAGGAGTGAAGTGTTGCGCGACGCTCTCCAACGGCCGGACCTGATAGGTATAAAGGAGTTTGCAAGGCATTTCTCCTTCGAATTGGATGTTGGATCCGGTGGGAGGCAGAATAAGCTGTGCGCGGACAAGACTTCCGTCGGATGCATATTCCTTCGCCGGAGAGGCGATGAGATATCCGGCAGCGGTATAAGGGAAATAGAGTTTCCCCCCGCCACGCTTGTCCAGATAATCTATTGCACGCTGGATGGCGTCGGTGTCGTCGGTGATGCCATCACCTTTGGCCCCGAACAGAAGGACATTGAGCTGTCCGAGACGGGCAGCTTCTTCTATTCTTTTTTCCGTCGAATTGCAGGAAACAAGAGCAAGAATGCATAAGAACGGGATAAGATGTTTTTTCATTCAAAACCTTGTTTATTTGGTATTCAGTTTCTTGGCCAGCATGAATCCTATTGCGCCGACGGCAATGGCAAAAGCAAAGATGAAGGTTTCCACGATGGCCATGCTGACAGACTTCATCAGCAATACGCAGCATGCGTCTACTGCAAAATGCAGGAGGATGGCCGCGGGGAAGAACCAGAGCCACTTTCCACCCTTGCGAACAGCAGTCCATACCATGAGGGAAAGGCCGATTTGGAGTATAAGGGCGGAAAAACGCTCCCAAACTCCAAACAGATATTTGCCGGCGCCGTTGGTCTGGAGTTGCGCAAACTGCGCCTGCACCTGCTCTTTCGCCATTTCAGGCGCCGTAGCCAGCAGGGTGTCCGCCTGGCCGTTATTGATCATGACGGACAGAACCAGATCGGAAATCATGGTTACTCCGAAGATAAGCAGCATCTCAATTCCTCCATGGCCGATACCATAAGCAACGCCGGTTTTGGCTTTGGGAGATTTCTTCTTCAGAAGATATTTCATGCCCAGGAAGCGGCCGGTTTCTTCAAAAAGACCTGCGGCCAGGCCTCCGTAAAGTGCATAATACAAGGTGTTTCCCATGATGGCGGGGCCATGCGGGCCCTTCAGCACCACCTGATGAAGGATGGGTTCCAGCAGCAGTGCAAAAACGATGAATACGCCTGCACCCACGAATATGGTATAAAGGCTGTTCTTATACTTCTTCGCCATCCACCAGGCAAGGGCGATGGGCACGGCAAAACCGATTACGGCGCATACCGCCATGGATATCATTGAACTTACTGGTACCATATTTCTTATCTGATTATAGCATTTTAAGTGCTCGGGCCAGCTGATCCGGACAACTGGTGCCGCGACCATTGCAGTTGATGCCCTCAAGACGGGCGATTACATCATCTTTTTTCATTCCGGCTACCAGAGCTCCTATACCCTGCGTGTTGCCATGGCAGCCGCCAGTATAGCGGATGCTGCGTACGGTGTCCCCATCTAATTCTATATCAATTTGAACGGAGCAAACCGCACCGCATGTCTGGAAGGAAGCTTTGCGGATGCCTTTTTCCAATTTGTCGGATATAAATACAACGTCAAACATTATTATTCGGTGAGTACTGTTGGTGTCGTCCCCAAAAACGACAGGTTACCGTCAAAATCGGGCATTTTTGCGGGTAACGGTCCAAATCATGGGACGTTACCAACACAAAGGTAATACTTTTCATGATAATGTAAAAAACAATGGTTGTAAATAATAATTCACTTACTATATTTGTATAGCCGGAGCAAGAAGTGCCGGGAGATTGTTATGAGAAAGATTTATTTGCTTACGACGGAACATCTTGAAGAGGGATTGTGGTTCCGGGACGAAGAGGACTTTAAAACAGCAATGAATTACATTGCCATTGAGGCGGTCCGCCACCCAGAAGTGGTGGTGTTGGCTTTTATTCTTATGTCTAATCATGTGCATTTCATATTGAATGGAAAGCACAAGGACGTTGAGTCTTTTATTAATTGCTTCAAGCATCGTTATTCTATTTATTATAGGCGCAAATACGGTGTCAAAGAGTTTCTTAGA
Source organism: Bacteroidales bacterium (assembly GCA_016283985.1). The sequence continues at coordinate 2,388 of JAEENZ010000004.1, read as the reverse complement.
CGCAACGGGCTCGATATAAGGGAAGTGCCTTTTGAGGATGAGGCACCTGAAAAAGGAATCGCCTATGTGCAGATGAACTGCGTCGCGGCTAACATTTGTACACATCCAAGCCAATATCCATGGGGGACTGGAAATGTGTTTTTCAATCCTACTCCGTTAATTGGCGGGCGCCTTGGAGATATGTCAGTCCGGGCACGTAACCGTTTATTGCACTCGGATTCGGATTGTTTGCCAAATGAATGGATTGTCGGTAGCGATGGATACATTCCGCCGCAAAACTTTGTGAATATATCGGCTGTAGAAAGGATTTTTCGTACACCCCAGAGGATGAACTTTTTTTATCGTAATTCGTCCAAGGCGAAAAAACGTTTTGAGTTGAGCGACAATCTCCCGGCATTCCGCGACCAAACAATTCTGGCGGCCTTGCCTGATTTATGCAGAAGCCTGTTCCAAAAGGATTCTTTTACACAATTGCAAATAGAGGAGCAGACAGAATTTGCTCGTCAGATTCGCTTTCGTTTCAGTGCAGATGCAAATCAGATCGCCCGCGTGTGCGGTATTACATATAGTGATGCGGCGCGATTACTGGACAGCGTGTAGGTAACGTCCCCGGAAATGACCGGTTGCCAGCAAATATGGCCTTTTTTGCAGGTAACGGTCCAGAAAATGGGACGTTACCAACAGTATATGGGCAATTTCTTTATAATAATTTCTTGCAGAAATGCGTCCGGAAAAGTATATTTGCATGGAGAAACGATAATAGATTATGGAGAACGACAGAATTATTCTTCGCCCCTGGAGGGACAGCGATGCTGAATCGCTGTATAAGTGGGCAAGCGATCCCGACGTGGGAACACGTGCTGGATGGCCGCCACATAAAAGTGTCGAGGAGAGTCTGGAGATAATACGCACAGTGTTCAGGGACGCCACGAATACGTGGGCAATCGAGCTTAAAGAAACCGGGGAAGCCATTGGCGCTATGGGCTACGGTCCGTCGTGCGACTGCAAGCTCCCGGCCAGGGAAGGTGAGCTCGTCTGCGGCTACTGGATTGCAAAACCATATTGGAACAGAGGTATCTGCACGGAAGCGCTTCACCTTATGATAGACCACATTCGCAAAACAACGGATATCAAGTCCCTTGTTTCCGGCCATTTCGTGGATAACCCCGCCAGCGGCCGCGTCATGGAAAAGTGCGGGTTCATCCCCACGGGGCAGATGGTCTTCGACGGGACCCAGTATCTGGGAGCCGGCCGTCCCATCCGCGTCCTGCGTTTAGTAGTACGATGAAAAGAACACTCATATTTCTTTTAGTCCTTGCCGGCATGCAGATGCAGGCTCAGACGCCCGATTCGCTGGATGTCCGGAAGGAGACCATCTCCCAGGCCAGATATCTCAAGAGTATCTACAAGACAGATGAAGCCATAGAGAAACTCTCCACCCTTGTGAAGCCCGGTGAATTCGATATCGAAGTGCTCACGGAACTTGCAGACTGCCATTTTCAGAGCGGGGACTATGAGGGTGCTGCAGGAACCTATTTCATGCTGTCTTCCGCCGCGCCGCGCAATATCCTTTACAAGATCCGCCTCATGCAGGTCTATACCCGTCTCAAGGACTGGCCGAACAGCATACAGGCGGGAAAGGCCGTCCTGCAGCTCGACTCCATACCTGCCGTGCTGAGTTCCGTGGGGGATTCCTTCCGGCAGATGGAAAAGCCTGATTCCGCCCTGTGGTACTACAGGAAATCGCTGGCCAGGAAGCCGATGAATGCGACCGTGTTGTCCAAGGCGGTGAATATCCTTATCCTGACGGAGGATTATGACGGGGCCGTCGCCATGACGGATGCCTTCTTGGCAGAAGACCCAGACAACACCTTGATTGCACCTCTTCAGGGGCTGGCCTATTATCGAAAGGGGGACTATGATTCCGCCGTAAGGGTATTCCAGCGCCAGGAGGACATAGGCAACGACTCATATCCGATCCATTTCTATCTAGGGCAAAGCTATTGGCATACGAAGACCCATTATCGGGCGGAAAAAGAACTGCTGACGGCGTGGAAGGCAGATTCCAGCGATGTCAACCTTGCAATAGCGATAGCGTTGGTAAAGTCTGAGTTAGGATGGCAATTTGAAAAGGATGTCAAGCCCTGGCTCGACAAGGCTTGGGAAATGATACAGCCCGATGCTTCGGTGATGTACCGTCTGCATCAGCAGTACGGCCTGGGCTATTACAAGATGCAGAACTCCTGGGACAAGGCCATAGAGCATTACAAGGAGGCATACCGGTACAACCCGAAATATATCCAGGCGCTGTCCACGATAGGATATTGCTACGAGATCAAGAAGGATTACCAACAGGCCTTAGAGTGGTACGAAAAATACCTAAAGGTC
>JAEENZ010000202.1 GCA_016283985.1 Bacteroidales bacterium | reverse complement strand
CTTGCAGCGCTCACTGGGAGCGAAAAGATGAGGGATTTTGCCGTCCACTCCTTCCACACTGACGGCTATGACCCGGTGGACAACAACTGGACGACGCTGTACCGTGCCCTGGAGAATCTCCGCACCTGCAGGACTATGCAGTCGCTGCCGGACAAGGGCTTCACGCCTTCGGACTTCGTATGGTATCCGGTGACCGAACTTTGCTTCATGCGTTCCGGCAAAGGCTATCTGGCCGTCAAGGGCGGGCACAACCACGAGCGCCACAACCATAACGACGTCGGCACGTGCATCTATTTCTACGACGGCAAGCCTGTGCTGGTAGATGCCGGTCCTGCGACATACAACTCCAAGACCTTCGACAAGCGCTTCCGCTACAAGATGTGGAACAACTCCAGCGACGGGCACAACCTGCCGAACATCGGCGGCGTTGCGCAGGGATATGGCTACGAATTCAAAGCCACCGGGAGCCGCGCTGACCGCAAGGCCAGGAGCTTTGTTACGGATATCGCCAAAGCATATCCGGACTCGGCGGGAGTGGTGTCCTGGGTGCTTGACTACCGTCTCTGCAAGGACGGCTCGCTCTCGCTCAAGGAGAACTTCAAGCTGCGCAAAGGCGTGCCGGTAGAACTGCATTTCCTGACGCCTCTATGCCCCGACCTTTCCCGATCCGGCCGTATTGGCCTTGACGGCCTTACTTTACATTACGATTCAGCCGCCCTGAAAGCCTCCGCAGAAGAGATTCACCTGCAAGGAACCGGTATAGGCTGGGAAAAGTACAGCCCCTCCCTCTGGCGCATCACCCTCTCGTCCACAAAATCTCCCGCCAAGGGCTCGTACGCAATTACCATTTCTACTGCTCCGCGCACTTTGCTCTAAAAGAGAACCGCAAGATGCCGGCTGATTGCCTGGATTCCATCGGTAATTCTTTTTCTTGTGTCGGGGCGGGGAGTTTTCCGGCCAGTGGCATAATGGCTTAGTTGATGCTCGTTTATACCTGTTTCCCTTGACAGAGCCTTTCTGGTTATATAATTATCAGTATAGCGAAGTTGCGCACGGGTTGTCAGGATGAATTCAGGTTGCCAGCCATCCTGGAATCCTACAGGGAGGCTTTCTCCGTGTGCCCGCATTCCTTCCAAGTGGAAACGTATAGCTTCCATGATATTATGTTCAACCTCCTCAAGAGTTTTGCCTGTAGCAACGCAAGCGATGGCATCATCCTGAGGTGCCGCACCAAAGTTGTGACCGACCCAATCTACGTTAATCTTTACTGTTGCCATTATTGTTACAATATATTATTACTTCCAACCAGCCCGCCTCCCACAAAGGTTTAGTTTTTTATACCATAATCCAAATGTCTGCATAGTGTTTTGTCTTTTATATCTTTGCCCAGTTAATCCGCAAATCGGGATAACAACGGGATATGATAATAAAACACAGTATTTTGTTCCGGCTGTTTACGTATGGTAAAAACCGGGACCGGAATCAAATCCGGATGAGGGTTTCATTTATGGGGAAGAGGATGGATCTCAGCACCGGGTTCCACATCAGGACAAAGGACGAGTGGATCCCTGAAGAAGAATACGTCAGGAGAGGTTCCAAAGGAGCAGCAGTAATCAATGAAGGGTTGCGCCGGTGTCGCGATACTATGGAACTTGTATTCAGGTATTGTGAGGTCAATGAGCTTAGACCGTCGGTTCGGGATGTGTCGGAATCGTATAAAGCCAGGATGGCCGGCCTCCTTCCGCAAAGGGTCTCAGAGCCCGGCTTCTTCGCCAAATTCGATGAGTTCGCTGCAGATTGCGCAAATAATAATGCCTGGTCTGCTTCAACGAGGGCAAGGATGAAGGCATTTCGCAAAGAACTGTCAGAGTTCAATGACAAACTTTGCTTCAGCGGTCTGGACGAGAAGATTCTTACGAGTTTCACCAATGACATGAGAGGGCGGTTCTGCAATTCTACAATAGCAAAGAAATTGGAGTATCTCCGCTGGTTCCTCAACTGGGCATCCAGCCATGACTGCCCGGTGAACCCTGCCTACAAATCGTTCCGTCCGACCTTGAAACAAGTAAGGAATCCCGTGATATACCTTACCAGAAACGACATTTCAAGGCTGCGCATAATGAAGTTGTCAAGTCCATATCTGGCTAAAGTCAGGGATGTCTTTCTCTTTTGCTGCTTTTCCGGCCTTCGCTTTTCGGACGCGAAAAACCTGCGCAAGAGCGACATCAAAGAAAGCCATATTGAGGTAACTACAATAAAGACAATGGACAGTGTTTCCATTGAACTGAATGACGTAACCCGGGACATCCTGGACAAATACAGCAGAGTTGACATCCCCTGTGGCAAGGCTCTCCCCTGCAGTTCCAACCAGGCAATGAACAAACGCCTGAAAATCATATGCAAAATGGCAGGTCTCGATGATGAGATAAGAATTACCCGGTTCCGCGGGAGCGAGCGCGAAGATTCTTTCTTCCCTAAATGGAAACTGATCAGCACACATACCGGCCGCAGGACCTTTATTGTCCAGGCGCTTTCCCTGGGAATCCCACCAAATGTAGTGATGAAATGGACCGGCCACTCAAGTTACAGGGCGATGCAGCCATACATAGACATCGTAGATTCCGCGAAGGCTGAATCCATGGCAAAATTCAACTGCCTCCTTCAGCCGACAGATTCAAAAAAGGGATAAGATTCAGGATACGTTGCGTGTATTATGCCCCTGAATACAGCCAAAGCCCATCATCCCTGATTGTGCACGGAACCGAAATCCACTGCGGCTACACCGACCAGGGCGGATTCGTCACCTCGCTCAACAACTACAACTACGTAGTTGCCGACGGCACCGGCCTGACTC
>JAEENZ010000003.1 GCA_016283985.1 Bacteroidales bacterium | reverse complement strand
TCGGCCTGGTTTGCTCTGCGATGATTTAGCGCCTGTAGATATACAGGATCTGGCCGATTCGCAATTTATCGCTGCGCAGATGGTTCCACTTTTTGAGCTGGGCCACTGTGCAGTGATTTTTTTGCGCGATCTTGCCAAGGTAGTCGCCTTCCTTGACCTTGTAGGCTATGCGTGTCTCTCCCCCGCTCTCCTCTATGTTCTTGAGCACCTGGGCGTTAAGGAGTTCGCCTGCACGGTGCAGGTAGAGTGAATCCTGGTCCGCGGCGAGGAAGGGCCCCGTCCATGCATAAGGAAGATTCAGGATGCATGTGCCGCTGTTGCCTGGAATAATGTCGTGGGTGTATTGGGGGTTCAGGAGCTTGACGGTCTCGAGGGGAACGCCTACCACCTCGTTTATCTGCTTGAAGTGCAGGTTGCGGCGTATTTCAAAGGTGTCCACTTTCGCAGGCATGCCCACGTCGGCGGGCTGCAGGCCGTACTCTTTCGCATAATGAAAGGCATACATCGCTCCAATGAACGCCGGCACATAGCCTCTGGTTTCTCTGGGCAGATAGGGATAGATGCTCCAAAAGTCCATCTTGCCATCCGCACGCTTGATGGCCTTCACCACATTGCCGGAGCCGCAGTTATAGGAACTGATGGCCAGGTTCCAGTCCCCGAACACGCTGTAGGCATCGCGCAGGTACCTTGCGGCCGCGTCGGCCGACTTTTCCACGTCCAGACGCTCGTCCATAAAGGAATTGATCTTCAGCCCGTAGAGCTTGCCCGTGCGGTACATAAACTGCCAGATGCCCATCGCTCCAGCCTTGGATTCCGCCGTTGGATTCAGGTTGGATTCGATGATGGACATATACTTAAGTTCGAGCGGAAGTCCGTATTTCGCGAGTTTCTCTTCGAAGATAGGGAAATAATACAGGCTCCTGCCCATCATCGCCTGCATGTGCCGAGGCATCTTCTCGGAATAGAGGATCATGTAGTTCTTCACCGTCTCGTTGAAAGGGATGGTGATGTAGGCGTTCATGGCCTGCAGGCGGCGCATCAGTTCTTCGTCCGATACCTTGGAAGTGAAATGGACGGCATCCATGTCGTATTCCGATGCTTCCTGATAGTCAGCATTGAGGCGCTGTTTGTACCATGCATCAATCAAGCTGTCCGATAGCTCTGATGGGGCAGCGGGCAGCACGGGCCCTGCTTCATCCACTGCAGGTTCCTCCTCTACCGCCACAAGCGATGCCTGGAGGCTGTCCAAGCGGGCCTGCAGGGCCGCCAGCTCACGCTTGAGCGCCTCGTTTTCAGCTTTCAGGGCCTTCTTGTTCTGGCCGTTGGCAGGCACGATGGCAGCGAGCAGCAGTATGGCGGCAAGCAGTCTTTTCATATCAGAAAGTGATTCCCAGCCTGAAACCGAGGGCGGCATTGCCCCCACCTCCGAAGGCATAACAGTTGTCGGCAGGCAGCACAACCGGATCCACCGACATCACCAAATCGTCCGCAATATTGAAATCATGCATGTAGGCGAACACGTTGGCATCTATCACCTGAAGAAGATAGAAACCTGCTATGGCCAGCACTGAATAGTCGCGGTAGCGGCGGTAGACATTCCTGTAGTAGAGAGCAGTTTCTGCGGAAATCGGCCCGTCATAAGTGGTTTCTGTGTTGGTGGCCTCCCTGTAGATACGGCGGAAACGCTGATAATTGGTGCGGTTCAGATAATAGAAATGGAACGACCCGAGCAGGCCTCCCCAATAGATGGGAAGTTTCCAGGTCTCTCCGTTGTATATCTGGCCCAGGCCTGGCACCAGGATGGAATAGAGCGTGGCCTTACCCGCACTGGGAAAATCCGCATCGTAGCAGATGACCTCGTCCAGTCCCATTGCCCAGTATGTAAGTCCGGCCCCGGCAAAACAGAGGGTAGAGGCTTTGCTGTTGCCCTGTTTCTTGAAATAATAGCCACCGGCAACTCCGCCTATCAGTCCGGCATAGACTATGGGCAGTTTCCAGTAATCCCGGTTGTACATCTGGCCGGTTCCGGGCATTATAGCCGAACCGAAGGCCATCGTGCCGGGTTTCAAAGGGTTCTTGTGGGCTATGCCGCCGAAGAATTCCTTGAACGAGAACATCGTGTCGGTGCTGTCTTTCGGGGAATCGGGGTCGTCGTTGTAGCTCTGGCTGAATGCTTCCTCCTTGAACTGTGCAAAAGCGGGAACTCCGGTGGCGGCAGCCACCAGCAGCAAGGCCAGTATGCACAGGATGCGCTTCATCAGATATCCGCCTTCTCAAGTGCCTCCAGGAAACGCTGCACCTCCTCGTCGGAAGCGAACTTCACTGTCATCGTTCCCTTGCCGGAAGCGCTGCGGCGGACGGAAATGTCGTTGGAGAAGAACTTGCCTATATGCGAGAGCATCTTCGTGTATTCGGCTGGGAGCTCCGTCTGGGCGGGAGCCTTCTTGCCGGCGGAAGGATTCTTCAGGTACTTGCGCACCAGTTCCTCGAGTTCGCGGACGCTGAGGCCTTCCTTGATCACCAGGTCGCAGAATTTCTCCTGCGATGCGGCATCGGGCAGGCCCAGAAGCACCTTCGCGTGCCCCACGCTGAGCAGGTTCACTTTCAGGTCGTGCTGAATCTTGACAGGAAGTTTGAGAAGGCGCAGGGTGTTGGCCACGCTGGCGCGCTTCTTCCCCACCCTGTCCGCCATGGCCTCCTGGGTGAGGCTGCATTCGTCTATCAGGCGCTGGAAGCTGAGGGCGGTCTCGATCGGGTCGAGGTTCTCGCGCTGGATGTTCTCCACGAGCGCCATCTCCAGCATGCCCTGGTCGTCGGCTTCGCGCACGTAGGCAGGTATCATCGACATCCCAGCCATCCGGCAGGCCTTGAAGCGGCGCTCACCGCTGATTATTTGGTAGCGGCCGTCGGAAACCTTACGGACGGTTATGGGCTGGATCAGCCCGAGTGTGCGGATGGATGCGGCCAGTTCATCGAGGGCGTCCTGGTCGAAAGCCATGCGGGGCTGGAAGGGGTTGGCTTCCACCTTCTCCATGGGGATGCGGAGCACGTCGGAAGAGTCCTGCCTGGGGCGCGCACCGGCAATCTCCTTGTTCACATAGCCGACCGGCTTGCGGAACTGGTCTACGTTCACGTCTTCTCCCAGCAGGGCGCTCAGGCCCTTGCCGAGTCCGCGGGGTTCTTTACCTGCCATTTTGTTTCTCTCCATTTCTTTCGAGCACTTCGGCCGCCAGGCTCATGTAGTTGTTGGCGCCGTTGCTCATGATATCGTAAAGGATGATGGGTTTGCCGTGGCTGGGGGCTTCGCTGAGGCGGATATTACGCTGGATTATGGTGCGGAAGACCATCTCCTTGAAATGCTCGCGAAGCTCGGCCACCACCTGGGTGTGGACCTTGGTGCGCCCGTCGAACATGGTCACGAGGAATCCTTCTATGGTAAGGTTCGGGTTCACTTCTCCCTGCACCAGACGTATGGTCTGCAGGAGCTTTCCGAGGCCCTCCAGGGCGAAGAATTCAGGCTGGACGGGGATTATGACGGAATCGGCGGCGGTGAGGCAGTTGACGGTGATGAGTCCGAGCGAAGGGGAACAGTCGATTACGATGTAATCGTAGCGGTCCCTAATGGGCTCCAGCACCTTCTTGAGCACGGATTCGCGCTGGGGCATGTCCAGCATCTCGATTTCCGCGCCGACCAGGTTAATGTGGGAAGGAATCAGGTGAAGGCCCGCCATTTCGGTCTGGATGAGGGCGTCTTCGATGCCGATCTCGCCGATCATCACCTCGTAGAGAGTGCGCTTCTGGCCGTCGTCCGGCGAGAAATTGAGGCCGGAAGTAGAATTGGCCTGAGGGTCTGCGTCGATGATGAGCACCTTCTTCTCGAGCACTGCGAGAGAAGCCGAAAGGTTGATGGCGGTGGTGGTTTTGCCCACTCCGCCCTTCTGGTTAGCTATGGCGATGATCTTTCCCATACCGTATAATTCTGTCAATCTACAAATTTAGCAAAAATTTGTTTACGGCCCAATCGACAATGCCGCATATTATCCTTGCAATTATTATTCCCGCCAGCGCGCCAACCAGGATGTCGCCCAGGAAATGCTTTCCTACATATATGCGGCTGATGCTTACAGCTGCCACCCAGAACACCAGAAGCCCAGCCAGGAGCCTTTCCCTGCGGCCATCGCCCCATTTCCGGAGCAGATACAGCACGCTGGTGGCGACGCCGGCACAGGTTGCGGCATGGGCGGAAAAGAATCCATAGCTGCCGCCTTTCCTTTCCAGTATCTTCAGGCCGTTGTCGACCATGTAGTCGTCCCAGCAGGGACGGAAGCGCTGGAAGGCGTTCTTCACCAGATTGGCTATCTGGTCCGTAGCCCCGACCGCAAGCGCGACGGTCAGCAGGATCAGCAGGGTCTTTTTCCATCCAAGCCTGCGCCAGAGATACCAAATCAGTAGGAGATATATGGGAATCATGACCACGCGGTTGCTCAGCACAGGCATCACCGCATCGGTAAAACCACCACCGAAACCGTTTATCGCCAGGGTGGCGTCGCGGTCGAGCATTTCCAGCCAGCCCGTCATTTCTGCAATGCCCTCCACAGCATGTCGACGAGTTCTTTCATACCCTCTCCGCTGACGGAAGATATGAATATGTGGGGCACTCCTTCAGGCAGGGTGGGTTCTATTTCCTTTTCGAGGGATTCATCCACCATGTCGCACTTGGTGATGGCCAGAAGCCGTTCTTTTACAAGCAGTTCCGGGTTATAGAGGCGAAGTTCGTTAAGAAGCGTTTCATATGTTGCGGCGATGTCATCCTCCTCCACCGACACCATGAACAGCAGCACGCTGTTACGCTCGATGTGGCGGAGGAACCTGTCGCCTATGCCGCGGCCTTCGTGAGCACCCTCGATTATTCCGGGGATGTCAGCGATGACGAACGACTTGTCGTCGTAGTACTTGACTATGCCCAGATTGGGTTCCAGGGTAGTGAATGCGTAGTTCGCTATCTTCGGTTTGGCAGAGGTGACCGTAGCCAGCAGGGTGGATTTTCCCGCGTTGGGGAATCCCACCAGGCCCACGTCCGCGAGGAGCTTGAGCTCGAGGATGAACCATCCGTCCTCCCCTTCCTCGCCCGGCTGGGCGAAACGCGGAGTCTGCAGCGTGGCCGTCTTGAAATTGTCGTTTCCGAGACCCCCGCGGCCGCCTTTGCAGAGGATGCGCTCCTCTCCGGCCTCCGTCAGGTCCATCACCACCTCGCCCGTCTCGGCATCCTTCACGGTCGTGCCCACGGGCACGTCGAGGTAGATATCCTCCCCGTTCTTGCCATGACGCAGGGCCGCACCCCCCTTCTCGCCGTCCTCGGCGATCACGTTCTTGCGGTACTTCAGGTGGATCAGGGTCCAGAACTGCGGATTGCAACGAAGGATTATATGGCCCCCGCGGCCCCCGTCGCCGCCGTCCGGCCCGCCCTTGGGCACATACTTCGCTCTCAGCAGGTGTGCGCTCCCCGCGCCACCGTGGCCCGATGCGCAATGTATCTTGACGTAGTCTATGAAATTGGATTCTGCCATAATATGCAAAGGTAAATATTTTTATAGGATTTTTTTAACTTTGCATTTGTTAGTAGTATTATCAGAAGGTATTGTTTATGGACGGTTTCACACAGAAGTATCTGGATGGATTCATGGCCGGGCTGATCGCACGCAACCCGGGTGAACCTGAATTCCATCAGGCGGTACGCGAAGTAGCGGAAAGCATCGCGCCCTATATTACCGCCAATCCCTATCTCATCGACCAGAAGGTCCTTGAACGTATCGCAGAACCGGAACGCATCTTCATCTTCCGGGTTCCCTGGACAGACGACCGGGGCGAACTTCAGATCAACCGCGGATTCCGCGTGCAGTGCAACAGCGCGCTGGGTCCGTACAAAGGCGGCATCCGCTTCCACCCCAGCGTGAATCTCAGCATCATGAAATTCCTCGCCTTCGAGCAGACTTTCAAGAACAGCCTCACCACCCTGCCCATGGGCGGGGCGAAGGGAGGATCGGATTTCAATCCCCGCGGCAAGTCCGATGCGGAGGTAATGCGCTTCTGCCAGAGCTTCATGACGGAACTCAGCAAGCATATAGGAGCTGATACCGACGTCCCCGCCGGCGACATAGGCGTGGGCGGACGCGAGATCGGATACCTGTTCGGCCAGTACAAGCGGCTGCGCGATGAATTCACCGGCACTCTTACCGGAAAGGGGCTTGCCTGGGGCGGATCCCTTCTGCGCCCGGAAGCCACCGGATACGGACTTTGCTATTTTGCAGAGCAGATGCTTGCCACGAAGGGGCAGTCCTTCGCAGGCAGGACGGTTCTTGTTTCCGGTTCCGGAAACGTGGCACAGTTTGCCGCCCAGAAGGCCCTGCGCCTGGGTGCGAAGGTGGTTACGATGTCAGATTCGGACGGATTCATATACGATCCCGAAGGCCTGGACGAAGAAAAATGGAAGTATGTCTTCGAGTTGAAGAACATCCGCCGCGGGCGCATCAAGGAATATGTGCAGAAGTATTCGGGCGCCACTTATTATCCGGGCGAGCGTCCCTGGCGCATTCCCTGCGACATCGCTCTCCCCTGCGCCACCCAGAATGAAATCGAAAAGGCCGATGCGGAGAACCTGATCAAAGGTGGATGCTTCTGCGTGGCAGAAGGTGCCAACATGCCTTCCACTCCCGAGGCCATAGAGATCTTCCGCAACGCGAAGATCCTTTATTCCCCCGGAAAGGCATCCAATGCAGGTGGAGTGGCCACTTCCGGCCTGGAGATGAGCCAGAATTCCATCCGGCAGCACTGGACCGCGGAAGAAGTAGACGGACACCTCAGGCGCATCATGTCCGACATACATGACGCATGCCTGAAGTACGGCACCGAAGAGGACGGTTACGTCAATTATGTCAAGGGAGCGAACCTTGCCGCCTTCATAAAGGTTGCGGGCGCCATGCTTGACCAGGGTATAGTTTAGTTTTTATGGCTGGTAACGCAACACTGATGAGCCGACGCATCCGCAGAGTCCTGCTGGTGTGCAACAACTACGACAATTTCTCGCTTGAGGAGGACGGCAGCCTGGGTATGCGCATCTCGCGCGAGTATTCCGAGCTGAACCTCACCAATCCCCCGGTTTTCGAGCGTGTGGAAACCACGGCGGAAGCCCTCGAGCTGGTGGCCGGAGGCGAACGCTTCGACCTCGTCATCACCATGTACAACGTGGGAGAGGTAGACGTGTTCGATTTCTCCGGAAAGATGAAGGCAAGCGACCCCGACACGCCCATAGTGCTGCTGACACCCTATTCCAAGGAGGTCTGGCGCAAGATGCAGAACCGGGACCGCAGCAGCATAGACTATGCGTTCTGCTGGAGCGGCTCCACCGACCTCATCATCGCCATCATCAAACTCCTGGAAGACAGGATGAACGCAGACGACGACATCCTCGAAGGCAGCGTGCAGTGCATCCTGCTGGTGGAGGATTCCGTCCGCTATTATTCATCCTATCTTACCCTGCTCTACAAGCTCGTGCTGCAGCAGAACATCGCTGCGCTGAAGGACGCCCTGAACGAGGAGCAGCAGGTTTTCCGCAAACGCGCAAGGCCCAAGATTCTCCTTGCCACCAACTACGACGATGCGGTGTCCACTTTCGAGCGCTATAAGGAGCAGATGCTGGGCGTTATTTCGGATATCGGCTTCGTGCTGCACCGCGGCGACAAATCCTCGGACGAGAAACTGGACGCCGGCGTAGAACTCTGCAAGCTCATTCGCCGGGAGGTTCCCAAGATGCCCATCCTGATGCAGTCTTCGCAGGAAAGCATGCGCAGCGTGGCCGAGAGCCTCGGGGCGGGATTCCTGATGAAACGCTCGAAAACCCTCATCCACGAGCTTGGAGAGTACATCGGGCGCGAGTTCGGTTTCGGCGACTTCGTGGTGGCAGACAGTAAACTCCGCCAGATCGCCCGTGCGGACGACCTCCAGGGCGCGGAGCGCATCATATCCACCCTTCCCGGAAGCTATCTGGCCGAACTGCAGGCCAAGAACTATATCTCCCGCTGGCTGCTGGCACGAGGCATATTCCAGGCCGGAAATGCCATCAAATATACCAGCTATCCCGACACGGAAACCCTCCGAAAGGACGTAGTGGCCAGAATTCACGAATACCGCATATCCCAGGCCCTCGGCGTGGTGGCGAAGTTCATCCCTGATACCTACAACGACACCATCGGCTTTGCGCGGATAGGTGAAGGATCCATAGGCGGAAAGGCTCGCGGACTCGCATTCCTCAGCCATCTCCTCTATAAGTACAAGCTCTACGACAGGTGGGAAGGCGTACGCCTGCTGGTGCCGCGCACCCTCGTCATCTCCACCGACTACTTCGACCGTTTCATCCTCGAAAACGGCCTGCAGTATGTGATAAACTCCGACCTGGCGGATAGCGAACTGCTCACCCAGTTCGTTTCTTCCACTCTTCCGGCAGATCTTGTAGATGCCCTGCGCATTTTCATCCGCCAGGTGGACAAACCCCTGGCCATCCGCTCTTCTTCAAAGCTGGAAGATTCTTACTATCAGCCGTTTGCGGGTGTGTACTCAACCTATATGATTCCCCGCACCGAGAATGAAGACCAGCAGTTGCGCCTGCTCGCCAACGCCATCAAGAGCGTGTACGCTTCGGTGTATTACGCATCTTCCAGAGGATACATCACCGCCACAGCAAACGTAATTTCCGAAGAGAAGATGGGCATCATCCTCCAGGAAATCAGCGGCACGGAAGACAGCGGTTACTTCTTCCCCACCCTGTCCGGCGTGGCCCGCTCGGTCAACTTCTATCCAGTGGGATATGAGAAGGCCGACGAGGGCATAGCCAAGATAGCCTTCGGCCTAGGGAAGGCCGTGGTGGACGGGGAGCAGGTGCTGCGCTTTTCGCCCTTCTACCCGAAGAACGTGCTGCAGACCTCAACCCCCGAACTCACCATGAGGGATACCCAGCAGGTCATGTATGCGCTTAACCTGCTTCCGGGCAAGTTCAAGACTTCGGTGGACGATGCCGTCAACCTTGAACGCATCCCCATTTCGGACTGCGGAAAGTTCCGAGAATTCGCAAAGGTGGTTTCCACTTATGATTTTGAGAATCAGCGCATTGTGGATTCTCCCATGGCCAACGGCCCGAAAGCGGTCACCTTCGCCCACATTCTGCGTTACGGCACCTTCCCTCTTGCGGAGATCCTGAAGGAACTCCTGAAGATCGCGGCCGACGAGATGAAGTGCAGCGTGGAACTCGAGTTCGCCGCCGACCTGGAGAACCGGCTTTTCCATCTTCTGCAGATACGCCCCATCTCTTCGGACAGCATGAAGACCGAGGTGGACTGGAAGAGCATTGACGAAAGCGACGCCTTCATCCGCTCCTCCTGTGCCCTTGGAACCGGATGGATCCCGGAACTCAACGATATAGTATATGTCCGCAAGGACAGCTTCGACAAGATGCGCACGCAGGAAATCGCGGCTGAACTGCGGGAAATCAATGCACGGTTGCGGGATGAAGGCCGCAACTATGTGCTTATAGGCTACGGACGCTGGGGCTCCAGCATCCCTACGCTGGGAATTCCCGTCGTATGGAGCGACATATCCGAAGCCAAGGCTCTAGTGGAGTGCTCCCTGGCTGATTTTCGGGTGGATCCCAGCCAAGGTTCGCACTTCTTCCAGAACCTGACGTCGTTCAACGCCGGATACATCTCCGTGGATGAGTTCTCCCGGAGTACAGACTTCATAGACTTCAACAGGCTTGAGTCCATGCCGGCGATAAGCGAGAGCGCGTTCATACGTCATATCCGGGTGGAGAGCCCCCTGACGGTCTGCGTGGACGGCCGAAATGGCAAAGCTATCATTAAATGAAGAAGACAATCATAGCCCTGATTCCCGTAATCGTGCTGATAGCGCTGCTTGCCTTCGATATCAGCATCCTGGGCAGCGATTCCATCCAGGGAGCGAGCCAGGTGGCACTCCTGTTCGCCTCCGGCATTGCCGTGTGGCTTGCCATGTGGATTTTCAAGACACCATGGACGGCATTCGAAGATGCCATCAAGGCCAATATAGGTAACGTCACTTCCGCAATCGTGATACTGCTTCTGATCGGCGCCATCTCCGGCACCTGGACCATGAGCGGAATAGTTCCTACCATGATATGTTACGGCGTGAAGGTGCTTTCGCCGTCCTTCTTCCTGCCGGCGGCATGCCTGATTTGCGCTGCCGTGTCGCTTATGCTCGGTAGTTCCTGGACGACCATCGCCACAATCGGCGTAGCTCTGCTAGGCATAGGTAAGGCGGAGGGGTTCAGCGACGGCCTGATTGCCGGTGCGATAATCTCCGGAGCATATTTCGGCGACAAGATATCCCCCCTTTCCGATACCACCGTGCTGGCATCCTCGATTTCGGAGACTCCCCTCTTCACGCACATCCGCTATATGATGGTAACCACCGTGCCGTCATTTGCGATAACCCTGATTGCATTCACCGTCATCGGACTTGTCGGCATACCGGAAAGTCCTGCGGACATGGGCGCTTTCACCGGCATCATCTCCGCCAAATTCCATATAACCCCCTGGCTGCTTATAGTTCCCCTGCTTACGGGTGTGATGATTGCCAGGAAGATGCCCGCGCTGATCGTCCTGAGCCTCTCAGTAGTGCTGGCGGCCATCGCGGCCGTCGTGTTCCAGCCGGAAATCATCCGCGGCATAGGCGAAAGCGCAGCCATGAAACACGGAATAGAAGGGCCTCTGAACGAGTGGAAGCTGATGCTGGCTGGAACCGTCGAGAGTATCTACAACTCCGTTCCCATCGAAACCGGGAATTCCATGGTGAACGAACTGGTCTCTTCCCGCGGGATGATAGGCATGCTGAACACGGTCTACCTCATTATATGCGCCATGTGTTTCGGAGCCTGCATGCGCGCAGGAGGCATGATCGAGACCATCATGAAGGCCATGCGGAAGTTCACCGCCAACCGCACCGGACTCGTGGCATCCACCGTCGGCACCGGCGCAACGCTTAACACCCTGGTCTGCGACCAGTATCTGGCCATCATGCTGACCTCCAACATCTTCAAGGATATATACGACGATTCCGGCTACGAGAACCGTCTCCTGAGCCGTTCTGTGGAGGATTCAGCCACGGTAACCTCGGTGCTCGTACCATGGAACACCTGCGGCATGACGCAGGCCACCATCCTGAGCACTCCTACTCTGGTCTATCTTCCGTATTGTTTCTTTAACCTGATAAGCCCGCTGATGAGTATTCTGGTGGCAGCGCTGGGTTACAAGATCTTCAGAAAGAAGTCCTAAGCCTGACGACCTGCTGGCATCCCTGGTAACCGGTGGCGTCGAAATGGAACGCCGCCGTAATCTGCAGGCTGGTCTTTTTGGAAATGCGCGGAGCCCATATCAGCTCTGCACGGTTGTAGAATCCCCTGTATGTGTTTTCCCCGGGATAAAGGTTGGAGGCGTAGACTCCCCCCTCCGGAGCGGGATAATCATAGTAATGGTAGAGATCGTTGCCAGTATAGACGCTATTCTGAAGCATTATGCTCTTCCTGCGTGCTCGGAAAATGAATTCCGCCCCAATCGGGAGTACAGGATCAGGATCGATTTCGCGCGACCGCTGGTATCCGGCAAGGAGACCGGCCTGGATGGAGAGCTCGTCGAGAGCCCCTATCTGCCTTGCAGCATCAGCTTTCAGCCAGGGGTTGATGAGGTGGTTGTCAATTACATTCTTGGCAACCGCGGAGGTGGCATAATGATAGAAACTGCCGGACCAACCGGCTGACATCCAGTTGTTTATAGTGCCGTTCCCCGAAGAGAATATCTGGAAACGCTCACGGGTGGCGGTGCCGTACCTGCCCATCCAGTCGCAGCCGAGTTCGGTGGAGAATCTCGCAGTGCCGAACCTCAGCAGCA
Source organism: Bacteroidales bacterium (assembly GCA_016283985.1). Next base: position 2,691 of record JAEENZ010000003.1, on the reverse strand, counting down.
TGCCTTCCATGTTAAAATCGTAGAAGGTCTGGGCATCGCTCCAGATTGCGCGGGTATAACTGCCTTGCACGAAGCGTCGCGGGAATACTCCTGCGGCCCCCTCGAACCAGAAGCGTTTTCCGACATAATCGGCGTGATAATAGATGGAAAGCTCCTTGAAAGAATCGGCGGGCTTTTCCCCGGAACCCATGCTGCGGAGGATGTCCGTTCCCAGCATTAGCCGGTGCTCTACGGCTCGGCCCGATTTCTTGTCCTGCGTGAACTTGAACCCGATTTCAGGTGCCAGCAACGCCGAAAACAGTGTCTCCGATTCCATGTACTTCTCCCCCGCCACGTCGAACTCCCGGTTGTCGAAATAAAAATCGAAGTACTCCCCGTGTACGAACTTCTGGCCCAGCACCGACGTCGCGGCCCAGACTAGGAGAACAATGGATGTTATCAGGCGTTTCATCTTTATTGTTGCAAATATAATTGTTTTTCCCGGTGAAAAGCGCCCCCCAGTATGCATTTACGCCCACAAATGTGCAAAACGTGGTGGTTTTGCACATTCAACAGGCCGTATCGCCACCCTCGTGGTCAAAACGAGCCTCCAGTGACCATGAACCCCCTCGAACCGGCCCGTGGCTAGGGGTTTCTGGGTAAGGTCCAGTTTCATGCCGGGGACCTTACCGGCATTTCGGCCTCCCAGGCACTTCTGGTGGGTAAGGTGTCGACCCTAAAATTGGACCTTACCCAAAAGAACGCACCAGCGCGATCGGCGAAGGCCGGTGGTGGCAGATATTATAAGACTGATAATGAGGAGTTCAGCAGCTCGCGACCAAGGTTGTGAATTGCGTCCTGTGTTTTAATAAAGCCGCAACTGATACTGCAGCTTGAAATCACGGGTGGAAGCGCGGAGGTTGAGGCGGTGGGTGGCTTTGCGGCGGCGGCAGGTGACACCGGCGACGAGGGAGAGGCCGGCCTTGCGGCCATACCATGCGGGAACGCTGAAGGAGCCCGGCAAGTCCCTCTCGTAGGCATAAATTCGGGATGTCCAGTTTTCCGTATCGCAGACAGTGCCGCGTAGGAAGGCGGAAACCTGCATCCTAGCCGTATCTGATGGTGTTTTGTATCCGACTTCCAGATATGCCAGGCCGCCGGGACGGTAGCCTGCCGTCTGCAGCCCGTTCAGCCGCAGGCAGGTCTGCAGCCATCTGCGGGAAGCCTTCAGGTCGCAGCGCAGATCGTGCCTCCAGATCGCCTGGAAGGCATCCCCCGAAGGGCTGAGTTGCATGCGTTCCGTCCAACGAAGGGCGGGCGCCAGCACCCATGAACCACACGTAAATTCCGGAGCCGCGTCCACGATCACCTTGATTTGCTCATAGTTGTTCTTTCGCAATCGATACTTCTGCGGGTGCACCATTAGATCCGCCGTCAGGCTAAGCCAGCGGCGTTGGAAACCCGCCGCAACGCCGGCATCATCGGCCGAAGGCCTGTACCGCCCCAGCAGGGAGATGGCCAGTTTGTACGCCGGTTCCCACACCGCCCCGGCCAGCACGGAAGGCTTTCCGGAACTGCACGTGTATCCCACCTCCCCGAACGTGGCCAGATGCCCGAAAGCCTTCTTCCAGTCCAGCGAGATGCCGTTGCCGTCCCGCCCCCAGAGGGCGTTCAGCCCCACGCTCCCGCTCCTGCCAAGCCACGATGCCGATCCAGCGGCACCCCCTAAAAATAGCCCCGCCGAAACCTGCCACCTCCGCCCGTCGTATGCGGCCGCCAGCCCCCGCCTGCCCGGAGTGAAGGACCCCGTGCCCGAGAATCCGGACGCATTCCGCCTGAACGATGCCACGGAGGGGTATCCGCCCAGCACGAACCCGTCCCATACCAGCAGGCCCTGCCCCAGGCGCGCGTTGTAGTCCCCGGCGATCAGCTTCCACGGACGGCGGCCATAAATGGTCAGACTGGCGGTAGGATTGCCGGCGGAGGACCCGGCGGCGGCAGCCACGGGCTTCCACGACAGGTACAGATCCGCCCTCTCGCCGGCCTCCAGATGATATTTTCCCGCGTACGCCACTGTGGCATCCCCCTGCGAACCGCATCCCCTCTTCACCGTCATCCGCCCCATGGCCTCCTGTCGGATGCGGGTTTTCTCCCTTGCGCCGGCCGGGTTGTAGCTCTCCAGCGTGATGAACCAGGCCAGCGCCGACACCAACTCCGGCGTGAATCCTGGCACCATGCCGAGCTCGGTCAGCGACAGGATGTCTCCGGTGCGCTCCCTGTAGTCCTGCAGGCTCGCGACCTGATACTCGCTGAACAGACCGCAGGAACGCAGCCTTCCGGCGGATGCCAGGTTGATGCACACGGGATGGGCCGCCAGGGCCTCGAAACGCTCGAATTCACTCTCCGACAGTTCTTCTGCACTGCCAGCTCCGGTAAGGAGCAGAACGGCTTCCAACAACGATATCAACAGCTTCATGGCGCCAATATAGCGAGCCGGAAAACAAATGTCAATCAAATAAATGCATAGCGAAAACTTTTTTTATGTTTCCGTATCGCGAAAAAATTGTAACTTTATGCATCGATTCATTTACTATGGATAAGGTTTTTATTCACGACAAGGTTTTCGTACCTTTCATCCCCTACGAGAAAGTCTCGCAAATCATTGATGGTGTGGCAGATAGACTTAACAAAGATTTTTGTGACGCCGAACAC
>JAEENZ010000201.1 GCA_016283985.1 Bacteroidales bacterium | reverse complement strand
CCGCATTATGGAGGTCCTCGAGCCCAAGACTATCACCAGGCAGGAGGACGGCTCCTACGAAGTGGACTTCGGCGACTACATAACCGGCCGCGTGCATCTCTATGGCATCAAGGCCTCCGAAGGCACTGAAATCGAGCTCCTGCACCCCATCGACCCCGAGGACTCCGGCAAGAACTGGGTGAAGCGCTCCTGGAACGGGGACTACAAATACATCTGCAAGGGCGGCGGCAACGAAAGCTACGCCCCTTCCTTCAACTGGTATTCCTTCCGCAAGGTTATAGTAAAAGGATGGCCGGGCGAGCTCAGGGCGAAGAACCTGCGAGCGGAAGTCATCTACACCGACATACGCACCACCGGCCGCTTCGAGTGCTCCAACCCCGACATCACCCGCCTGAACCACCTCTTCTGGCGTACCCAGACCGACAACATGCATATGGGCGTGGCATCCGACTGCCCCCACCGCGAGAAGGGGCCTTATACCGGCGACGGCCAGGTGGCCTGCGTGGCGGTGATGCATAATTTCGATGCCGACCATTTCTACCGCAAGTGGCTGCGCGACATGTCCGACTGTCAGGATCCCGAAACGGGTTACGTGCCGAACGGCGCTCCCTGGCATCCGGGATGCGGCGGCGGAGTAGGTTGGGGTGCGGCCATGTGCATCATCCCCTGGGAGCATTACCTTCACTACGGCGACATCTCCGTTCTGGAAGAGCACTACGATGCCATGTGCGGGCAGCTTGGGTTCATGGCGGGCTGGCGCACGGAGGAAGGGATCATGAACATGCAGATGCCCCGAGGGGCGGAAAAGCCTGTCTATTGGATGAACCTGGGCGATTGGTGCCCGGCCTACACTCTTCCGGAGGACCGCCTGGTTCACACCTACTTCCTCTGGAAATGCGCCCGCTACACGGCTGGTGCGGCCCGGGCTCTCGGCAGGGAAGAGGATGCCGCCAGGTACGAAGCCCTGGCGGAAGATGTGCGCGCAGCCTTCCACAAGGTTTTCTACAATCCCGAAACTGCCTCCTACGGCGACAACAACGGTTCCAACGTTTTCGCCCTCTATATGGGCGTGCCGGAAGAGAATCGGGCGGCCGTGGTGGAATCCCTCCGTAAGGAGATAGAGGCCAACGGCGGCCACATCAACACCGGCATCTTCGGCACCCAGATATTCTTCGACGTACTCTGCGACAACGGCCTCCCGGAACTTGCATACCAGGTGCTGACCCAGAAGGAATGCCCCGGCTTCGGCTGGTGGCTGGAGCAGGGTGCGGATACCTTGTGGGAGTACTGGGACGGCAAGAAATCCCGCAACCATCCCATGTTTGGCGGCGGCCTGACCTGGCTCTACACCCGCGTGGCGGGCCTGAGTATAGACGAGGCGGAGCCCGGATATAAACATATGATAGTCTGTCCCACGCCGATGGGAGATCTCACATGGGCTTCCTACGAAACCGAAACCCCTGTCGGCAAAGCTTCCGTCCGCTGGGCCATCCGCGGCAGCAGGTTCATACTTAAAGTCACCGTCCCCGAGGGCTCTCACGCCACGGTCTACCTGCCGGGAGATACGGAAGGCACCGAGGCCGGAGCAGGGCGGCACCGTTACACTAAAACTCTCAGTCGATGAAAAAGCTCTTATTGCTCTCGTTGATTCTCCTCCCCAGTTTCCTTTTCGCCCAGCAGAAAGCTGAACCCGAAGACAAGGACTGGCCACGTTTCTCGTATTATGCGGAGCAGAATAAAAGCGTCAAGGATACGCCGGCTGCCGTTCTTTTCGGCGACTCCATTACCCGGAATTGGGTGCGATGTGATGCGGCCTGGCTGAAAGACCATAATTTCCTCGGCCGTGGCATAGGCGGGCAGACCACCATGCACATGCTGGCCCGTTTCCGTCCGGACGTAATCGAGCTGGCCCCGGAATACGTAGTCATCCTCGCCGGCATAAACGACATCGCCCGCAACAACGGCTACATCAAGGTGGAGAACATCTTCAAGAACCTCCAGTCCCTGGTGCAACTTGCCAGTGCGAACGGCATCAAGCCGGTGATGTGCACCGTCCTGCCCGCCCGCGAGATCGGCTGGCGCAAGCGCGTCGGCGACCCCCGTCCGAGCATCGACAGCCTGAACACCCTCATCCGCGGCTACGCAGAGGCCAACGGCATTCCGCTTGCGGATTATCATACAGCCATGAAGACGGAAGACGGGGCGATGAAACCGGACTTCGAGACCGATGCGGTGCATCCCAACCTGGCCGGTTACAAGGTGATGGAAGCGGTGCTCCTGAAGGCCCTCGGCCAGGCCTCCGAAAGCCGGCAAGACGACAAACCCATCCTCACCCCTCCCGCGCCCAAGACTCCCAAGGTGAACGGCGCGAAGGTCTACGGGGCGCGTCCCGGCGCGCCTTTCCTCTATCGTATCCCCGCCACCGGCGAACGTCCCATGCGTTTCTCCGCCGAAGGCCTGCCCAAGGGGCTGAAGTTGGATCCGGAAACCGGAATCATATCCGGAAAGGTAAAGAAGGCCGGCAGCTGGAAGGTTACGCTCCGGGCGGAAAACAGCCTTGGA
>JAEENZ010000200.1 GCA_016283985.1 Bacteroidales bacterium | reverse complement strand
GTAACCCTTTCCGTTTCCTTCGAGGGGATGCCCATGTCCGCCGCACGCGAACCCAACATGCCCACGGTGCTCTACAACGCCATGCTCAGGCCCCTGGCCCCCTATGCGATCAAGGGCGCCATCTGGTATCAGGGCGAATCCAACGCAGACAAGTCCTACCGCTACCGCGAGCTGATGGAGGGCATGATCCTCGACTGGCGTTCGCTCTGGGGCTACGATTTCCCCTTCTACATCACCCAGATAGCGGGATACAAGGCAGTCAGCGAGAATCCCGGCGAATTCAGCTGGGCGGAACTCCGTGAAGCCCAGGCACTTGCAACCGAGACCGTTGCCAAAACCGGTATGGCCTGCATCATCGACATAGGTGAAGCCGAGGACGTTCATCCCGTGCGCAAGCGCGAAGTGGGCGAACGCCTTGCCAACCTGGCCCTTGCCAATGATTACGGGAAGAAGGTCCCCACCGACGGCCCCCGCTTCAAGTCATATACCATCGACAAGAACTGCATAGTAATCAAGTTCAGCAATGCCGCGGGTGGCCTCAAGGCCGTTCCTTCCGGAGATTTCGCTGAAGACAGATACGGAAAGAAAGCCATGGGATTCAGCATCGTCAAGCAGGCCGAGAGCGGAAAGCTTACCGGATTCCAGATCGCCGGAGCAGACCATATCTGGCACTGGGCCGATGCCGAAATCAACGGCGATTCTGTTATAGTTTCCAGCCCGGATGTCCCCCATCCCGTTGCCGTCCGCTACGGCTGGGCCGACAATCCCGTATGCAACCTCTTCAATTCAGAGGGCCTCCCCGCATGGCCTTTCCGCACGGACGACTGGCCCGGTTTAACCTATGGCAAACTCTAAGGAACAGTTCGGCAGCCGGTTTGCGGCTATCGCGGCCCTGGCGGGAAGCGCCATAGGGCTGGGCTGCATCTGGCGTTTTCCCTACATGGTTGGGGAAAACGGCGGAGCGGCATACATAATTATCTACATAGTCGCCACACTGCTTCTCTGCATCCCCATTTTCTTCGCCGAGTTCATCATTGGCCGGCGGAGCGGAGCGAATTGCCTCGGAGCCATGCGCAAACTGGCACCCGGCACCCCCTGGAAATGGCTTGGAGTCCTGTGCATGATCACTCCGATGATCATCCTGTGCTACTATTCAGTGGTAGGTGGATGGAGCATCGCGTATCTGTTCAAGTCCTTCGATCTCGGCTATCCTGCTTCCTTCGCCGCTTACACAGCCTCCCGGTGGGCACCCCTGTGCGCTTTCGTAGTGTATCTGGGCCTCACCTGCCTGATAGTCGCCGGCGGCATCAAGAAGGGAATCGCAGCCTTCACCAAGGTCTCCATCCCCTTACTGTTCGCCCTGATAGTCTTTCTGGCCATTTACTCCATCACCCTCAAGGGCAGTTCGGCCGGCGTCGATTATCTGTTCAGGCCCGACTGGAGCAAAGTCAACGCGCACGTGGTCATCAACGCGCTCGGGCAGGGATTCTATTCCCTGTCTCTGGGCATGGGCATCATCGTCACCTACGCCTCATACATAAGCAAGAAGGACGACATGGTCGTAGCCGGTTTAGGCACGGCAGGATTCACCCTGTTCTTCGCCCTGTTGGCAGGCCTGGCCATCATGCCCGCCGTTTTCGCCGCAGGCATCGAACCCGCATCCGGCCCCGGCCTGATATTCGATTCCCTGCCTTTCATTTTCAAGAACCTGAGCAGTAGTTTCCCTGTCCTGGGCATTGTTGTAGCCGTTCTGTTTTTCTTTTCCGTCAGCATCGCGGCCCTCACGTCATCCATATCACTCGTAGAGGTCCCTGTGGCCTGGCTGATAGAAGAAAAGGGCTTCAGGCGCGGGCGTGCCGTGCTGCTGGTGTTTGTTATCGGACTGATCGGAGGCGTGCCCTGCGCGTTGAACACCGGCATATTCCAGTCTTTCGACCTTCTGTGCTGCAACGTGCTCCTGCCCATCGGAGGCCTGCTCTGCGTGCTCTTCGTGGGCTGGAAGATGAAGCGCGACGAGGTATGGGACGAATTCACAAATGGCGGCACCCTCAGATGGAACGTACGCCTGTTCGGATTCGTCCGATTCGTACTCTGCTACCTCGCGCCGGTGGCCATTCTGGCGGTTTTCATCAGCAATTTCATATAAGTAACCATTTCTTGTGATTTTGACTGACCTATGGTTCGTTTTTTGCAGCATTTTATGTAAATTTGCGCGACTTAAAGATAAACTTTAAAATACAAGATATCTATGGACAAAAAAGTTCTTGCCAAGTATGGCATTACCGGTGTAAAGGAAATCCTCTACAATCCCACATACGAGGTCCTCTACAACGAAGAGACAAAACCTGAACTCGAAGGCTTCGACAAAGGCCAGGTTACCGAGCTTGGCGCAATCAACGTGATGACCGGCATCTACACCGGCCGTTCCCCTAAAGACAAATACATCGTTTACGACAAGACCACCAAGGAAGGCAAACCCGGCGAGATCTGGTGGACCACCGAAGGCTATCCGAACGACAACCACAAGATGTCCGAGAAGACCTGGGCGGCAGTCAAGAAGCTCGCAAAGCAGCAGCTCAGCGGCAAGCGCCTCTTCGTGGTGGACGGCTTCTGCGGCACGCACAAGGACACCCGCATGAAGGTCCGCTTCATAATGGAGGTCGCATGGCAGGCTCACTTCGTGACCAACATGTTCATCCGTCCCCAGAACCAGAAGGAATTCGACCAGGAGCCCGATTTCGTGGTTTACTGCGCATCCAAGGCAAAGGTCGAGAATTATAAGGAACTCGGCCTCCGCTCCGATACCTGCGTAGCGTTCAACGTCACCAGCCGTGAGCAGGTCATCCTCAACACATGGTATGGCGGTGAGATGAAGAAGGGTATGTTCTCCATGATGAACTACTACCTTCCCCTGAAGGGTATCGCAGCCATGCACTGCTCCGCGAACACCGACATGAACGGCGAGAACACCGCCATTTTCTTCGGCCTCTCCGGCACCGGCAAGACCACCCTTTCCACCGACCCGAAGCGTCTCCTCATCGGTGACGACGAGCACGGCTGGGACAACAAGGGCGTCTTCAACTTCGAAGGCGGCTGCTATGCCAAGGTCATCAAGCTCGACAAGGAGTCCGAACCCGATATCTACAACGCCATCCGCCGCGACGCCCTCCTCGAGAACGTAACGGTCGACAAGAACGGCAAGATCGACTTCAACGACAAGTCCGTCACCGAGAACACCCGCGTGAGCTATCCTATCTATCACATCGAGAAGATAGTCCGTCCGGTCTCCCACGGCCCTGCCGCCAAGCAGGTCATCTTCCTCAGCGCGGATGCATTCGGAGTACTTCCTCCGGTATCCATCCTCACCCCTGAGCAGACCAAGTACTACTTCCTCTCCGGCTTCACCGCCAAGCTCGCAGGCACTGAGCGCGGCATCACCGAGCCCACTCCCACCTTCTCCGCCTGCTTCGGCCAGGCATTCCTCGAACTGCATCCTACCAAGTATGCCGAGGAACTCGTGAAGAAGATGAAGAAGAGCGGCGCAAAGGCTTACCTCGTGAACACCGGCTGGAACGGCACCGGCAAGCGCATCTCCATCAAGGACACCCGCGGAATCATCGACGCCATCCTGAACGGTTCCATCGACAAGGCCCCCACCAAGCACATCCCTTACTTCGATTTCGAAGTTCCTACCAAGCTTGAGGGTGTCGATACCGGCATTCTCGATCCTCGCGACACCTACAAGGACGCAGCCGAGTGGGATGCCAAGGCGAAGGATCTCGCTTCCAGGTTCATCAAGAACTTCAAGAAGTACGAGAGCAACCGCGCCGGCAAGGCCCTGGTAAAGGCTGGTCCCCAGCTTTAGCAGCGTGGCAGCCAACTGCCTGGTAGTTAGCTGATTAATAAAAGTCTCCCCCTCGTTTTTAAGGGGGAGACTTTTATTATTTTACTGATATTCAGGCATTTAGATGCCACGGGAAAGAACTACTGGTTCATGCTTTTTACACTTAGTTTGAGTTTCTTGCCGTCAGTTGTCACACCGTCCACGACAAGGCATAAGTGTTTATCATCATCAACCCAGGATTTGGCAGTACCTGACTTGAAGTCAATATTATAATTGGGATACGTATTCTTGGTGAGCTGAAAATCTTCTTCTTTCGCGGGCAGAGAGAAAGACCCTACCTTACCTCGGGCCCACATCATGCTCCAAGCCTGCTCAAGATCGGATTCTTCCAGAAAATGGATGTCGGAATCAAAAAAATTATCTTGACCGACATAGCCCTCGAAATCCACCTTGTAGGTTTTCCCATCATATTTGAGGGTGTTGGTGATGTCTGTTTCTTCTTTGGAGCAAGATCCCATTACAAATGCTGCCACCAGAGCAAAAGCAACTAATATAAACTTCTTCATAATCAGTTAATTATTGTGATTTTGCGAATGTAATCATTTTTTTTATTTATCCAATACTTCGTGTCGGCATTACGCTCAGGTCCCAGCTTTTTTCTACCGAAAATTAT
>JAEENZ010000199.1 GCA_016283985.1 Bacteroidales bacterium | reverse complement strand
CTCCGCCAGCTTGCGCCTCCTGCGCCTGTACACTATCCGCACCCGGCCCGAAAGTATGTCGCCCAAAGTAATTTTCATTCGAGAGCAAATTTAGCTATATTTGTGCATAAACGCGCAGCTATGTTGACCGAATCACACATCGATGGCGCTATCGTGCGCCTTTTCAACGAAATCACATTTCCCGAGGAGCCTGCAGGGCTCTATGATCCCCTCAGATACATGATAGGAATAGGCGGAAAGCGTATCCGTCCGAAACTTTGCCTCACTGCCTACTCCGTTTTCAAGGACAGGCTGACTCCCAAACTGATGGAAGTTGCGGCGGCGCTCGAGGTGTTCCATACCTTCACCCTGCTGCACGACGACATCATGGACCGCTCCCCTCTGCGCCGCGGGCAGAAGACAGTCTGGAAGAAGTGGAATGAGGACACGGCCATCCTGTCCGGGGACGTGATGCAGATAGATGCCTACAAGCGTATAGCCAAGGCCCCGGCCGACAGGCTGGAAGCAGTGCTGGCCCTGTTCAGCAAGACCGCGGCAGAGGTATGCGAAGGGCAGCAGTTCGACATGGAATTCGAGTCGGTTCCCGAAGTGTCGATGAAGGATTACTGCAAGATGATAGGCCTCAAGACGGCTGTGCTGCTGGCTTGCTCCGCCAAGATGGGCGCAGTGATGGCCCAGGCCTCCGAGAAGGATTGCGAGGCCCTCTACGAATACGGCTACAAGCTGGGCATGGCTTTCCAGGTGGCAGATGATTATCTGGATGCCTTCGGCGATGAGAAAGTGTTCGGCAAACCCATAGGAGGGGATATCGTGAACTGCAAGAAGAGTTGGCTTACCGTACGCACCTGCGAGGTGCTGGCCGGCAGCAGGAAAGCGGCCTTCCTCAAGCGCTTCAACGAATGCGTCGCCCCCGGGCAGGAGGCTGCGAAGATAGCAGACATCAAGAAGATCTACATAGAGTGCGGCGTGGACGAGGATGCCCGCGCCGAGGTGCGACGCTATACCGAGGAGGCGCAGAAGGCGGTTTCCAAGCTTAAGTTGAACAAGGTTCGGGCAGAGTCGCTGAGGCGTTTTGCCGAGAAGTTGGTGGAGAGGGCGAAGTAGTATGGAGGAGAGGGTCGCGACGGTCATTATGAATGCCGGCAGCCATTATCTGCTGAGCGAGCTTCCGAAGTGGGAGCCGTTTCCGGCCGTGTTGCGCGGCAAGGTGCGTTTGCAGAAAAGTTCCGCGACCAACCCCATCGCCGTCGGCGACCGCGTCCGCTTCATCCCCTCTGCGGTTGCTGGTACTCCCCCTTCGGGAGTTCGCCCTTCGGGCTCACCCCACCCTCCCTTCGGGACGGTCCCCCCGCTATCGAACCGCGGGTGTTACGTCCCTCAGGGGGAGTACCAGCAACCGCAGGGAGCTGCAGTGATAACGGAGATACTGCCGCGGAGCAATTATGTGATACGCAAATCGACGAACCTGAGCCGGCAGGCACACGTGATAGCCGCCAACCTCGACCAAGCCGTGATTGCCGTCAGCCTCTTCTTCCCCGAAATCAAACTCCCCTTCCTCGACCGCATACTGGTCACCTGCGAAGTTTACAAGATTCCGGCGATAATAGTCCTCAACAAGGTCGACCTTTACAAGGCGGATGCACCCGAAGCGGTGGCCGATTTCCACCGCATCTACGAAGGAGCGGGCTACCGCATAATCGAGACTTCCTGCAAGACGGGCGAAGGCATAGACGAACTCCGGGAGGCCTGCGGCGGCAAGCTGAGCCTGTTTTCGGGCGAGTCGGGCGTGGGAAAATCCTCCCTCGTCAAGGCCATAGACCCCTCCCTGGACCCTAAGGTCGGCAAGATCTCCCTTGCCCATCTGCAGGGCAAACACACCACCTCCCTTTACGAAATGTATCCTATCGGCGCCTCCGGCTACCTGATAGATTCGCCGGGGCTGAGGGGGTTCGGGCTGGTAGATTTGGAAAAGGAAGAAATCGCCAAGTACTTTCCGGAAATGCTGCGCGTGGCGGATGACTGCCGCTTCGTCCCCTGCACCCACACTCACGAACCCGGCTGCGCCGTCAAGGCCGCAGTCGATGCCGGGACCATCAGCGCCGAGCGCTACAATTCTTATCTGGGAATGCTCGAAGAAGACGGAAAATTCCGCAAAGGCTATTGAGAAAAGTATCCCTCTATTGCGTATAATGGCAGATTCTCCATCCAACCTTGATCGACATAGTTGAGCATAGAGATGCGCAGTCCTTTCAGTTCCGGATACTTGTCTATGTAGGTCTTCAGGGACTTTGATTTGACGTTTTCCTCCGCCTTAACTTCAATGGGAATAACGCGGTTCTCCGTTTGCACAGCAAAATCTATCTCCACTTCAGATTCATTGGAGGAATAGTAGAAAACCGGAATCTGGACGCGGGCCAACTGCTCGTTGACATAACATTCCGTGAAAGCCCCTTTGAATTCTTTGAATACATTGTTCCCTACTAGCATTTGAGAGGCAGGGACATCAGTCATCGCGCCCAATAGACCGACATCCAACGGGAATACCTTAAAAACATCGAAATCCTCATAAAAACTAAGAGGGTATTCTATCTTGGAAACTCGGTGAACTTTGTATATCAGTCCCGCATCCCTAAGCCAGGAAATGGCCATCTCGAATTCTTTTGCACGACCGCCTTTACGAAGAGCGCCATAGATAAATTTCTTGTTTTCCTTGGCCAGATGCGAGGGAAGGGAGTCCCAGACCATCTCGATGCGGGGGACGTCTTTGTTTGGTGCATGCTTGGAAAAATCCCTTCTGTAACCAGCTAAGATATCTTTCTGGATTTGGCGGACAGCCTTAAGTCCTTTTCCAGCGATGTATCCTGCAACGGCCTCGGGCATACCTCCCACATAGTAATATTGGCGAAGCAGTTCAGTATATTGTTGGCTTAAAATGTTTACTGATTCCCAGTCGTGATTCAGGAGAAGTTCGGTAAGTTTCTCGTTACCGGTGGCATTCAGAAATTCAAGAAGAGACATCGGGAACATACGGACAAATTCCACCATACCGACCGGAAAAGACTGATCTTCGTGGATAGATATTCCTAGCAGAGAACCAGCAACCGCCACATCATACTGAGGGAATTCTTCCTTGAAATACTTTAAACAGCCCAATGCCGCGCTACTCTCCTGTATCTCATCGATTATGATTAAAGTATCGCCCGGAACTATATCCACACCTGTATAGGCAGAAAGAGTACGGATGATTCTTTTGATGTCATGGTCTGGATCAAAGACGGATTTTGCTACTGCATCTTTGTCAAGGTTAACGTAAGACACATTTTTGTACTCCCGGACTCCGAACTCTTTAAGTATATATGTTTTGCCAACCTGACGGGCCCCGTCAAGTACTAGTGGTTTATGTCCCTTACGAGACTTCCACTCAAGGAGTTTTGCATATATCTCGCGTTTCATTTTACATAAATTCGGACGAATGTACCACAATTATTAACACGAATTCGGACGAATAGACGTTGCAAATATACATAAATTCGGACGAATAATAAAAATATTTCCCGTACATTTGTTAAGTGAAGCCACTTGACCGGGAAATACTGCGGCTGGCGCTGCCAAGCATACTGGCGAACATTACGGTTCCGTTGGTGGGGTTGGTGGATACAGCCGTTGCCGGGCATCTGCATAACCTGAGCGGTTCGAGTGCCGAGTTCATCGGCGGTATTTCGGTCGGGGCGATG
>JAEENZ010000198.1 GCA_016283985.1 Bacteroidales bacterium | reverse complement strand
CACATCCGCTATTGGTGACGGCAGCGTCGTTCCTGCAATCCTGAATGATAACCGCAAACGGACCGGATCCGTTATACTGGCATCCTCCAGTTATACCGCCCATCAAGACGCGCTTTGTAACGGAAGATGCAACCGTAAGGTCTGCGCCAGTATGATTGATACAATCAGTCATAGATGTTTTCCCAGATTCGCAGAAACCTGCTATGCCACCAAACCAGCACTCGGCATTTCGTGTGGCAGTAATGGCCCCATAATTATGGCAGTTTGAAATGGTCGAGCCGCGAACAGAACCGAAGCAGCCTCCAAGATATGTCTTCGAAGTGCCGCCGTCGGTAAATGTAATCGTTCCGTAGTTCTTGGATGCGGAAACAGTTGATCCGCTTCCAAGGTCGCCGCAGAGACCACCGATGAAGTTTGTAACGTTGTTACCGACCGTAATGGCGCCATGGTTCTCAATACCCGAAGCCGTCAAGGTTCCATCACATTGTCCAAGGATGCCACCCATGCGCGTTTGTGCGTCCGACCAGGAAGAAGCATTGGAAACCGCACCGTAGTTCTTGCTGTCGGTAATCATGACACCGAGTGCCGAATCCGGAATAACTCCAACCAGACCGCCGACATAGGCTCTGGAGTTTGACGAAGAAGAAACTTCGACCTTCGCATAGTTCGTAACATTCTCTATTGAGCCTTTTCCGGTCAAACGGCTGACGATTCCAACATACTCTATACTGCCCGAGGTTCCCATATGAGTAATGCGGGAAACATTGTCCCAGCTGCTTCCGTTGGAAGAGCCAATCACTACATTTTTCAGCTTACCTGAATGAGTATAGATAAAACAAGACTGGGACGCACTCTCAACAACGAAATTGAAGATTTTGTGATTCTGTCCATCGAAAGTGCCGTTAAATTCAACGGTTCCATAGGTCCAGGGATCCGACTCACAGTCGATATCTGCCTCCAGATAAACGGGCACATGGTCGTCTGAGCCCATGGCTGCACCCCATGCAAAAAGCTGGTCCTTGGTGAAAATATGACGGCTGACGGAATAAGAACCGTCTACATATCCGATTGACTTTCCCTGCTTGCGTGCGACGCTCACTGCACCGGACGCAGTCCTTTCATGTGTGAGGCCGTCGCTTTCCACGAACGCAACGGTGAAACATTCCGCAGCAGTAGTACCGGGAAGCACGGCAGCATAATACGTTCCTGTTGCGAATGTGCCTTCGGAACTACTGATAACGATGCTGTTCTCTCCGGAAGTAATACTTGAGACGACACCGGTAGCTGAAGCCACAGTGGCCGTTCCTGCAAGATTCGTCCCTTTGATAATGACCTTTGCAATGCCAGCGGAGTTAATCTCAAACTTGAGAAGGCCACATACCTGCTTGAACTCTGTCGCACCTGCAATCACCTGCCCCACGGAAACCAGCGCAGCAGGATCCACTTTTGCGGTGCTGCTTACTGTCTGCGTTGAAGGTACGGTAACCGAAAGGTTCGATCCGTTGAGGGAATTGCCGGCAGAGTACGGATACACCGCATACAGAGAAGTGTATCCAACCGTTACCTCACCGGTAAAAGTGGCCGTAGCTCCGGTGTTGGTTCCGTCGGCGATGCTGAACTGGTTCTTTGCCGTACCATCGAACACTGCTATCAGATCATTATCTGACCAGCGTACGTTTTGAGCCTGGGAGAAATCAAGGGTTACGCGGGAATCAGGCGAATCCGACTCCCCTTTTCCAGAGAACGATACAAGTACCTTCTCCGAATCATCAGTCATTGAATTGTCAACCCAGACTTCCTGTTTGCAGGAAGCCAGGGTGACAATCGACAATGACAACAATGTTATCTTAAGCGCTTTCATCATTTTATCTAATTATTCCGAATAGGTTTCCTGATCTACGACAGTGACCGTTATCGCTGCGTCAGACCATCCACTGAACCAATACTTTTCAATTGAAGCGGCCGTAGTAAACGAGTAAGTCTTCTTGCCTTGGCTGTATTTAGCCCCTGCATTGGCAGCGCCAGTTACCTCTACACCATCCCCAACCTTAATGCCGTCACTCAAGACGGCAGAAGCATTTCCGTCACCGACAATGGCACCGTTCCATGCTCCGCCGGTTACATCACCGAAATTGGAACTGTTGGCTAAAGTAAATTTGATATAACCGCAAAGACCTCCAACCAAAGTATTGGTAGTCTTGGTGGCGAAGACATTGCCAAAATTCTTACAGCCGGTCACTTGAGGATAAACGTTGCTTTGGGTATTGCCACCGCCGACGATGCCTCCAAGATACTGGTTGTTGTAAGCACGGACGGTTGAGACTGTTCCCGTGTTGATGCAATTAGTAACCTGCTCATAACGGGACTCACTGCGATCCTGAATATATCCAAGAATGCCGCCAAAGACAAAGACAGCAGAACCCGCATCACTACCGGCAACTTCACATCCCACATTCCCGAAGTTCTTGCACTGGTCGATGGTTGTGCAGTAATAGGAATTGCCGACGATGCCACCCACACGCACCGACGCACCTTTTTTTATGGCGCCATTA
This sequence comes from Bacteroidales bacterium, assembly GCA_016283985.1. Next base: position 22,335 of record JAEENZ010000198.1, on the reverse strand, counting down.
ATGGTAACGTTTCCGCGGTTGATGCAGGAACGATAGACCTGTTCGCATCCCGTGCTTTCCGGATCTGTCCCGCCGATGATTCCGCCTACACGAAGCTCACGGCTCAATGAAGTTCCGTCGTCCATAACGGTACTTGAAATGGCACCGGTATTCTCGCAATTCGTGATAGATATGGTTGCTGAAGAAAGATAATTGTCAAAAAGGCCTGCTATGCCACCGAAATCCGACGCACTACCCTGATTTATTATTGATGCCTCGTTTCTGCAGTCGTCAATAGTAACCGCAAACGGTCCGCTTCCATTATACTGACATCCTCCGGTAATGCCACCCATAATCACGCGTTTAGAGACAACGGTAGAAGATACAGTAAGATCGGCTCCAGTGTGATTTATGCACTCGGTTAAAGCAGATTCTCCGGCTTCCATATATCCGGCGATGCCGCCGAACCAGTGTTCAGCACTGCGAGTGACCGTAATAGGAGCATAGTTGTGACAATCATACAGGGAAGACCCGCGGATTGATCCGAAGCAGCCGCCAATATATGTCTTCTGGGTACCTTCGTCCGTGAAAGTGATGGTACCATAGTTACTCGCTGAGGTAATGGAAGAATCGGAACCGATATCACCGCATAATCCGCCAACGAAATTAGTAACGCCATTATTGATAGTAAGGGCTCCGTAATTCTCGATCCCGGTCGCAGCCAACGTTCCGCTTCCCTGACCCAGGATGCCACCCATTCGGGTCTGGCCACCTGTCCATGTGGAATTATTGGTGACGGAGCCGTAATTCGTGCAGTTAGTCATGGTTACTATCTCTCCTCCCGGGATTAGCCCGACCAATCCACCCACATAGGCCCTGGTGTTCTTGGCTGCGACAACAATGGAAGCAAAGTTGGTGACCCCCTCCATGTTGCCATTGCCAGCCAAACGACCGACGAGACCCAGATAATGGGTATCAGCATCTATATCAGATGTTCCATTGTGCGTTATGCATGAAACATTGTCCCAGCTGGTACCATTGGAAGAACCGATAATCACGTTGTTAAGAGAGCCGGTAAGCCTGGAGATGAATCCAGTATTATCTCCATCATATGTTACGACCAGATTATATATCTTATGGTCCTGTCCTTCGAAAGTACCATCGAATGTGGCACCTGTTCCAACCCAGGGATCAGAAGCACAATCAATGTCGGCGTCAAGCCAGACGGTGACATTATGTTCCTCGCCCATTACAGCACCCCAGGCATAAAGCTCATCTTTGTTTGTAATATGACGCACGAATGTCGCCTCACTGTCAACATCTCCTGCACTGATTACCGTCTTCCGGACAACGGTCACGGCAGACGAGGCAGATTTCTGCCAGGTTAGACCACCGCCGCTAACCAGCTGAACGGAGAAGGATCCGGCAGCAGTAGTACCGGGAAGGACCGCGGCATAATACGTGCCGGTCGGGAAATTGCCCCCGCCTTCATATGTGAGTTCAACGGTGTCGGAGCCATCGGTTACCGAGGAAACGGTTCCGTCCGCGGATACCAGTGCCGTACCAGTCAGGGAATTACCGGTCAGGATCAACCTGCGGACATTATTCCCGCTGACGATGATCTTGATAAGTCCGCAAACCTGCTTAAATACTATTTCGTTACTGACCGCCTTTCCTACGCTAACCATGGCGGAAGTATCAATGCAGGCATGGGAGCCGATGACCTGATGAGACGGAACGGTCACCGACAGTTGCGAACCGTTAAGGGAGTTGCCGGCAGAATACGGATAAACAGCATATAGCGTAGCATTCTCGGCAGCATATCCGGTGAATGTGGCAGATGTTCCCGTATTGGTTCCGCCTTCTATGCCGAACTTGTTCTTCTGGGCACCGTCAAAAACGGCCACGGTATCATTGTCGGCCCACATTACATTGGAAACCCGTTCAAAATCCAAGGATGCTTTTTCATTCGGTTCACCAAAACCGACAAGCGAAACTCGAACCCTTGGTGAATTGCCTGGAACAGTAGTATCGATGACAGCCTCTTTACTGCAGGAAGCCATAAAAACCATAGTCACTCCAGCGACAAAGGTTAAAAACATGTTCTTTTTCATAATGACTCTCCTTTTGTGTTACCAGGTGATAGTATCACCATTGTCAATAAAATTCTCGATTGTGGAGGAATCATCATATACCTCCAATAAGATGGCTGAAGTCAGCAAAGGTCTTGTGTTCACACAGGATACTATGCGAACTTCCGGTGAAACATATTGGTCTGTTTTCATTTTGATTATGTTATTTATGTTATTAATAGTCATATGTAGACTGAAGCTTGCGGTATATATTCTCTTCCACATGGATTATGCACCCGTGGCGACAGTTGTCCCCGGGAGGTGGGCTCATTTCCTCCACCTTGTCCCAGACGGTGTTCCGTGTTATTGATGAAGAACGGTATAGTTCATAACAGTGGACAGTGTAATCCTCAACATACATATACCAGTATGTACTATCGGGAGATTGCACCAAAGTAGGCGCTTCCCTCCATGAGGGCGTGACGCTCCCGCCCGGATTCGACCAGGGGCCGGTCAGTGATTTTGACTGTGCTATACGCACCGTTTTGCCTGTGGAAGAATGCTCAGGCCAGCGTTCATCCTTGATTACAGCATAATATACTCCATTATTATAATGGATTGAAGCATCTATTTGAGCCATAGTGGCATCGGTGCCGGAAAAATCAAACAGTTTCCTGGCCGGAGTAAAGTTCTGGAAATCCTTCGTAAGTATATAGAACGTCCGCATAGATTCCCACATGGCATTTCCGGAAAGCTCTTTCTCGCTCGCATGCCAGGTTATCATGAACTGCTCCGACACTGGATCAAAGAACAGTTTCATTGCCCCGTAGGAATTTGTATCGTTCTCATAGTTGTCCGGCAGGGCCATAATAGAAGAAGGAAGGTCCTTGTGCTTCCAGGTAATCAGATCATCCGACCACCACACTATAGGGAAATGGGGTTTTGTGCCACTGGACGTTCCTATGAGCCAATAGGTTCCCTTTCCGTCCATTGCGATGTAAGGGAAGCCGTAATAAGTGGAAAGCGGAGACTCCCCTCTCTTGAGGGCGATCCAGGTTATTCCGTCGCGGGACAGGCCATAGAAAAGTCTGTAATAATTGCTTCCCTTGCCGGTATGGGCAAAAAGATAGCCACCAGGGCCATCGACCACAGCCGGCGGGTCAATATCCGTATTGTCGTGCACAGTCGGCTTGTCCTGTCCACAGGCCATACAGCCCAGGAACAGGAACACGCCTAAAAGTGAGGTAATACGTTTGAACAACAATGTCATAATACCGGTTCTCCGTCAATGGTGATTAGCTTTCTGATGTGCAAATCGCAGATTTCAATGCAGTTGGTGGCGGTCCTGTAGGATGCCGTAGGATGTATCTTCAAGTAGCGTCCCCTGGCAACGGCTGTATTCATATACTCATCCGGCGTAGTATTCCATACCGTGTCAAGACCATCGCTCACCGTTCCCTTGGGGATGTCGTTCCATTGTATGAAAAGACGCCATGCATTACCGGCATCGGCGGTGTTGTAATTGGCTATCGCAGCGCGGTATTTTGTCACATCCACACCCTTGTACTGATCTGCCGTTTCAAGTGTGAACTGGTCTTCGGTATAGAATTCCACACCCTTGAGGTCAAGATTACCCACGTTGCCGGACATCTTGGAAATGCCGACACTATGGAAACTGATCGTTTCACCAAGGTCGATGACGACCACGACTTTATCGTACTTTCGCACCCCATCGCAGCAAGGATACGGAACCTCAATCTCGGTGCCGGCCAAACGTCCGGAAGCATATGTGCAATGGCCAGGATAAGTTCCTTCTACGGTATACCTGAAATCATCCACATCCGTTCCAATCTTGGTTTGCTGGCTGACATTCCAGTATGAACAGAAGTTGCTCTTCGGGTCTCGGTTGAACATATTCCAGGCCCAGTATCTGGAGTCGCGATCTTCGGAATTGCTGAAGGCAATCTTCCATAATGCAGGATCAACCTCCGCATAAGCGAATCTGGGATTACTGATAATAAGGAATTTCACTCCATCCGAGATGTAGAACAAATCAGATGAGACCGTCTTTATACGGATCGGAAGCAGATACTCCACGTCCCCGGTAAGCCCTGTACGGGTGAGATTCAACGTTGCGGTACCAGCCAATTCCCCGGCCGCAAAAGTCAAACCTCCTAAAGTATACGAAGCTGCGGGTAGTAAAGGATATGTCGTGTTGTGAGCGGCATTATATTCCGCCACGGCATCTTCGCCAAGAGCCTCTATGGTTCCGGTGACGTTTTCCCTATTTATTTCAGTCTTGGTTATCAGCAGGTCAATCGAATAATCAAGGGTCTTGTAATCTATAGTTACAGGCTGGGCCTTATCCTCTTTCCATCCAATCTTAGGTGGAACGACCGAGCAGTTAAACAGAACAGTGCAGTTTTCCTTATTGATTGAGCCCGAATCGGTAACAAGCTTTAATGGAAGAATCCATGTCTTCCCTGGTGTCGCCTTCATTGACGGGGCCATTTTGGTGGGGTACAACTCCACCTCCAAATTCTTGTAGGGCGACTCTTCTGTCAGGGAAACCGGCCCGGGAAGCTTGTAAGACACTTCCGGAATAAGGCTGATTTCATCCACTGAAAAACCGAATTGTAATGCAGCGTCTTCAATCGGCATCACTTCCAGACTGCACTCTGCGGTCAATTCCGGATGAGCTCCGCCTTTTACCACAAGCATTTTTTCCACGACGGTTTCCTGGGCGGTATTCATGTCCAGATCCCTGGCACCCGCATCTTTAATGTAGAGTACCTTGAAATACTCTTCGGGGAAAATCTCCGTCTGGTCATCCCTGTCGCAAGCCGTAACAAGCAACATGGGAAGCACTAACAATATATAGTATAGCCTTTTCATATCTTAGTCATTAATAAAGGGGTGCCTGAACCATCTGGGGATTTGAATAGACCTCATCCGCGGGGATGGGCATCAGATACTGGCGATCATTCCACTGTATGGGTTGAGGAACAGGAACAGGAGTGTTAAATTCTTCGAAGGAAGGATTGGTACGCACTGCGTCAAGGCCCAGGAAATTCGATTTGCTCATCTGCTCCTTACCATGAAGATATCTGCGTATATCATAATACCTGTGTCCTTCCATGTAAAGCTCCACAAAACGCTCGTCCAATACAGCATCAAGAAGAGTCTTCCCAGCTGCGCCAAGGCTTTCTTCCGTCCATTCTGGCACACCTGCACGCTTGCGTATCGCATTAAGGGCGTCGATACCTTCGCCGGTATCTCCGGTCCAAGCATCGCATTCCGCCAGGATCAGATAAAGCTCCGCAAGCCGCAGCAGAGCATGAGGATAATAACAATCAGTATAATTACTCTTATTCGAAACTCCCGTATAATATAGATTGGGATGGACATATTTAATGTTCAGGAAACCGGTGATACAGTAGTTTCGGGTTCCCCATTTAGCAGCATTGTAACCACCTTGTTCCTTATCGCGCATGTGGCAGATCAGAGGCTGCCGGTTGGCAATGACAGGAGAATACTCGCAACCGTCAAAGGCTACCCATGCATAGAAGCGGGGTTCACGCCCGACATTAAGCTTGATAATATCCGGCTCCGCCAGTCCGGCAGAAGTGTACCATTCCGATTCCGGAGAGAAACCGGCATCTTCCGAAGGGATTACTCCCTTTTCTGTGAAGAAATGCTGAACGGTATACAATGTCGGCGAAAGACCTCCCCATGCACCATACCCATTGGGTTGCACATCCGTATTCAGGATATAATGAGGCATGGAAGCCATACGGAACTGCCTGTCCACCTGCGGGATGCCCCAAATAGTTTCTTTATTCCCTTCCGCCGGGTTGGTTGTCATCATATAGCGGAGCATCATCACAAGAGTCTTGAACTGCTTGTCTTCGTCCGTATTCCCCTTCCCGGGAATTGACGGGAGAGGGACACTCTGGTTCGTACGGAGTATTTCAGAAGCTTCTGTGCCGAACAATTCGAATCCGGCATCCTTGGCAGCGGTCAGGGCCTCCAACGCCGCAGTACGGGCCCGAGTCCATTTTGATGCGGAATACGTACTGCTCACCAACTCCTTCCCATAGCCTGGCGTTTCATAATTCTTATTCTTCCACGATTTGTCCGGGAAACTGCCATTCCACATCGGAGATGCAGCAAGTAGCAGAATGCGGGCTTTAAGGGCCTTGCAGGCGATGGAAGTAGCTCTGCCACAATAGTCCGGCCCCGGATCAACGGGAGGAAGTGAAGAAGCCGCCTCATCGAGAAGCCCCACTATGTAATCAACACAGTAATCAAAATGGGATCTTCCGGGAATATCTTCCTTTGCAATATTTGATGACAGCAGTTCATCGGATATTGGGCAAGGGCCGAAAATAGCGAGAGCCTTGTAGTGATAGTATGCCTTGAGGAACTGAGCCTCAGCGATATACTGCTGACGGAGTTCCGGATCAAGGTCTGCTTTTGTCTCTGCCATATTCTTTAGGAAGAGATTGCAGTAACCGATAGCATTGTATAAATTGGTCCACGGATAGCGGTTAGTTTGCAGCGCGTCAGAGGTAATATACTCCGGCGTTAGCATATTGTACCTGACAAGTGAGCACATGTGACCCCATTCCTGCGGTTCCATGCATTCATCAGTTCCTCCACCGTCCAGACTTGTGAAATCGGGGAAAATACGTATTTCTTCCTGAAGGAAGCCATAGCAACCATACAGGTGATTCAATGCTGTCGCGTTATCTGTTATCAGATCGTCGAGATCAGCCTGCTCCGGGGGCACTACGGAAAGGTAGTCGCAAGAGAAGACAGACAGAAGGACCGCAAGTGCAAGTATTATCTTTTTCATAGTCGTCAAAACTTAAATTGGAAACCAAGATTGATTGTCCTGGAGAGAGGATAGGAATAGTAACTCAACTCCGGATCCCAATACTTGAACGGTGACCAAACGGCAATGTTGTCACCGCTGACATAAACTCTTCCAAAGGGGAAGGACCAACCGAGTTCAAGGGTTTTGAAACGGAAGAAATCAGCCTTGCGCATCCAGAAACTGGACGGCTGCCGGTTATTGTAGATGTTGCTCTTTAGCAAACCGAGCCTGGGGTATGTGGCATTGCTGTTGTCAGCGCCTTCACGCCAATAGCCATCGGCTATCCACTGCATAAGGTTGTGATCGTTGGAGTCATCGGCGATGAAAGGCTCAAAGCCGGAAAGCATGATATTCCTTTTCGCGGAGCCGTTGAAATACACGCTGAAATCCAGTTTCTTCCAGTTGATACTTAAACCGAATCCATATTGTATGCGGGGCATCGATCCGTAAGGAGAAAGCATCACCCTGTCGACGGTGGTAATTTTGCCATCTCCGTTCACATCGCGGTATTTGATATCTCCAACCATCACCGAAGAACCAAAACTGGACTGGTCTGCGCTCATAGCAATCTCTTCCTCGCTCTGGAACAGCCCTTCTGCAATGTAACCAGTCATCCGACTAAGGGGCTTGCCGGTTTCCGTCTGCCATATGTAAGGATAATCCGGTTCATCAACATACACATACTTGTTCCGTGCATATGTATAATTGAAACGCATATCTACAAGCAGATCCTTTTTAATTTGTTTCTTCCATTTGATGCTAAGTTCAATGCCATTATTGTCCACTTTACCTATATTACTCCATGGCACTGTAGAGGCATATCCCAGACTCTTTGGGAAAGAGGCCCTCTTCATCAGAATGCGTTCACGCTGGTTGTAATACCAGTCAAACGTGACGTTCAACTGCTCGAAAAGCTCCATGTCAACACCCAGATCCAGTTCTTTCGCGCGCTCCCAGTGTGCATTCATAACTGCATACGAAGTAACGGAAGGACCTGTGCGTGCTGTGTTGCCTGTATAACCAGTACGGAAAGTCTCTCCCCCGCTCATACTTACTGAATTCTCGTAAAGGAAGTGAGCAGCACCGGCGGAAGAGCCCGTTTCGTCACTTCCAACAAGACCATAGGAACCTCGGAACTTAAGATGGTCTATGTACGTACGCATTGGCTTCCAGAATGGTTCGCTGGAAGGAACCCAGCCAACGGATATGGCAGGGAACAACTCAAAACGTTCCCCTTCTGCAAGCCTTTCCGTGCCATTATAACCGAAGTTCAGCTCAACGAGATAACGGTTGTACCAATCGTATGTAAAACGCCCGGAGAAACCCTGGTTGCGGTTTGGCAGCACACCACTGCGATACTGTCGCATCATGTACATCAACATGGCCGTAACGTTGTGATGCCCGAAAGAGCGCTCATAATTGAGCCGTCCATCAAGATAAAACGTATTGTTTGTAGAAGTCGAAATGCCTGACTGGCTCACATATTCGGTACCCACCTGCAACTCATTCAATCTATATGTGACTGGGTTCGCCGGATCATAACTTCCCGGATAGACATTGTACAGATATGGACTGAGCGAACGCGTATACCAGGTGGAAGCATAGTTGTTGAAATTAACCAGTGCATTCACCGAAAGTCCCTCAGTAATGACATCCAGTTTCTGATTGAGAGTTACAGAAATATTGAGCTTATTGGTATTCGTCTCCTGGAAGGTATTGAGCATGTTGGCATACGGGTTCGTATAGAACCGGCCGGCACTCATTATCTGTGAACCGAACAGGAGATGGTTGTATCCTTCCTGGTCATCAAATATGGCCGGGAATGACACCGGGGTATTGTTGTAGATAGCCTGGAAGATGGAATTGGCTGAGGTCGAAGGGCTCTTCTGATTGATTATCTGAGCGTTCATTTTCAGGGTCATCTTCGTAGACGGCGTTATCTGATAACCGATGTTGTTCTGGAAGGTGTAGAGCCAGCGGTTATAGTTGTTGTCGAACGAATAGTTCTGCGGCACGTCGAGTATGCCTCCGTCATGGTTCATCTGCATACTCATATAATAAGTGACGCGCGAACCACCGCCTGAGATGTTTACATTGCTGCGCTGGCTCATGGAATAGTCGCGGAACATCAGGTTATACCAGTCCACATCGGGCCAGATATAAGGATTGACACCGTTCCTGGTATTGTCTATGTCTGCCTGGGAGTAACGTACTTCCACATTGGGATTACGGGCCAGCTGGGCATTGTTGTAAGCTTCCATGTAAGTGGCGCCATCGGCATACTGCACTATATTGACAGGCTTCAGGACAGACGTTTCCATCGTTACGTTGATCCTGGCCTTGGTATTCTCTGTTCCAGTTTTGGTGGTGACAATCATTACACCGTTTGCGCCTCGTGCTCCATAGATAGCAGTAGCGGAGGCATCTTTCAGGATGGAGAAAGACTCTATGGATTCTGCAGGTATGTTGTTCAGGTCGGAAGCTGTGATCTCCACTCCATCGAGCAGGATAAGAGGAGACGTGCGGCCTCCAAAGGTGGAAATACCACGGATATAGAATTCTGAAGTGCTACCTGGCTGGCCGCTGGATGTTACTGAAATGACACCTGCCAGTTTTCCAGCCAAAGTGTTGGTAAGGGAAGATGTCGGAGCGCTCAAGGAATTGCCGTCGATTGCTGCAACTGCACCGGTGACGGATACCCTGCGCTGTGTACCGGCACCAACTACCACTACTTCGCTCAACACTTCATTGTCGGGCTCCATCCTTGCCTCGATCACACCCTGATCCGTAATGAAAACCGGCAGATCCTTGTAACCAAGCGAACTCACGATGATTTCGGCGCTTTCCCCTGCTATCTCAATGGTAAAGTGACCATCCACATCAGTTACCGTTCCCTCGCGCGTACCTTTAATTTGTATACCTGCGCCAATGACAGGCAAGCCGTCCGTTGCGTCGTATACAGTACCTGTAACCGATCTTTTTTGAGGACCCTTTTTCTCAGGAACGGCAGAAACAGTCGACTGTTCACTGTGCTTTAGGTAAACCTGCTTCCCGGACACCGACCAACTGTCGGATGTACCGTTGAACAATTTTGTCAGGACCTGTTCCACTGTCTCCTTATCGGCGCCAATCACTACTTTACGTGAGAGGTCGATAGTATTAGTCTGATAAAAGAACGAATACCCACTTTGTTTTTCTATCAGACGGATGGTCTCTCCAACAGTTCTGGACTCGGCAGGAAAACTCAATCTGTTTCCAGACTCCTGAGCTCCGGCAATCCAACCGAACAGGAAGAGCAAGCAAATTAGATGTATGATTTTTCGCATAAGACTTTATTTGCTAGATATAGATACAAACCAAACTCCGTTCTGCCTATGGCTTGTAATGGGAAATATCATGGCAAGGTCCGAAAGCATTTCGGATACCGTAGCCCTCAAGTTCAATGTGCCCGTACAGGCTATCTCGGCTATGGAGGGGCCGCATTCTATGCTTTCTCCATAGTACCTGCTGAGGAAAGCAAGGAGTTCCTGCATGGATGTGCCATCCGCCCTGTAAACCCCGTCGGCCCAGTCATAAAGACCATGAATGTCAGGAACGTCCTCAATATTGATTTTGCCATTATTGTCCAGAGTATACATCTGATTGGGAACAAGAGTTACTGACTGTTCATTCGAATCGCCAACCGATACGTTTACTGAACCAGACACGAGTGCCACTCGGTGTGTCTCCTCTCTGTTTCCGGATACCAGAAAACGGGTGCCCAATACCCTCACGCATACGTTGCCTGTTTCAACCGTAAATGGTCTCTTTTCATCTCTGCTGACATCAAAGAGGGCTTCTCCTGTCATACGGAGGCTGCGTTCTTTTCCGAAAGATAAGGGGAACAGGATTCTGGAATGAGAGTTCATGTGAACTACTGAGCCATCGGCAAATTGCACGAACGCACGGTGACCGTAAGGAACTGTAACCAGACACTGGGCCTTTGACGTTGAAGGTATTGCATAATCCTGTCCGTCAATGCGGATTCCCGAACCAGTGCATGAAATCTGCATCTCGATAGACTCGGAGCATACAACCTGCCCGTCTGCCAGCAAAACTTCCGGTTTTTCGGACTCCGGCCAAGTATACAATTCCGCTTCTGCATTTGGAATGGATGCTCCCTGATTCCTGTGGAAAGGATTGATTATAAACAGGGCTGCAATGGCAGCGGCGGCAACTGCCAGAACCGGAACCCACATTGTACGTCTCCGTGACAACCTGCCCAAGACATTATCCAATGAAGTATAGGGATTGAAGTTATTCCCCATTTCATCCGCCCACCGGGTATATGCGGGCAGCAGTTCCTCCCTGGCTCCTTCGTGATTCTTCAGATAATCCAGCAGCAACCGCTTCTCCTCTGGTCCGGCCTTGCCGTCCAGATACCTCCTGAAAAGTTCTGTTTCGTGATTCATCAATACAAATCACGAAAAACGGAACTGTTACCCTACCTTATAGAAGAAAAAAACAGAATCAAAGATAAAAACGGTATCCCTTTCAATTTTAGAGCAGCCCTGATACTCTTCAGGCAATGGGTCATCTGCTTTTCAACAGCCTTTATGGTAACACCGAGTTTCTGGGCGACATCCTTATTTGTGAGACCTTCTTCGCGACGTAATTTGAAAACCTCCCTGGCACGTGGCGAAAGTGCATCGATAGCTTCTTGCAAAGTGTCTGACATCAAATCGTAATCGTATGCACCGTAACTTTCCGGAGAAAACAATTCGTCCACCAATGCGGACAATTCCGTATCCACCATCTTCTCCTCAAGGCTTGTGGAACGTCCTGAATGCTTACGGCACCAGTCTATCGCCCTGTTCCGGACGACCTTCCACATATATGCCTTTGTCTGGGAACTGTCTTCGAAGGAGAAAGTATCCGGGCGTCGTACAAGTACCTTGCAGAAAGCGTCCTGCACAATATCTTCCGCTACTGATACAGAATGGACGTATCTCAAGGCCATGAGACACAGATCCTTGTAAGTATCAAGGTAGACTCTGGAGAATTCTACTTCTGTCATACCAGTAATGACAAAAATAGTCAATTATTCTTAAAAACAAAAACAGCGTTTCCGGTTACGGTTCCTCCCACTAATCAACTGTCGCAAAACTGAGTCCTGGCAGCCTGTCCCATTCCCCGCGGGTGAAATCGGGCATGACGACAGGCATGGAACCATGCTTGATGGAGACTTCCGTAAGTTCGACGAGCGAGCTCCATTCCGCAGCATCGTACACATCTTCGTCGAGGGGAAGGCCGTTGTGGAGGCAGTATATGAGGCGGTAGTCCATAATGAAATCCATGCCTCCGTGGCCGCCGACCTTGCGTGCGAGGGCCTCGATTTCTTTGACGATGGGATGCTTGAACGCTGAGAGCAGGGAATCGCGCTGAGCATCGCTCATGAACTTCTCCGCATCGAGATCGTCATATGCCACGTCTTCCAGCCCTTCGCTTCCAAGTGCAAGTCCGCGGACGGGATACTTGTTTGCAAAGCCCTTCGTGCCGACTATCTGGTACATACGGTTGTAAGGACGGGGCGTCACCACGTCGTGCTCCACGAGTATGGTCTTTCCCTTGCGGGTGCGGATGAGGGTGGCGGTAAGGTCGCCGTTCTCGTACTTCACCTTCCCTTCGCCATAACGTTCATCAGCCTTTGCCTGGCCGGAGAAGGCGTCCGTATCCATTGACACCAGCACATCCATCTTGTCGCCGCGGTGGATGTTAAGCACCTGGCAGACAGGGCCGATGCCGTGGGTGGGATACACGTCTCCGTGATGGTCCTTGTTGTAGGTCATGCGCCAGTCGCCCTGATACTTGTCCCACCAGGGATCGAGATTGTGGATGTAGGATCCCTCGACATGTACCACGTCCCCGAAAAGACCCTGCTGGGCCATGTTCAGGCAGGTTATCTCAAAGAAATCGTAACAGCAGTTCTCAAGCATGATGCAATGGCGGCGGGTACGCTCGGATGTATTCACCAGCGCCCAGCATTCTTCGATGCTGGTTGCGGCAGGCACCTCGATGGCAACGTGCTTGCCGTGCTCCATCGCATAGACTGCCATGGTCGTGTGCATCTGCCAAGGCACCGCAAGATAAACCAGATCTATATCGTCCAGTTCGCACAGTTCCTTCCAGCCTTCTTCCCCCGAAAACTCATGGATGGCGCGGGGCGCTCCCCTCTTTTCGAGGCTCTTCTGGGCACGCTCGATGCGCTCGGGAAGCAGGTCGCACAGCGCAACTACCGATGCATGCTCGATATACGCCATACGCTTGGGAACATCCCTTCCACGGTCACCAAGACCGATTACGCCGACCCGTACAGTCTCTATCGGGTCGCATGCAAAACCCAGCATGCTCTGATGCCCGGCAGGGCGCGGCGGAGTGTTGTAGACAATCTGTTTTCCCTTTATCCTGTAGCCGTAATCGGACTTCGCGTCCTTGCAGGCGCATACGCTCAGAAGAAGAGCGGTCAGAAGAAGCAATTTCTTCATATTCACTATACTTTCAAAAACACTTTATTCTTATACATTACATAGAGGATCCCGAACAGGATGGAGGCATTGGCGAAAGCGATTATCACCGGATACCAGCCAAGGCCTGCCAATCCGTGGAGGAGAGACTCCGAAACGGAAGTGAAACTTATCATTTCGCCTATACAGTAGGCCGTAATGGCATTCATTCCGTAGATTTTCAGCCAGTCCAGCCCCTTGTGCCATTCCCGGACATCCACTATATAATAGGTCAGGGCGACCAGCAGGAAGCAGATTCCTCCCGAATACAGCGTCATGCTGCTGCTCCAGATTTTCTTGATTATGGGAAAATACGGGGATACGGCGAGCCCCGCTGCCACTAGCGCAAGACCCACGATGGCTACAAGCCCGGCGCGCCCGGCAGGAGAGCGTTTCTCTGAACGCAGCATCTGCCCGGCAAAGCAGCCCAGCAGCACGGTAACGGCGAAGTTCAGGCTGGAAAGGATCCAGGTGTATTGATAGCCTGTCCGGAAACGCCATGTGCCGTCCGCCAGCCACTTCACTCCATCGCGGTGCGGGCCAATCACGGCCTTATCGATTACCATCGCGATGTTTTCCTGCCCGTCCAGGTTCATCCCCGTGCAGGCGAAGGCAATCCAGTAGGCGGCGAAAAGCACCAGCCCGGCGACAATCTGCCACCTGAAACCGAAATGAACGAAAAGCAGGGCGGCCACTACATATCCGACCGCAATGGCCTGCAGAGTATTGGCGTAAGGATGGAAATCTTTCCAGCTGAAATCCAGCAGGTTACCCTGCACCAGCCATCCCAGCAGGAACAGCAGGCAGAAGCGCTTCAGGAGCTTAAGGTAGAACTTCCCGTCCGGCCTGATGCCTTCCTTGTACTTTGCCATGGAAAACGGAATGGTGATGCCGGACATGAACAGGAACAGAGGCATGATGATATCCCAGAGCACGAATCCTTCCCAACCCACATGCTGGAACTGATGGGAGAGCCACGCAGTGCCGTCCGGATACGCTTTGCAGAAGGCACGAACCACGGGCCCCAGGAAAAGGAGCAGGAACATGTCCGCCCCGCGGAGGATATCGAGTGATGCCAGTCTCTTGTTCATACTACAGTTTTACGCGGAATACTCCGTCCTGACTTTGAATATAATAATAATTCCCGAACCGGGAGATATCTTCCAATTCGCCGCAGGTGCTGAGAGAAAGGTCCACGCTGGTCATCGAGTGATTCTCCAAATCCCAAATATACAGGATGGACGGGGCTTCAGGCCATCCGAAACCCGTAGGCATATACAGTTTACCCTTATGGATATAAAGGCCCTGTCCTATGGGATTGAAACTGTAACCGGAGACCTCCTCGATCGTATAGTTCTCCAGCGCATCCTCCGGCTTCAGGACCACAAACGGGCCGTCCGACAGGCGCGGAAGGCGGAATTTGATGATCCTGTGCCTGTTTGCAGGATTGGTGTTGTCTATCGTGTTTCCGTAGCCGTAGAGCATCTTCTCCTTCGTATCGATCACCCACTGGAGAGCGTAGCCGAAGTCGTGGTTCACGTCGTCGTAGAAAATGGTCTGCACCAACTCGGATCCGCCGAAGCCGGGCTTGATCCTTTCTGCATAAAGCACGTCTTTCCTGCCGCCCACAGGCTTTCTGTGGCACTGGCTTATGTAGGCCACGGGGAGAGGATCTCCCTTGGAAGCTTTCTCCACCCCGAATGACACCACGTTCGCATGGTTGTACCTATGGAAAGATGCAAGGCGGAACTGCCCGACACGCTCGAATGACTTCCCGGATAGTTTGTAGACGCTCGCGGCGCCCTGGTTCTGGCAGCTGAGCATGTAGCGCCCGCTGATATCCATCCCCTGATAGGCGAATCCATGCTGGCGGTGCTGCTCTCCCTGCAAAGGGCCAAGATAATCCACTCTGGGGCGATCAGGCACGGCAGGCAGGGCCTGGTCGGCAAAATCAAGCATCCATTTCCAATCATCGGCATCTATGCCGTGCGCACCGGGACGGCGGACATAGCCAAGGTCGTGGCCTATGGCGGATGTATCCATATTATCCGGCCAGGGCACGTCCGGAAGCCCCTCGCCACCAAGGAAACGCCATACCGGAGAAGCCGCCTGAAGCACCAGGAATTCTCCGTGAGTGTCGAACCAAGAATTGTTGAATCCTTCGACAAGCAGCGGCCTGGGTGCTATGCAACTGACGAGCATGTGCTGGTCGAAAGGCATCTTCTTCTCGGCTTCTATATACTTGGAGAAGGCTTTGCACCACCAGTGGGTGAACATTTCGGTCTCCGAAGCCACATGTTCTCCGAAGTTCCTTTTTGCAAGGGGCACTCCCCCGCCGCCGGTCTGGTTGATGACCGCTGCCGCAAAGTGTTCGTCGAATGCGGCGGCGAGCAAGGCGGCTTTTCCAAGACGGGAGCATCCCGTCACCACCACCTTCGAGGCATCCACCCTGTCATCCTTCTCCAACATGCCCAGACCGCGGCACAAAGCCCAGGCCCAGGCCATCAGGGACCCGGTATTGTCGGTGCGGGCAGGATCCCTCTTCCATAATTTGAACACACCGCCGAAAGCCTGTTCCTGCTGCTCCGCCGGATCGTCCGGATCTAAGGAAACATCTTCGTAGCATGCCGTAGCGAAGGCATATCCCCTGGAGATGATCTCTTCCAGCGGATAAACGGTGACGGTTTTTCCCTGGGCACGCACCAGGGCGTCGTTGTCCAGGACGGTGTCGTTGCCGTAATAGTTCAGGGAGATGATGGCTGGAACGGGTCTGTCGGCCTTTTTGGGATAGAGGATGAGCCAGTCGACGTGGGGACCTTTACCGTCCGGCATGAAGCGCATGCGGACTTCCCTCTTCAAAGCTGCACCATTCAGGACCTCATCCTCCTTCAATACTTCCAAGTACAACGGTGAAGACTTGGGCATCACCCCGTACATCTCCTTCTGGAAGATGGAAAGAATCTCCTTCCGGCGGGCCTTCCAGTCGTCTTTGTCCGCAACAGGACGCCCGTTCGCAAAAACCAAGGGATCCGGCAGAGTATAGGCGCCGACCTTTTTCTCGTCCGTATTGGTATCCCTCTTTATCTTATTTCCATCGAAGACTATGTTCTCGAGTTCGTATTGGTCCGGCGCTTCTTCAATCAGGCGGTAGCGCCTGCAACGCAGTTGGTTGTTACGAATCTGGATGTCGGAAGCATAGGACTTCGGTATGTCTTTGCGACCCTTGAGGTCGAAGAACTGGGTCCAGGGTTTTACGAAGAAAACGAACTTCACCCGCCCCTTCACATTCTCGACCAGCACATGGCTGTAGCGCTGAGGGGTATCCGGCCGCATTTTAAGCCATACGAGACGGTCCGTGCCGTCTACGGTGCTGTTGCGGAGCACGATGCTGTCCGCCTTCACGCATTCGCTTCCGAAGACCAATACCCCGGGTCCGTGCCCGAAATGGCAGTCCTCCACCAGCACGTTCCTGACCGGTCCGTTGCCCGGATCGGTATCCGCCCAGGGGCCTTTACCGCCCTTGATAGCGATGAGGTCGTCGCAGGTGGCGAAAGAGCATCCCCTGATATGCACGCCCTCGCAGGCATCCAGGTCGATGCCGTCGGAAGAAGGTGCCCTAACGGGTTTCACAGGTGCGAATATATCCACCCCGTAAACTTTCACTTTCCGGCATTTATAAAGATGTATGTTCCAAAAAGCGGAGTTGCGGAGATGTATCCCCTCGATGGTAATGTCCGAACTGTTGCTTATCCCTATCATCCTCGGGCGGCGCACCTCCAGGTTAGTACAGGCGGGATTCTCCTTCCTGCGCGCCCAGAATGCCTTCCAGTAAGGCAGGCCGTTGCCGTCCAGGGTTCCGCTTCCGCTGATGGTGAAGCCATCGCAGCGGTCCGCGTTGATGAGAGCGGACACATAGGGCTGGAGCACGCCCTCGATATGTACGGGGATGTCCGGAAAATCCGTCACGTCCGTGCTTCCCTTCAGCACCGCCCCCTCTTCCAGAAGAAGATGGGTACCGGGTTTGAAGAAGATGGCTCCCGAGAGCCATACGCCCCGGGGGATGACCACGGTTCCGCCTTTGACGGCGGCGGCGTCGACCGTCTTCTGGATAGCCTCGGTCTGTACAATGGTGCTGTCGTTCACCGCCCCGAAAGAGGTGATGACGAACTGCAAGAGCAGGAACAGGATCTTCATTCTACAAATTTAAGTTTCAGAACGGAAATACGCAAATGGCATCCTTGTGGTCGCGCTCGATCTCGGTCCACAACGACGGTTTGCTCTCCCCTTCCTTCAAGGGCTTCGGGAAGAAGAAGCATCTCTGCACGAAACCGGCTTCAGCCTTATCGGAGTCCAGTCTCAGCAATGTGAATCCAATGTCTCCCCAGTGACCGGTGGAAGGCAGGCATAAGGTCCGGAGCATGGTACGGTCCCTATAATTGACATGTGCCCAACCCGTCTTCCATATATGCTCATGGCCATAGATATAACCGCGGCAGGAAGGGAACTTCATGAGAAGTTTGCCTACCTTCGTTTCATGCAGGGGATGGTGCGCCATAACAAACACGGGTTTGTCGGTATAGCCGGAAAGCTTGGATTCCAGCCATGCCCGCTGACTGTCATCTATGGCTCCGGGAGTAATCCACTTGTCGTGATTATCCCCTTCCTGAAGCGAATCCAGGAGGATGAAATCTGCCTTCGGAGTCTGCACCGTATAGACCATGCGGTCCGGGAGTTCCGACGCAGCCGCCTTTTCGGGGAATGCTTCCGCGAAGTTCGCACGGCGGTCGTGGTTGCCCATGGTCATGGTGAGCTGCATCCCCGCCGCTTCCAGACGGTCCAGGCCAGCCTTTGCAGCGGCATATTCCTCCGGCTTCCCGGTAAGGTACGCAATGTCGCCCAGGCAGAGGACATAGCGGGGAAGCGGATTTAGCGCAAGGATTTCATCGATGGTCTTATCGAAATGCTCCTGCTGATAACGGCCCGGACGTACGTGCAGGTCCGTTATTATGCATACGAGATTGTCGTCCAGGCTTGCAGGGCCCTTCTTCTTTCGTGCCTTCTTCGCCGGTGCCAGCATGGCTGATGCCGATGTAGGGAGCAGTGCGCTCCCTATGCCCAGAGCCGCCAGACTTTCGATAAACTTCCTTCTGTCCATATATTAATTGTTTGTGCTTGCCGAGGTCTGTTTCTCGTCTTTGATGCCGTACAATATGCCGTTGAAGGCATCGTGAACGAAATGGAGTTCATTCTTGCTGGTAGGCGGAACCTTCTCCAGCACGGAGAGATCCAGGACTTCACGGTCATCCGTCTTGAGGTTTCCATGCATCTCATCGAAGAAATTGGCACGGCCCTCAAAGATGTCGTTATTGTAATGATCGCTCCAAACCACCTTTTCGAACACATGGGCAACATTACAGAAAGTATTGTTTATCAATCTGTTATGCTGCGGTTCCGCAGGATCCCCCTCAAAGTATGAGGCGAATTCCGGATAGTGCGTGCGGAATGCGGGGCCATCTACCGCAGCCACCGAATCCCTGCATATGGGCAATCTGTCCGCTCCCCAGGTCTTGAGGCGGCCGTCCACCTTGATGGCCGCGCTGGGGATGTCCAGAAAGATGTTGTCGTGGTAATAGATATAGCTTCCTCCACCTATCTGCACGGGCGGGGAACTGATTCTCTGGAAGACGTTGCCATACACCTCGACCGCTCCGGATCCGTCGTCGTGGTAGAACGCCCGCACGTTGAAAGGAACGTCGATGTCGTGGACATAGTTCCAGCGTAAAACGCTCCCACGCTGGGAGAAATTGCGCCCGTGGTATATCGCACCGTTGTCTTCTATGTCCAGGCATACGTGATGGATGTTGCAGTATTCCACGGTCTGGTCGTTGCCGTGCAGCAGGATGGCCATGCTGGCCGAATCGTAGAACTCGCAACCGGTGACGCGGTTGCCGAGGCCGTTCATGATCACACCCACGCGGTACTGGCTCTCGATGCGGTTATAATTGTGAATGCGGCAGTTTTCCACGTAGTTGTCGCCGCGGACTATGGTCTTCCTGTCTCCTCCGGAAAGCTCCACTCCCCCGGAACCGAGGTCGTGCAGGTGGCATCCGGAAAGCCCGCATCGGCGGCTATCCGGGTCTATCACGGCCGCGACTTGTCCAAGGCCATGGAGGTCGCAGTCTTCTATGCGCACATCCTTTCCCTGGCGGATATCCATTCCGTTGCCGCGGGAGCAAAAGAGTTCCAGACCCTTAAGGGTAACATTCTCGCAGCCGGATATTATAAGAAGCGGTTCCGTCATCACGCTCATTTCCAGGCACTTCGTGCCCTTGGGGAGCATCAGCACGGCCTTTTTCGCCTTCGCATCCAGCGAGTATTCCCCCGGAAGGGTAACCTCTTCCGGAATGTTCAGTACCCGCCAGCGCTGGAACTTTTCTTCCGGCTGGAAACCGAAGCCATAGTTGGTAAGGTCCCCCGCGGTGAAAGTCTTGCCCGGCCCCATGGCAGCGATGGGCACCATTTCGCAGGTCCAGCCATAACGGAAACATCCGTAGATCCAGCCCTGAGTGGGATCTTTCCACTCCAGAGGACGGTCCTCCCTGAAGGCGATGGTGCCAAACCCTTCGTTATCTTTGTTACTGTAATATCCTTTCCCGGGACTGACCACCGAATCCAGCGGCAACGGAGACTCATCCGGCCACTCGCTGAGGCGCATAGGCTTTCCATCGGCATAGAACTCAGACCATGACGGGCCCTTGAGACGCGGATCTCCTTTGGTTACCACACCGCTCACGGGATAACGCCTCAGATTCAGGCGTTTTGCGCCCTCTGCCAGTCCCCTGGCCTTGCGCAGACGCCATTTTGGGATGTTGACGCCACCGCTGATGACGGCAGACCTTCCAATAATGGTAAGATCGTTTTTACCATCGACGACCAGGCTTTCCTTCAGGCGATAGATGCCCTTGCGGAGAATGATGGTGTCGCCGGGGCCGGCCTTTTCCACGGCCTGACGGAGCCCAATGACGCTTCGGACATTTATCTCCCTTGCTCCCAAAGCATGGGAGCATAGTATTATCGATATGGCCAACAGGATTTTTCTCATGATTCCCTACCTGATAAATAATCTTCTACATATGTTTTCAAGGCATCGCCCTCCGCGATTTCGATCTCGTGGAAAAGGCTTACCACGAAGCGCCCGGCTCCCTGGAGGGCATAAACGTCGCCTTCATATATCCATCTCCCGCCTTCCTGCCGCACGCCCTTCTCCGCCAGAGGATATTCCTCCAGCAGCAGGTTCTTGGCGCGAAGGCTGAGGATAAGCTTGATATGGATGGGCGTTTCGCCGTTCATGCGGAAGGCATCCATGGGCTGGGCCCCGTGCCGTTTTTCCTCCGTCCACTCCTCCTGCAGAACCTCGACCTCCTCGATGCGGGCTATCTTGAAGCGTTTGTTGGCACCGTCCTCGAGGTCGTAGCACCATGCATCGACATAGTTGGTCGTAAACTGGAAGGGCTCCACGAGGCGGTCCCGCACCTGACCGGAGTGGGAGGACTCGTAGTTCTTGAGGATGATCTTGCGACGGTCGCGTATGGCATCGGCTATGGCCTGCACGTTGGCCGCATTGGACTTGCTGCCGATATAGCTTGCTATGGAAGTGCTGTCGTAGACGGCGGCCAGCTTGCGCTTGAGGCCGATCTTCAGGGCGTTCGTGTTGTCCAGCCCGTCTATCATGCCATTAACTATGGCGGCTTCTTCGTCGGAGAACATCACAACCTTCGAAAGGTCGAAGCGGGCATCTTTCATGGAGACCAGCCTGTAGACGTTGCCATATACCTTTTCCACCGCGAATCCGGCGGATTTCAGTGTATCTATATAACGGTATATGCTACGGTACGACGTATCCAGCCTGTCGGCCAGTTCATCCACCGTGTAGGTCACGTTTCCGCTCAACAGGCGCAGCAGGCGCAAGAGTCTCTCTATTTTCGGCTGGTCCATACTACAAATATACAAAAAAGGATGACCAAAGCGACTCCGGTCATCCTTTTTAAATCAAATCCTACTCTGATTACTTGAGCTCGGCGAGGTACTTGATGGTGCGGACCATCTGGGAGGTGTAGGAGTTCTCGTTGTCGTACCAGGAGACTACCTGAACCTGATAGGTGGTGTCGTCGATCTTGGAAACCATGGTCTGGGTTGCATCGAAGAGGGAACCGAACTTCATGCCGATGACATCGGAGCTGACGATCTGGTCTTCGGTGTAGCCGAAGGACTCGGTGGCGGCTGCCTTCATGGCGGCGTTGATGCCTTCAACGGTGACATCCTTACCCTTCACGACTGCCACGAGGATGGTGGTGGAGCCGGTAGGAGTGGGAACGCGCTGTGCGCTGCCGATGAGCTTGCCGTTGAGTTCGGGAATCACGAGGCCGATAGCCTTTGCTGCGCCGGTGGAGTTGGGAACGATGTTGCATGCACCTGCACGGCTGCGGCGGAGGTCACCCTTGCGCTGAGGGCCGTCGAGGATCATCTGGTCGCCGGTGTAGGCGTGGATGGTGCTCATGATACCGCTCTGGATGGGAGCGTACTTGTTGAGAGCGTCGGCCATGGGAGCGAGGCAGTTGGTGGTGCAGGAAGCTGCGCTGATAACTGTATCGGCAGGAGTCAGGGTCTTGTGGTTGGTGTTGTAGACGATGGTGGGAAGGTCATTTCCTGCAGGAGCGGAGATGACGACCTTCTTTGCGCCGGCCTCGATGTGTGCGGAAGCCTTAGCCTTGGAGGTGTAGAAACCTGTGCACTCGAGAACTACGTCTACCTTGAGTTCGCCCCAAGGGAGTTCTGCTGCGTTGGGCTTTGGATAGATGGTGAT
>JAEENZ010000197.1 GCA_016283985.1 Bacteroidales bacterium | reverse complement strand
AATATCCCGTGGCATTGCAGCCGGACGGAACTCTTCTCCTGCCCCTTCAGCCGCACTCATTCGTATTCATTGAGCTTTAAATCAGCTCTTTGAATTCTAGCCAGAAGACCCTCTGCACGCCGTGGGACGCGGGGCAATTTTTCAATGAACCGAAGGGAATTGACAGAATATTTGACATATTTGATAGTATTCACGGGAAAAGCTTGGTAAATTTGTGTCGGTATGAAACGTTTGCAACCCATAATACTGGCACTATTGTTTTTAGCCACTCAATTGTCGGCGCAGAGCACCGGCGATATCGTTGTTACCAGGCGGCTGGAGGTGTCGGCGCCCATGCTGGAAGCGAGGGCTGTGTACCTCAGGGCGGAGGATGTGGATACTTTCTGCGACATTAGCATAAACGGGCATTACATTGGCTCCACCAGCAACCGCTTCCGCAGGTGGGAGTGGGAAGTGAAGGAGTATCTCCACGTGGGCGAGAATGTGCTGGAGGGGGCTTTTCATGACGCGGAGGCCGTTTCGGAGAGACTGAATGCGGAGTTGGCGTACCCGATTCCCATGAGCGGCGTTGGCCTCGTTCCCCACTTGAATCTTGTCCGAAAGCCCATCTACCAAGGCGGATGGGATTGGGGGCCCAAATGCATGTTTACCGGCTTTGCCGGGCCCGTGAAGTTGATGCCGGTGAATGTTGCCCGGCTCGACTATCTGCGCTGCACTCAGGACCATTCCGTGAAGGATAAGTGCACGGTAACGCTCAAGGCGGAAATAACTTCCCCTGCCGGTGGTAAGACCAAGGTGACTTTTGCGGTGGGGAAAAAGGTGAAGAAGAAGACCGTCATCCTTGTTCCTGGTTCCAACACCATCGAGCAGAGTTTCGTCATTAAGAATCCAGTCCTCTGGTGGCCCGCAGGTATGGGAGAGCAGCATCTCTACGATATCAGCGTGAGCGCTGATGGCCAGAAGTTGGAGAAGAAAGTGGGCTTGCGTACCGTTGAGGTAGGGGAGAACCTTGCCTTCAAGGTTAACGGCAAGCCGGTCTTTGCAAAAGGTGCCAACTGGATACCCTGCGATACGGATGAAAGCAAGCACACCCCCGATCGCTATCGCGAGCTGCTGGTCTCCGCCAGGGATGCCAATATGAATATGATACGCCTCTGGGGAGGCGGCAAATTCGAGCCTGATGCTTTTTACGATATCTGCGATTCGCTGGGGCTGATGATATGGCACGACTTTATGTTCGCCTGTGCGATGTATCCCGCCACGCCCGGGTTCCTTGGAGAAGTCCGTGCGGAGATAACGCATCAGATAAAGAGGCTCCAGAGCCATCCGTCCATCGTTCTATGGTGCGGAGACAATGAGGGGATCGACAATTACAATAAGCGCATCTGGAAGAAGAATCCGGAATTGTATAAATCCGAATACAAGGCTCTGGTCGACCTCAGGGGCAGCCTGGTAGCCGATCTGGACCCCGAGCGGATGTATTGGCCCACGTCTCCCTGCGGCGGCCCCGGGGACCTGGATACCAACGGCTGGAATGATGATTCGAAGGGAGACATGCACCTTTGGTCGGTATCAAAATATGCCAGGCCTTTGGAAGAATACTATAAGTATCATCCCAAGTTTATGTCGGAATTCGGCCACTCCTGCTTCTCCGGCATGCTCCCCACCATGGAAGAGCAGAAGGAGCATATGAGGGAGGCCGGCGGCTACGAGAATATCCTCAAGAGAATCCACCTTTTGTTCAATCCATCCTTAGACGCGGACCTGACCTACCTATCCCAAATCGAACAGGCAATCAGCCTCGAGACCGCCGCCTCGTACTGGCGCACCCTCCCGGATTGCAACGGCATTCTGGTGTGGCAGCTGAACGATATCTGGCCGGGCCCATCCTGGTCCACCCTGGAGTACGACGGCACTTGGAAGCCTGCGCATCATCACCTCAAGCGCATCTTTGCGGATGATGCTCCGATGCAGCCCTCCATCTTCCCGAATCTCAAGGATATACCTGATGCCAACGTGGCTGCCAGGACCTTTGAACGCGATGGCAAGTGGATAGTGTCTCTCACTACCGACAAGCCTGCATACTTTGTCTGGCTTTCCGCTCCCGGGGTGAAATGCTTCCCGGACAACAGTTTCAACTTGATGCCCGGGGAGGTGAAAGAAATTGTCATTCCTAGCGAAGCGAAGGAATCCCTCCGCATCACCCATCTCGCCCAGCACACCTCGCCCCGCCGTGAGACTTTGCTCCGCGACTGGGAATTCCACCGCGGGGAAGAAGGGGTGTGGGAGAAGGTACGCGTTCCGCACGACTGGGCGATCACCGGGCCGTTCGCTGAGGACAATGAACTCTGGCATGGTGCCAAGGGCTGGGTGAACAATCCCGGAAGGACAGGTGCGTTGCCCTGGGAAGGCATTGGCTGGTACCGCACTACAATTACGGTTCCGGAAGGCAAGAAGGCTGCGCTCCTGTTCGATGGTGCAATGAGCCACGCTACCGTTTATGTGAACGGGAAAGAATTGTATTCCTGGCCGAATGGCTACAGTGCCGTGCCCGTTAATATCAGCGAAGCCGTAGTGCCTGGCGAAAACACCGTGGCGGTGCGTCTCGAGAATCTCCCGGCCAGTTCCCGCTGGTATCCTGGAGCAGGCCTGTACCGCAACGTACATCTGATTACCACCGACTCTGTCCACATCCCCGTCTGGGGCGTGAAGATAACGACTCCGGAAGTATCTGCCGAAAAGGCCACGGTATGCGTTGAAACGACCGTGGAAGGTGCTGGGGGCAAGGATGTGACGGTTCGGACGGCCATTCTCGGGCCGGATGGCGGTGTCGTCATTCCGAGCGAAGCGAAGGAATCTTTCATAATTAACCACCCTGAATTATGGAGCCCCGGGCATCCCAATTTATACAAGGCAGTCACCTCCGTATATGCCGGCGGCAAACTGGTAGATGAAAAAGAAACCACCTTCGGCATCCGCAAGGCAGAATTTATCGACGGGAAGGGCTTCTTCCTCAACGGGGAGCCTGTGAAGTTCAATGGCGTCTGCCTGCATCACGACCAGGGGCCGATCGGGGCGGCTGTAAGCATTCCGGCATTAAAGCATCAGCTGGAAATCCTCAAGGATATGGGCTGCAACGCCATCCGCACTTCCCATAATCAGCCTGCGCCGGAACTGGTGCAGCTCTGCGACGAGATGGGCTTCATGATGATGGTGGAGGCCTTCGACGAATGGAAAGGT
The DNA here is from genome assembly GCA_016283985.1 of Bacteroidales bacterium. The sequence continues at coordinate 778 of JAEENZ010000197.1, read as the reverse complement.
GCCAAGTGCGAGAACGGATATCACAAGTACTTTGACGAGTGGGCCGAGAAAGATCTCACCGGCATGATACGCGCGTTCCGCAACAATCCCAGCGTGATAATGTGGAGCACCGGCAATGAGATTTGTCGAGTAAAGAATGATCCGGAGGAGGGCCTTGCCGAGGCGCAGTTCCTTACGAAGATCTGCCATCGGGAAGACCCGACGCGTCCGGTAACCGTGGGAATGCACATGTGGAATCGTTTCCTAAAGAAGGAGTGGGTGGATGCGTTTGATGTCATCGGCGTCAATTATCATCCCTGGAAGTTCCAGGAACTCCGGAAGAAGGTAGGAGACCGCTTGATTCTGGGCGCAGAAAGCGGCTCTACACTCAGTTCCAGGGGCGTTTATCATCTTCCCGCCGTCAAACAGCGGGACATGACCCTTAGCCCGGACCAGCAGTGTTCTTCCTTCGATCTGGAATCCACGAAATGGTCCAACACGCCGGATTGTGACCTTGCTATGCACGAGGATTATCCTTGGGCTATCGGCCAGTTTGTCTGGACGGGCTTCGACTACCTTGGAGAGCCCACGCCCTACGAGGATGGCTACTATCCCAACCACAGTTCGATGTTCGGCATCGTGGACCTGGCATCCATCCCCAAGGACAGGTTTTATCTTTTCCGCAGCGTCTGGAACAAATCGGCGCATACGCTTCATATCCTTCCTCACTGGAATTGGGAGGATGGTCAGAAGGTGCCGGTATTCGTTTACACGGATTCGCCTTCGGCCGAACTCTTCC
>JAEENZ010000196.1 GCA_016283985.1 Bacteroidales bacterium | reverse complement strand
CGATGTTGGTGTAGCCGAAGATGGAGGGTTTCGCGATGGCTTCGACTTGGTTGCCGTCGGTCAATTTGAAGGCGAAGCGTTGCTGGTTCATCGCCGTAGGGGCCAGGATGGCTGCGTTCACACCTTCCAGGAACCAGTCCGGCAGGTGCAGGTGGGCATCGGCGTCGATGAATTTGTCGGAAGGTCTCAGTTTATGCTGCACGCCCTGCTCTTCGCCGTAACCAAGGGCAATTACACAGTGGCAGCTTTTGCCTAGGCATTTCTTGAAAATCCCGGGCACTTCTTTATAGGATAGCCCTACCCAGCAGCTGTTCAGCCCCAGGGTCTGGGCCAGCAGTACTATCTTTTCGCCGTAGTAGCCTATAGCTTCTTTTGCCGAATCATTTTTAGGGCCGGCCATGATCAGGTAGTTCCGCACTCCTCTGAAACGCCCGTACTGAAAACCCAGGATCTGCCCTACGGCGAATGCTTTGGGCTCTTCGGTAACCAGTTCGATATTGAGGCCTGCTGCTTCGTTGGCTTCTGCGATCGACTCGCGTAAAAGAGTCAGTTTATCTTCCTCGATGGGGGTGTCGGTATAGCGCCTGACGCTATGTCGGGCCTTGATAGCTTCTTTGATAGTCATAATAAAAAGGAGAACGGCTTTTACCATTCTCCCTGGAGCCACTTGGCAGATTTGAACTCCCGACCTGCGCGTTACGAATGCGCTGCTCTACCGCTGAGCTAAAGTGGCAAACCGTCCTCGTGGAACGGGACTGCAAATATAGTTATTTTTTGCGATTCTCAAACTTGCCGGCTACATTAACCAGCACCGATCCCAGCACCCCGGCGCACAGCGAACCGAGCAGCACCGCGATCTTGCCCATATCCCTCATCGCCGACATCACATCCGCGGCCTGGTCGCCGAAGGAAAGCGTATCTACGAAGATGGACATGGTGAAGCCGATACCTCCCAGGCAGGCCACTGCAAAGAACATAGGCCAGGTCGCCTGCGAAGGCATCTCTCCCACCTTGCATTTGATGGCAATCCAGCTGAACAGCGTGATGCCGACGGGCTTGCCGAGCAGCAGGCCGAGGAAGATACCCATGCTGACGCTGCCCAGTGCGGGATCGAAACGGAATACGTTGAAGTATCCGGGATCAGCAATCTCTACGCCCGCATTCGCAAGCGCGAAGACAGGCATAATAAGGTAGTTAACCCAGGGTGAGAGGGCTGTCTCGACCCTGTAGGTCATATCCATCGAACCTCTGCCGATAGAGCCCAGTTTCTTGAGGCAGTGCCTCTGGGGGCCGTTGGGGAAGGCGTGGGATGGCACCGAGGCATATTCGTCGAAGCGGCGCATGTAGTTCGCCCATTTGTGGGTGAACTGTGCCTTGTTGTATCGGGGGGTAGATGGAATCAGGAAGGCCATCACGACTCCGGACATAGTGGCGTGGATTCCGGAATAGTAGAAAAGCCCCCAGACCACCAGCGCCAGCATTATGTAAGGGAACATATTCTTCTCCCCGAGCCGGCGGAGTAGGAAGGTGAAAATTATCACCAGTACGGCAATCCCCAGCAGGCCCAGGCGTATAGTCCCGCCGTAGAACAGTGCGACCACCAGTATGGCGATAAGGTCATCCGCGATGGCAAGGGCCGTAAGGAACACCTTCAGGGATACGGGGACTTTGTCTCCCAGGACCGAAAGTATGCAGACGGCGAAGGCGATGTCGGTGGCGGTGGGGATTCCCCAGCCGGAGGCCGCGGCGCTGCCGTGGTTGATTACGGTGTAGATAAGGGCAGGCATCACTACGCCGCCGAATGCGGCAATCACCGGCATCAATGCTTTCCTGGGGGATGAAAGCTCGCCATAGGCTATTTCGCGGCGGATTTCAAGACCTACTGTAAAGAAGAAGATCACCATCAGAATGTCGTTGATGAACTTCTCGACCGTCATTCCCCGGGGGAAGAACAGGTTGATGCTGCCGTCGGGGCTGGCGGCATTGATGGTGAGGGTAGTCTCCA
>JAEENZ010000195.1 GCA_016283985.1 Bacteroidales bacterium | reverse complement strand
TAGGCGAGAAGATGAAGGATTCTGACAAGGCTCCTCTCGATATTTGGAGGCAGGCTCTCGAGAACGTGACCCCTCAGATTGAGGTCAAGTCACGCCGTATCGGTGGTGCCAACTTCCAGGTGCCGACCGAGTTGCGTCCTGAGCGTAAAGTCTCTCTCGCGATGAAGAATATGATACAGTTCTCCCGCAAGCGCTCCGGCCACTCGATGGCAGAAAAGCTCGCCGCAGAAATCGTGGCAGCATTCAACAATGAAGGTGGTGCATTCAAGCGTAAAGAAGACATGCACCGTATGGCAGAAGCCAACAAGGCATTCGCACACTTCCGCTTCTAATTGATGGCAGGCAGGGATCTACATTTCACGCGTAACATCGGTATCATGGCGCACATCGATGCCGGCAAGACCACCACGTCTGAGCGCATCCTGTTCTACACGGGAAAGACGCACAAGATCGGGGAGGTTCATGACGGCGCCGCCACTATGGACTGGATGGTGCAGGAGCAGGAGAGGGGAATTACCATCACCTCTGCTGCAACCACTGCATTCTGGCACTATGCTGGCCAGGTCTTTCAGATCAACCTGATCGACACTCCCGGTCACGTGGACTTCACCGTCGAGGTGGAGCGCTCGCTGCGCGTGCTGGACGGCACCATCGCGACATTCGACGCGGTGGGCAAGGTCCAGCCCCAGAGCGAGACCGTGTGGCGCCAGGCCGATAAGTACGGCGTGCCGAAGATCGCCTACGTGAACAAGATGGACCGCGTGGGTGCGGACTTCCTCGGATGCGTCGATGACATCAAAGTCAAACTGGGGGCTACGGCCGTGCCGGTTTGTCTGCCTGTCGGCGCAGAAGAAACGTTCGCCGGTATTGTTGACCTCATCTCCCGCAAAGCGTACATCTACAATACCGGCGATGAACTGGTAAACTACGATGTGCGCGAGGTACCTGCAGAGATGCAGGAAGAGGTCGAGATATGGAGAGACCGTCTCGTGGAAGCCGCCGTGGACTGCGACGATTCCCTGATGGAGAAGTATTTCGAGGATCCTGCTTCCCTTACCGAGGAAGAGATCATCGCAGCGCTCCGCAAGGGCACGATCGAGATGAAGATCGTCCCTGCGACCTGCGGATCTTCCTACAAGAACAAGGGAATCCAGTTCCTTCTCGACTGTGTAGTCCGCTACCTCCCTTCTCCGATGGACATCGGCACCACGCCCGCAACGAACACGCACACCGGAGCCCCCGTGGAGCTTCATCCGACGCCCCAGGGTCCGTTCTGCGCCCTCGTGTTCAAGATTGCGACCGATCCTTTCGTGGGTCGCCTCGCCTACCTCAGAGTTTACTCCGGCCATCTGGATGCCGGGTCCTACGTGCTGAATTCCCGCACGGGCAAGAAGGACCGCGTGTCCAGGCTGTTCCAGATGCATTCCAACCACCAGAACCCCATCGAGTTCGTGGAGGCTGGAGACATTTGCGCAGCGGTCGGATTCAAGGACCTCCGCACAGGAGATACCGTGTGCGACGAAAGCCACAAGCTGGCCCTTGAGACCATGGAATTCCCTGAGCCCGTGATCAGCATTGCAATCGAGCCCAAGACCCAGCAGGACCTCGACAAGCTCGGGGTTGCCCTCGGGAAATTGTCGGAGGAGGATCCTACCTTCACCGTACATTCCGACACGGAGACAGGGCAGACGATTATCAGCGGCATGGGTGAACTTCATCTCGACATCATCGTGGACCGTTTGCGCCGCGAATTCGGGGTGGATATCAACCAGGGTGCCCCCATGGTCAACTACAAAGAAGCGATCACCCGTTCCACCCAGATCCGCGAAGTTTTCAAGAAGCAGACGGGCGGACGCGGAAAGTATGCGGATATTTTTGTCGAGGTCGGGCCTGCCGACGAAGGCGTTTCCGGACTTCAGTTCGAAAGTGTCGTCAAAGGTGGAAACGTGCCGAAGGAATTCATTCCTGCGGTTCAGAAGGGCTTCGAGGCCGCGATGGTCAACGGCGTGCTCGCCGGCAACCAGATGCAGAGCCTCAAAGTCACCCTGCTCGACGGTTCCTACCATCCGGTGGACTCCGACCAGCTTTCATTCGAACTTGCAGCGCGCGAGGCGTTCCGCAATGCCTGCCGCAAGTGCGCTCCGGTTCTCCTCGAACCCATCATGAGCCTCGAAGTCGTTA
>JAEENZ010000194.1 GCA_016283985.1 Bacteroidales bacterium | reverse complement strand
ACTCCGCGAGGGACTACTTTTTTTGTCTTTGGGGGTATAGCTCAGCTGGTAGAGCGCCTGCTTTGCAAGCAGGAAGTCAGGAGTTCGAATCTCCTTATCTCCACCCGATGCAATCAAATTGCAGGTGCCGCACACAAGTGCGGCATTTTTGTTTAATGCAGGGCCTTGAAAGTTCTTTCAAAAAGCCCTGCACTAAACCAAAAGAGGCCGTCTGGCTTCACCTGTAAATTGATTGCTGGTGGAGTAGCGGAGATGTGGCCGTCTTTGGACGGGCAAATCTCCTTTCCTTTCACTTTGTTCGGACCGGCTTCCGCCGTTCGCGCTGGTGCGCTCATAGTATCTTTTACCTGTTTCCGGGAAAGGTCCAATTTTAGGGGCGACACCTTACCCGCTGAAAGTGTCTGGAAGCCATAAAACCGGGTAAGGTCCCCGGCATAGAATTGGACCTTACCCGGTACGGACTGACCTCCACCGTTCGGCTATGACCATGTAAAGGTAAAGAAGAAAGGAGGGAGAGGATATTGGAACAAAGTTTGCGGGGATTATATGAGCCCGCGGAACAGCCTGCGGCCTGACATTATGACAATCAGCTACGAAGAAAAGCAGATCCCGGTCCTCCTAGTGACCGGATACCTTGGAAGCGGCAAGACAACCCTGCTGAACCGCATCCTCACCAACAAGAAGGGAATCAAGTTCGCCGTCATCGTGAACGACATCGGCGAAGTGAACATAGATGCCGACCTCATCGAGAAAGGCGGCATCGTGGGTGGCAGCGACGACAGCCTGGTCGCCCTGCAGAACGGGTGCATCTGCTGTACGCTGAAGATGGATCTCGTGTCGCAGCTCTGCGACCTCTGCCGCATCGACAAGTTCGACTACATCGTGATCGAGGCCAGCGGCATCTGCGAGCCCGGCCCCATCGCCCAGACCATCGTTTCCGTGCCTCAGATAGGCCCGAAGCAGCGCATCTATCCCAAGCTGGACTGCATCGTGACCGTGGTGGATGCCCTGCGCATGCAGAGCGAATTTGCCTGCGGGGATGCGCTCAAGCGCCCGGACATCGGCGACGAAGACCTGGAACGCCTGGTCATTGAGCAGATAGAATTCTGCAACGTGGTGTTGCTGAACAAGGCCTCCGAGGTTAAGCCGGAGGAACTCGCCCGCGTGAAGCAGATAGTCCGTACTCTGAACCCTGGCGTGGAGATCCTGGAGTGCGACTACGGCGATGTGGACCTGGACAAACTCGTGAATACGGAGAAGTTTGATTTCGACAAGGTGGCCACTTCGGCGGCCTGGATATCCGAAATCGAGGGCCATCACGAAGACGATGATGATGACGACGATGACCACGACCACGATGAGCACGGGCACCACCATCACCACCATGAACATGAAGGCGGCGAGGTGGAGGAGTACAACATCGGCACATACGTCTATAACGTGCGTCCGGCGATGGACCTGAACAAGTTCGACTATGCCGTGGCGCGTCTCTGGCCCAACAATATCATCCGGGCTAAAGGCCTCTGCTACTTTACGACGGATATCGACAAGTGCTACCTATTTGAGCAGGCCGGCGTGCAGAAAACCCTGCGCGAGGCCGGCCTCTGGTACGCGGCGATGCCCAAGGATCGCCTGGCCGAGATGCTCCTTCAGGATGCCGCGTTACAGCGCGACTGGGATCCTGCCTACGGCGACCGCATGCAGAAGATAGTCTTCATCGGACAAAATCTCGACAAAGACCTCATAAAACAGGTGATGGATTCCTGCCTTGCCGAATGACTAAGGCTTGGCGGCGATGTACAGCCTGCAGATGCCGAAGTGATAGGCCCTGTGCCTGACATCCTCGAACCCGCACTCCTTTAAGAAGGCGCACCACTCCTTGCGCCCGGGGAAAGCCTGAACCGATGCCGGCAGATAGCGGTATGCGTCGAAGTTGCCGGACATCCGCCCGCCGATCAGCGGCATCACGCGACGGAAATACCAATTATAGATATTGCGTATGGGCTTCCATCCCGGCACGCCCAGCTCCAGCATGACGAACTTGCCGCCGGGCCGCAGCACGCGAAGTATCTCGGCCATACATGCCTTCCGGTCTTCAAAATTCCGAACCCCGAACGCCACGGTCACGTTGTCGAAACTGCTTTCGCGGAAACGCAGTGCCGCACAGTCGCCCACCTCGCAGGTGATGCGGCGTTCCAGCCGTGCCTCTTCCAGTTTCTTCCGCATCTCCGCCAGCATCCCTTCGGAAATGTCTACCGCCACCACGCCGCAATGCCGTTTCTGGGCTATCGCGATGGCGAAGTCTCCGGTGCCGCAGGCAACGTCCAGCACCTGCGGTCCGTCTATCCAGCGCAGCGCCCTCCGGCGCCAGGCCCGGTCTATTCCCAGGGAGGTCAGGTGATTGAAATGGTCGTATTCGGGAGCGATCGAGTCGAACATCTCGCGGATTTTTTCTTTTTCAGGCATCTTTTTGCTAACTTTACCACAAATATAGGAAAATATGAAAAGAATCCTCATCCTGCTTGCCGGGATTGCCCTGGCTTTCAGCGTTTCCGCACAGGAAAAATATCCCAACTACCCCCTGCCGGACCATCCGGACACCCTCCGCATCCTCGCGATAGGCAACAGCTTTTCGGACGATGCCACCCAGTATCTGCCGGACCTCCTGGAGGCCGCAGACATCCACAACGTGATCATCGGCCGCCTCTACATCGGTGGATGCACCCTGGAGCGCCACTGCCGCGAGTTCAAGGACAAGGGCCACGAATACGTCTACCTCAAATCCACCGCCAACAAGTGGGAGACCATCAAGAAGTACAAGCAGGGCGCGTTCATGGACGGCCTGGGAGATGAGCGCTGGGACATCGTCACCCTCCAGCAGGGTTCTCCGAAGAGCGGCCGCTGGGACAGCTACGATCCCTGGCTGGGCGTGCTGATAGAGATCGTGCGCAAGAACTGCCCCAATCCGGAGGCCACGATAGTCTGGCATCAGACCTGGGCCTACGCGAGCACCTACACCAACCGCAGTTTCGCCAACTACGCCTACGATCAGCAGTACATGTTCGACAGCATCCAGATATGCGTGGACAAGGCCAGGAAGGATTATAACATTCCCGTCGTCATCCCCTCCGGCCCGGCGGTGCAGATGATGCGCGGCACGTCCCTCAAGACCGAGAAGGAACTCACCCGCGACGGCTTCCACATGGACTACAAGTACGGCCGCTATCTCACCGCCTGCGTGTGGTTCGAAACCCTCATCAAGCCCGTCCTGGGCGTGAGCGTGAAGGGTAACGCCTTCCGCAACGCAGGCACCGACAACGAGGTGACCGACAAGGAGGCAAAGCTGATGCAGAAGGTTGCCGTCAAGGCCGTGAAACAGGTAAAATAATCATCTTTTCGATATGAAGAAGAACATACAGGAACTAACCGACATCGCCTCCCAGGTCCGCCGCGACATAGTGCGGATGGTGACGGCCGCCAAATCCGGCCATCCAGGAGGATCCCTGAGCAGTACCGACATCCTTACTGCCCTTTATTTCAATGAGATGGAGCAGGACGCAGCCACCTGGACCCGCGACGCGAAGGGTCAGGACGCGTTCATCCTCTCCGCCGGGCATCTCGCCCCCGTGTACTATTCCGTCCTCGCCCGCGCAGGCTACTTCGATCCTGCCAAGATGGGCACGCTCCGCAAGTTTGGCAGCGACCTTCAGGGTCACCCCAGCGTAGGGCACGTCAAGGGGATCTTCCAGCCCTCCGGCTCCCTCGGACAGGGCCTTTCCGCCGCTGCGGGCATCGCCCTCGGCAAGAAGCTGAGTGGAGACGGCCACCGTGCGTTCGTGCTCTGCGGCGACGGTGAGAGTGAGGAAGGTCAGATCTGGGAGGCGGCTATGTTTGCGCTGCATCACAAGCTGGACAACCTCGTGGCGATGACCGACTGGAACGGTATGCAGATAGACGGCCCCATCGAGACCGTCTCCGGCATAGAGGAACTGAACGAAAAGTGGCTCGCCTTCGGCTGGGACGTGATCGTGGCCGACGGACACGACTTCGAGTCTATTCTGAACGCCTTCCAGCTTGCACGCAAGGCAAACGGCAAGCCTAAGATGATACTTTTCAAGACCGAGATGGGCCACGGAGTGGACTTCATGGCCGGCAGCCA
>JAEENZ010000193.1 GCA_016283985.1 Bacteroidales bacterium | reverse complement strand
CCAGGGCGGTACAAGGATCGGACTGGACTGTCTGATCCTCGGCGACTCCGGCACCGGAAAGACCTTCATCGCCCATCTGATTGCAAACAAGATGCTCGCCGCAGGCGTGGCAAAGCAGGCGCCCAAAGTAGTAGATGCCGCTGACTGGGGCGAATTCCTGAACGATTTCGACAAAAATATCTCTGCGATGAAAGAAGGCATCCTGATCATTACAAACGCCCAGAAACTCCTTCCCAAATCAAAATCTTCCGACGTCAACCAGCTCGACAAGCTGTTCCACCGCATGCGCAACACCGAGGGAGCGCCCATAGTGCTGCTCTGCGGCCTGCACAACGACCTTTCGGTATTCCTGGAGAACAATAAGGATGTGCACCGGCTGTTCGAGTTCGATTTCATCCTGCCAGCATTCAGTATCTCGGACCTGACCGCCCTCGCACTGGCATTCCTGAAGGAAAAGTATGGCGCCGAGACATCCGAAGACCTGCCTCAGAAGCTGGACGCCCACTTTGCCTGGTTCATGCGCCAGGTCGATCTGGGGCACACCAACGGGCACCTTTCAGAAAAGGTAGCCGAAGACCTATACGTTAGGGCGCGCATCCGAGGCAACAAGACGGTGGAGGCACAGGACGTGGACTCTGCGGAATGTTTCATCCCCAAGAGCGAAGAGCAGATCCTTGCGGAACTCGACGACTTCATCGGACTCAAGAGCGTGAAAGAGGAGATCAAGGCCATCATCCGCAACGTGAAGACCAAGAAAGAAAAAGGGAAGAAGGACAAGCTCCTGAAAGACCACTACCTTTTCACGGGCAATCCCGGCACCGGCAAGACCACCTTTGCACGCAAGTTCGGCGAGGTGCTCAATGCCATCGGGGCGCTGCCCACCGGGCAGTTCGTGGAGGTTTCCGGCAAAGACTTCATAGGCCAATTCGTGGGAGATTCCGAGGCCAACGTGAAGAACTACGTGAACAAGGCCATGGGCGGAATCCTCTTTATCGACGAGGCCTACGCGCTTGTTGGAAGCGGCGACGGCAAAGGCGGCTACGGTATGGATGCGATGAACACCCTACTCAACCTCCTCGAGAACCGCAAGGGAGAGTTCGTCTGCATAATGGCAGGATACACCAAGGAGATGGGAGACCTGGTGCGGATGAATCCTGGCATATCCTCACGATGCAACGTTACCATCGAATTCCCGGACTACAATGCCAAGGAACTGGAACAACTGTTCCGTATGTACCTCGCCAGCAACGACGAGGAAACAGTCTTCACCCTCGATCCCAAGGCGGAAGAGATGCTCCCGAAGGTCTTCGAAAAGATGTACCTGAGACGCGGCGACACGTTCGGCAACGCACGCTCGGTGCGAAATCTCTTCGACCAGGCCGTCAAGTTCCACCGTCTGCGCGGTGCGGAAGATGATGTGTTAAGCTACGCCGACATCGTGGGAGAAGAGAGCACCAAAGAGATTTCCGTAGAGGATGTGATGAAGGAACTGGACGGCTTCGTGGGCATGCAGGCCGTGAAGGATGCCATCCGGCGCATAGCCCAGGATGTGGCAGTGCAGAAACAGCTGATCGAAATGGGAGAAGCCGCAGAGGGCCTCACCAAATACAACTTCATCCTCACCGGCAACCCCGGCACTGGAAAGACCAGCGTGGCCAATACCCTGGGGAAGATATTCTATGCTCTGGGCGTCACCTCCACCGATCGCATAACGAAGAAGGAGCCAAAAGACATCATCAGCCAGTATACCGGCGAGTCCGCAAAGAACATGGATGCCGCTATCACCGAGGCTATGGGCGGGGTGCTCTTCATCGACGAGGCTTACGGCCTGAATCCTGTGGATGCCGGCGGGCAGAGCACCAGTCCCGAGGGCAAAAAAGCCCTGGAGGTGCTCATGACACGTATGGAGAATGAGGCTGGCAAGTTTGTGGTTGTCTGCGCCGGATATCCCAAGGAAATGGCAGACTTCCTCGGCGCCAATCCCGGTCTGCCACGACGTTTTTCGCATACTATACATATAGACGATTATTCGGCCGAAGAGCTCCTGGAGATCTACGAGCGTGCCGCAAAAGCCAAGAAATACAATTTCAGGCTGGCGGACGAAAACGTGAGGATTAAGGCCCTGAACATGTTCCAGAACATGGTGGTCATGAAGAACGAAAAGTTCGGCAATGCCGGTGAAGCCATTAAGAAAGTGGCCGAAACCAAGACCAACATCAACAACAGGATCAAGACAATCCCCTATGAGCAGTGGACTCCTGAACTTGTGCAGACGGCCCTGGCGGAGGATATCCCCTACGAAGAACCCGAAAAGATTTCCATCGACAAGTGTCTGGAAGAACTGAACGCCCTTGTCGGACTGGAAGGTGTCAAGAGTTCCCTCACCAAACTGGCGCATACCATAAATAATGAGATAGAAAGCGCGAAACTCGAAGGGAGACGGCCCGAGATTCCACTGGGGCACTACCTGTTCCTCGGCAACCCGGGCACCGGCAAGACCACGGTAGCACGCCTCATGGGCAAGATCCTTTATTCCATGGGCGCTCTGCCTTCGCCCAAAGTGGTCGAAGTAGACAAAAGCAAGCTTGTGGGTCGCTACATCGGGGATACTCCTGCCATCACCACTCACGTAATAAATTCCGCGATGGGCGGCATCCTCTTCATAGACGAGGCCTACCAGCTTAGTTCGGAAGGTTACGAGGGAGGTTATGGAAAAGAGGCCCTGGAGACACTTCTGAAGCGCCTGGAGGATGATCGCGGCAGGTTCGTGTGCATAGCCGCGGGCTACACGCATGAGATGCAGACTTTCATAAACTCGAACAGTGGCATCCCGTCCCGTTTCCCGGACCGCAACTGGATCATCTTCGAAGATTACAATCCGGAAGAACTGTTCCAGATCTTCATGATCCATGCCCGCGAGGGAGGATATTCTCTCGACTCTATGGCAGAGAATGCCGTGAAAGCCAAACTCACGCAGATGTACAACAACCGGGACCGCATGTTCGGCAACGGGCGTGAGGCGCGGAACCTATTCGACGAGGTGAAGAGCAATCTGGCTGCACGCCTGGCCGAAGAGGGCGGAGCGCATACGCTTGAGGAACGTAAGACGATAATGATGGAGGATGTGTTATGATACAATGTCCTGAATGCAGAAGCATGATTCCCGATGACAGCGCGTTTTGCGACCAGTGCGGGAAGGAGTTGAAATGGTGCCCGGAGTGCAAGAAGCCGAAGCGCGGCACGGAGTGCCCCGTCTGCGGCAGCGAACTCATTCCGGGGCGGAAGTACTTGTCAGCAGCTTCCGGTGAGGCTGCTGCCTCCCCGGAATCCAAGCACCAGCCGACTGCCGCAGCGGTGGTCAGGCCGGTTGCGCTGGCAGGGAACGGATGGCGCCTGATGTTGCAGCAGGGCGAATTCGGCCGGGCTGGCGGCATCTGGCCGCAACTCGCAAGCTGCCCGTATGTATCCGGCCGCCACGGCATCATCACCGACACGCCCGCTGCTTGGAAAATATCCGACCGGGGCTCTACCAACGGCACTTTCCTCAACGGAATCAAGCTGAATCCCAACGAACAGTACGACCTGAAAAAGGGAGACCGCGTACGCATTGCAACCCTTGATTTTACGGTAGAATGAAACTGAACGTCGATGCCATATGCCACAAAGGCCTTGTGCGCGAGAATAACGAGGATGCCATCTCCGTGAACGGCCTCTTCCTTCGCGACGATTCAATTTCGTTGAATGCAGAAACGCCGGAAAAGGGCTTTTTCTATCTGCTGGTCGCCGATGGAATGGGCGGACACGAGAACGGGGAGGAAGCCAGCTGGTTCACTCTGGACGAGATCAAAGAGCAGTTCGCCCTTCACCAGGTTAACCCGGACCGTTTCGAGGATGACATCCGCGAAGCGGCTCACTATATATCCTACAAGCTGAATAGCCTTGCAGCAGACCGGGGGCAGGTTCATCCTATGGGTTGCACTCTGACCGGAGTAATCTGGTACTATGGTCGCATATGGCTCATTAATGCCGGCGACAGCCGCACTTACCGTTTCCGGAACGGAATGCTCCGTCAGTTGACAACCGATGAGACAGAGCGGGGAATCACCGGAGATCCTGATGCCAGCAAATTGCTTCTCAATTGCCTTGGAGGGGGATGCGAAGGACGCCTTACAGTGGAAAGCCTGGACGGCAAACTTCTGGAAGACGACATACTGATGGTCTGCTCCGACGGCCTTTGCGATATGGTCTGCGACGAAGACATAGAGGCCGCTCTCACCGGAGGCGCCAACGCTGAAAACCTTTACCGGATGGCCTGTGAAGGAGGCGGCGCTGACAATACCTCCATAATACTTGCAACGATAATGTAATCCATTATTTTTTATGAGAAGACTTCGTATCATAATCATCCTTGCCCTGGCGGTGATGGCAAGCTTCTCTTCCTGCTCTAAGAAGCACAAGAGGGAGAAGATTACCGACCCTGTGCAGCAGGAGGCCCTGAGGACCAGGGACCAGAGCATCCCGATCGACTCCTTGTTTACCGGGCAGTCGATGAAGAAGATTGCATCTCCTTTCAAGAAGATTGCAATCGGTAAACTGTTCGCGGAGTGGAAGGCTACGACTTCCGTAGCCATTGAAAAAGGCTCCCGCGAGAAATATGCCGAAAAACTTCGCAAGAAGGACGGTATGAAAAAAGATGCGGCTGAAAAGGCTGCGGCAAAGGCGGATCTTGCAGACCTGGAAGAGTATGAGCCCAATTTCCTGGAACGGGCGGTGCTCACCAAGCAGAACCTTCCAGCCGATGGCTACAGCCCATCTCTCACTATCTATTTCCTTATAGTTCTGGTGGCGTTCGTGATCATTTTCACGACAAAGGTCATCAAGGCTTTTTTCATCTCTCCTAAATAGCCGCTGCCATGGAAGACAAGTTTATCAGACGACAAGTGCTCCCCATCGACGATGCGGCGCGCAAAAGGGTCAAGGACCTCGTGAATGCCTATGCGGCACAGGGCGAAGGCCATCCTTACGAGAACTACGGAGACCAGATTACACTGCAGAAGTACGAGTTGTGCCCTATCTACACGGTGAATCTCCGCACACAGTACGACAGCCGCAGCATAGAGAACAAACAGTACCCGTACAGAGGCGGCGAAATATATGCCAGGCGGTTCTTCAAGACTTCGGACGTGGATTTATGGGGCTACAACCTCCTCACCACCAACGAGTTCCGGCAGGATAGCAAGTCTTATGAGGTGCCCGGTTCGCATCACGTGGAGACATGCGTCAGGTGCAGCGGATCCGGAAAGGTTATCTGCCCTGACTGCGGCGGAACCGGAACCGAGCGATGCTCTAACTGCCACGGGAGCGGACAGATCCAGAAAACACGTTCCGAGTATCAGCACACTGCTGACAGGGTTTATTCGGACGGGCACAGAGAACCTGTTTACGGCTATGTAAACGTCACATATCACGAAACCTGCGGCAGATGCGGAGGAAGAGGAGTGGTGGACTGCTCCACCTGCGGCGGAAGCACGAGGGTCATGTGCAAGGTATGCGGAGGCCGTGGCCAGAACGTGCACTGCTATGAAATAAAACAGAAGCTTTATAACATTTATGCCGAAGAGTATTTCCTGGACGACAGGGTAGCCTCCGTGCGTGAGATTGCTGACCAAAAGGAGAAATGCAGGGGCAAGCGCCTGTTCCATGACCGCGAAAACTGGATTCAGGAAGGCGTATTCTCGGAAGACCGCGAAATCGCCGGCACACTCAACGGCTTTATAGACAAGCACGCACTCCCCGTGGGCGGCGGCTGCCACATCCTTTTCCAGGAGGCTGAGATAGACAGGATCGAAGTGTGGTGGGTGCAATACACATATCAGGGAAAGACCTACAACGGCTGTATAACCTCAGGCCTCGGAGGGGAGCGTTTCTTCCCCGAGACATCTCCCATAACCGATCTCGCGGAAAAGTGGATGAAGGAAGCCAACAAGAAGATAGGTGGCGTTGGCACCGTGAAGGCCAGGGCACTTCTGGAACAGGTCGAAAAGCTGAATGTCTATGGTATAGACGGCCACGTTTACGGCCTGGAGTCCAAGGTGGGGCGTCATCTGAATATCATGTACAATCTGGGCAACGACCTGATGTTCTGGCTGTTCGCCCTTGTCGGCACTCCTTTCATATATAATTTCTACAGCGACTTCAACCCTGTGCTGCGCTATGCCCACTTCATCAACGATCCCAACTGGGCTCCGTATGGATGGGTTCCCGCAGTGCAGTGCATCCTGTTCCTCGGACTGCTCTGGTTTGCCAAATTCACGGTAAATGAGAATGACCATAGCCGGGAACGCCACGCTACCGTATTCGGCTACGTCTTCAAAGGCATGGGGCTGTATCTGCTGATTGCCGTCGGTATCCTCGTAGTGATGCTTGGGCTCAATTACCTGGGCTTCTCAGCAATTACTGCAAGGGTGTTCTGGCTGGCCGGACAGATACTGAAGATCATGCTCATTATAGCATTCTATGCCATAATGCTTGGGATTATGCTCTTCAAGTGGCTCTGGAAGATTATTCTAAAGCTTTGGTCCCTGATATTCTAAGCAGGACTAACGGGTCTTGCAGGAGTAGCTGTGAGTTTCTTTACCCTTGGGGCTGAAAGCCTTGAGGGTAATTTCTTTTTTGCCTGCCGTGACCTCGAGGCGCTCGCAGTTGCTGTTCACGACCACGGGGAAATTGGCATCTGACACTTTGCCAGGTTCATAAACCTGCCATTCGTGCAGATGTCCGCATAGCATCAGGCTTATGCCAGCCTTGTTCAGGATGGGCACGAAATAGTCGTTCACGTTCTCATCCCCATGCCATCCGCCCTTGCGGGGAGGGATGTGGCCGAAAACTATGCGCACCGCCGCATTCTTGCACTCTGGGCTATTCACGACATCTTCCAGCCATTTCGCCTGGGCCTGCAGATAGGGATCCAGAAGCATCGTGCCGGCGTACTCAATATCGTTGTCCGGCTTATCCTCTCCTGTATCAAGGAAGATGAAGAAGAACTTGCCGTAGGAAGCCGTGCAGTACTGTTCGCCGTCGATGTAGTCGAACCAGTACTTGCTGTCCTTGCCACGGAACTCATGGTTGCCGCGCTGCAGATAAAGAGGGATGCGGCCCTGGAGGTTGGCGGCCCCGGTAGTAAGGAACATCTCCCTGATCTTCTCTTTCCAGGCCATGGAACTCACCATATCGCCGTTGAAAACCACGAAGTCGAGTTCATCTGGCTCGGCCACCTGCATCAGGACGTTCAGGATGGAATCCTTCTGGTGGATGTCGTTGTAGACATCGAAACGGACCTGGTCGTAATTCTCTTTAAGAGTGCTGGTCGTGTAGGGATTCTTCCTGTAAACATCGCTTCCCCAAGGTCGGGTGTAAGCCACGTTCGAAGGGCCCTCGAAGCTCTTTACTCCCTTCATCATGATGCGATAGCGGTACTTCGTGCCCGGCTTGAGGCCGTCCACCCGGATCTTGTGGATGTTGCTTATGACCTGGTTGCCGTGTCCGCGAAGGTCGTAGTATTTCGTGCGGTCCCTGTTGTAGAAATGGGAGCCGTCGTCCGGGGCGACCTCCACCCAGCCGATGGCATCCATGTTGGTTTCCCAGACTACCGTGAAGCCGGTGGTGGTGGGGTTCTCGATGATGGGGCCGCAGATGGGACGGACCTTGTCGGGGGTCTGCTGGGCAAGCGCTGCAGTGAGGCCGAATACGGCAATGAGGATGCAGAAGAATCTTTTCATTGAAATCGAATCGTTGGTCATGGCAAAGATAAGAAAAATGCAAGATTTTTGTAGTAACTTTGTATGTTATGAGTAAAAGGAAAAGCAGCGGCCGGAAAGGTTCCGGCAAAGTAAGAAAGAGCGTGCCAGTATTCGAGGGGCGCGTTCAGATGACCCGCGAGGGGTTCATCTTCGTGACGGTGGACGGGCAGGATGACGACATTTTCGTGAAGGCGTCCAAGACCCGGAATGCCCTGGACGGCGACATAGTGAAGGTGGCCGTTACCAAGCAAGGCGGGGTCAAGGCAGCCCAGAGGGCCGGAGACCGCGCCGTACGCAAGCGCGAGGGCGAGGTTGTGGAGATAGTTCAGCGCAGCGGCAAGCAGTTCGTGGGCATCTACCACACCGTGGGCGCCCAGGCCTGGGTGATGATGCAGAGCAAGAACATGCCCTATGATATAGAGGTGGATGCGGAAGAAGGAGCCCGGCTCGGCGCAAAGCGCGGGATGAAGGTTTCCGCCGTGGTGGACAGATGGGGACGCGGGGATTACTCCCCCATCGGGCACATAGTCGACGTGCTGGGCATGCCCGGCGAGAACAATACCGAGATGCACGCCATCCTGGCGGAGTTCAATCTCCCATACCGCTTCGAGAAGGAGGTGGAGGATGCGGCAGACAGTATCTCCGAGGATATTACAGCCGCTGACCTGAAGGGCCGCAAGGACTTCCGGAACGTCTTTACCTTTACTATAGACCCTGCCGATGCTAAGGACTTCGACGATGCACTTTCGTTTCGAAAGCTCTCCAATGGCAACTATGAGGTGGGCGTGCACATCGCCGATGTATCCTATTACGTGAAGCCTGGCTCGGCGGTAGACAAAGAGGCCCGCGAGCGCGGCACCAGCGTGTATCTGGTAGACCGCACCGTGCCTATGCTGCCGGAAAAACTCTGCAACAAACTCTGTTCCTTGAGGCCGCACGAAGATAAACTCACCTATGCGGCCGTGTTCGAGATTACTCCGAAGGCCGAAATCAAGAGCCGCTGGATCGGCCGGACGGTCATCAATTCGGATTTCCGGTTGGATTATGATCAGGCGCAACAGATCATCGAGGGGTCTGCGGGGGATGTACCCTCACCGACCGCTCCGCAAAGCTCCGCCCCTCCCATCGAGGGCGATGGGCCCCTCCCTCTAAGCCGAGGGTGGCGTAGGTCCTGTGAGAGTACATCCCCCGCAGACCAGACACTATGCGAAGCGATAACCGTCCTGAATGACCTGGCGGCCAAGTTCAAGGAGAAGAGGTTCAAGGCGGGGGCGGTGGATTTCGACAGGCCGGAGATGAAGGTGGAGGTGGATGAGAAGGGACGGCCTATCAATGTATATGAAAAGGTGAGCAAGGAGGCCAACTGGCTGATCGAGGAGTTCATGCTGCTGGCCAACCGCACGGTGGCAGAGTTCGTGGCCACCGGGGGGCAGATGAACGGCGTGGCGGCGAAGAACGCCAAGACCTTTGTCTACCGCATCCACGATGTGCCTAATACAGAGAAACTTGAGAGCCTGAAGCGCTTCGCCAAAGGCTTCGGCTACAAGATGGAGAATTCCTTCGAAGGCCGTGCGACCGCCAGGAGCATCAACGCCCTCATGAAGGCCGCCGCCGGCAAGCCCGAACTGGCCGCCTTCGAGGATATCGCCCTGCGGTCGATGGCCAAGGCATGCTACAGCACCGAGAACATCGGCCACTACGGCCTCGCCTTCGACTTCTATACCCACTTCACATCCCCCATCCGCCGCTATCCCGACCTCATGGTCCATCGTCTCCTGACCCTGTATCTGGCAGGCAAGGAGAGCGCCAACAAGGGCTTCTACGAGATCGAGTGCCAGCACGCATCCGACCGGGAGGTGGTGGCCGCGGATGCGGAGCGCACCAGCATCAAGTACAAACTGGTGGAATACATGCAAGACAAGGTGGGAATGGAGTTCGACGGGCACGTGTCCGGCGTGACGGAGTGGGGCATGTATGTGGAAATCGAGCCCAGCAAGGTAGAGGGAATGGTGTCGCTTCGCGAGATACGGTCGGATTTCTACGAATTCGACGAAGAGCGTTACCGCCTGGTAGGCAAGCGCACCCACAAGATCTTCCGTCTTGGGGATCCGGTGCGCATCCGCGTGAAGAACGCAAACCTCGAGCAGAGGCTTCTGGATTATGAACTGGTTGAAAATCTACGATAATATGGCAAGCAATTCTTTTTTCAGTTTCCTGGCAGGTGCCGCACTTGGTGCGGTAGCAGCCGCATACCTTCTTTCCGACAAGGGTAAGGAAGATGCAGAACGCGTGAAGCAGGCCGCGGGTGACATCGCGGAAAAGGCGAAGAACAAGGCCGGCGAAGTGGCCGAAACCGTTATGGAGACCGTCTCCAAGGGCCTCGACGCCCTGGAGGACGCATTGGACAAAAAAGATAAGCCGGCGGAGGAGCCGGAGACGGTATGAATACCAAGGATTATGTAGACCTGCGGATAGAGCAGCTCAAGCTGAAAGGCAGCGACAGCGCATCCAAAGCCCTGGGCGCAGTCCTTTCGTGGATACTGATAATCGCCGTGGCCCTTCTGTTCCTCACCGTACTCGTGCTGGCAGGCACCCTGTTCCTTGGGAAATGGCTGGACAATTATGCCCTCGGGGCACTGATTGTCTGCGGAGCGCTTTTGCTGATTCTGCTTATTCTGTTCCTTTGCCGCAAGAAGATGTTCCGCGACGAGTTCGCGCATAACCTGAGCGGCAAGAAGGATTATGAGGACCTGGTGCGCAGCGAGGAGCTGCTTGATGTCCGCCTGCAGGACAACAGCACGGATTACCTCGGCTGGAGCAGCGTCGGCCTTCGTGCTGTACGATTGCTACTGCGTATCCTGGCACGCAAATGATTGATAGTCAATGTTTTCCCGAAAACAAATCGGCAAATTTAACCGATTTGTTTCCAGGAAGTTGCTGATACACAAATACTTAAGCGACAGGCTATAATGATCTACAAATTCGAACCAATACTGAAGACGCTGGTGTGGGGCACCGAAAACTGGGTGCTGTCCGGCGTAAAGGGCAACGAAACCAAGGTGGTTGGCGGCCCGGCCGACGGCAAGACCCTCAACGAACTCTACGGCAAGGAGTTCCCGCTTCTCATCAAGTTTATCGATGCGAAGAAAGACTTGAGCATCCAGGTGCACCCGAACGACGAGGTGGCGGCGCAGCGCCACGGATGCCGCGGCAAGACCGAGATGTGGTACATCATCGGCGCGGCCGAAGGCGCGCATCTGCTCGCAGGCCTGTCCAAGGAGATAGATAAGGATGATTACGTGCGCCTGGTGGCCGAGGGACGCATCACCGAAGTGCTTGCAGACCACAAGGTTGCGCCGGGAGATGTCTACTTCCTGCCTGCAGGGCGCATCCACGCCATCTGCGGCGGATGCTATCTGGCCGAGATCCAGGAGACCTCCGACATCACCTACCGCATCTTCGACTACAACCGTCCCGGGCTGGACGGCAAGCCGCGCCAGCTGCACACGCAGGAGGCGAAGGATGTCATTGATTATAAGGTATATCCGGAATACAAGACGCCCTACGAGCGCAAGGAGAACGCCGGCGTGGAAGTGGCCAGATGCCAGTACTTTACGACGGATGTCTACGAACTGACCAAACCGCTCACAGTCAACCTGGAAGGCCTGACCTCCGTGCCGGACAACTTCTACATTGTGATGGCACTCGAGGGCGAAGGCCGCATCGGTGGAACGCCCGTAAAGGCAGGCGAGGCCGTGCTGGCAATGGGCGAGAAATCCATAAACTTCGAGCCCGCAAGCCAGGGATTGAAGCTTCTCACCACGCATCTGTAGCATCTTGAAAATCAGGAGCTTATACGCGGTTATCCTTTGCCTGAGCCTCTTCCCGGGCTGCAGGCAGGCTGAAACCGCGCAGGACAACTGGTGGCAGATGCGCGGTGTCGTGCTGAGCACCAAGGAGCTGGCGGAGGTGGACTGGCCGGAACTGGCGAAGCATTCGGGCATCAACACCATAGGAACCCACGTCACGCCATCGGAAGTCGCTGCATTCATGGCAAGCCCGGAAGGAAAGCAGTTCCGGCGCAAATGTCGCAAATACGGTATAACCGTAGAACATCAGCTGCACGCGATGGGGGAACTCCTTCCCCGCGAGTTGTTCAGCGAAGATTCCACCATGTTCCGAATGGACGCCGACGGCACGCGCACGGCGGATTTCAACTGCTGCGTGCACTCAGAAAAGGCCCTGGATATAATCGCCGCCAACGCAGCGAAGTTCGCCAAAATACTGAAACCAGGGAATCACCGTTATTATTTCTGGCTGGACGACAATAAACCCGTCTGCCAGTGCCCTGAATGCGCGGCTTACTCTCCCAGCGAGCAGGCGCTGATAGTCGAGAATCGCATGCTCCGGGAAATCCGCAAGGTGGATCCGCGGGCGAAGCTGGCGCATCTGGCCTACTCTTTCTTCATGCCCGCGCCAAGGAAGGTCGTGCCGGACGAAGGCATCTTCCTGGAATTCGCGCCCATCTACCGTTCGTGGGATGTGCCTCTGACTCAGGAGGATGCGCTCTGCCCGCGCGGATATCCGGTCACCAACGGCGACAACCTGCGCTGGCTGGAAGAGAATCTGGTGGTCTTCCCTGCGGAGGATGCGGTGGTGCTGGAATACTGGGTGGATGTATCCCTTTTCAGCCGCTGGAAACGCCCTGCGGTGGAACTCCCCTGGCATCCGGACGTCTGCGCCAGCGACCTTGCGACCTATGCCGGATACGGTCTGCGCAACGTCACCTCCTTCGCCGTGTACATGGATGCCGAATATTTCGAGCGCTTCCCTTCCACCGCCCCCATCGAAGAATACGGGCAGATGCTGGAATCTTTCCGGCATTATCCCCACCTGAACGATCCCTGGTATGGGCTGGAAGATGCCACAAAGGTTTCTTTCTGCCGAAGCGCAGATGCCCTCGAGTTCCGTTTCGACGTGAAGGATTCCACTCTCACGGTCTGCCGGGGAGAGGGTGAACGGACCGTGGACGGAAGCGACCGGGCGGAGCTTTTCATCAGCTGCGACCCAGAAATGAAACAGTATTACGGTTTCGAGATGGATCCGGAAGGGAAAGTGATGGACTATAAGAACTCTTTCTACAGGAATTTCGGTTTTGAATGGGATTCCGGTATCTCTACCCGCACCGCGATTCTGCCGGACGGCTACCGCGTGGAGGTATCCTTCCCCTACGGATTCCTGAAGGGCCTGGGCGTGCAGCCGGAAGGGCCCCTTTACATCGGCCTCTACCGGGCGGATGCAACGGACTCCGGCGACATACATTGGTACACCCTCGTGGACCCGCATACCCCTGAGCCCGATTTTCACGTGCCGGAATCTTTATTCCGACTTTAACTATTTTTGGCTATCTTTGTGCAACTTTTGACTATCAATCATTTATTAATATGAAGAATATCGTTCTAGTGCGCCACGGCGAGAGCCAGTGGAACAAAGAAAACAGGTTCACCGGATGGACCAACGTTGATTTAAGTGAGAAAGGCCTCCAGGAGGCTCTGGATGCCGGCAAGGCTTTGAAAGAAGCAGGGTTCAAATTCGACATCGCCTACACTTCATACCTGAAGAGGGCCGTTAAGACCCTCAACAACGTGCTGGATGCGATGGACCTCGACTGGATTCCGGTCGAGAAGAGCTGGCGCCTCAACGAGAAGCACTACGGAATGCTTCAGGGCCTCAACAAAGCCGAGACCGCTGCCAAGTACGGCGACGAGCAGGTGCTCATCTGGCGCCGCAGCTACGACGTGGAGCCCCTCCCTCTTCCCGATGCAGATCCTAACTCCGCAACTCAGGATCCCCGCTATGCGGACGTTCCCGACCAGTATGTGCCCCGCACCGAGGCCCTCAAGCAGTGCATCGAGCGCGTCATGCCTTTCTGGGAGTGCGAAATCTTCCCCAAGCTCAAGACTGTGGACAACATCATCGTGGTCGCCCATGGCAACAGCCTCCGCGGCGTGGTGAAGCACCTCAAGGGCATCTCCGATGCTGATATCGTCAAACTGAACATCCCCACGGCAGTGCCGTATGTGTTTGAATTCGACGACGACCTGAATCTTGTCCGCGATTACTACCTCGCCGATCCCGACGAACTCGCCGCCAAGCAGGCAGCCGTTGCCAATCAGGGCAAAGCGAAATAATCCACCTATCTTTAAAATATAAAACCCCAAAAGTCGTCAACTTTTGGGGTTTTATCATTAATTGCAAGCGGTTTCGCTACAGCAGTCCGCGGCCTACGAGGAATGCATGCGAGTCGGGCTCACGGCCGGCGAAACTCTTGAAGAGCACCATGGGCTCTTCGCTGCCACCCTTCTCCAGGAAGGTCTCCTTGAACTTCTTTGCGAGCTCAAGATCAAACGGTCCGTTAGGAGATGCCTCGAAGATGCTGAAGGCATCCTTGTCCAGAACCTCGCTCCAGAGGTAACCATAATAGCCGGTGTTGTAGCCGCTGGAGAAGATATGGTTGAAGTAGGTGGTGCGGTAGCGGTAGGTGATCTCGGGATTCAGGCCGATGAGTTCGGCGAGTTTCGCCTCGAATGCATCGATGAAGTCGGTGGCGGCTTCACGGGTATCCAGTCCCTCGGGAATGTCCGCCAGCTCGTGCCACTTGAGATCCAGGATCGAAGCGGCGCAGAGTTCGGTGGTCATGAAGCCCTGGTTGAACTTGAGGGAGTTGTTGATCTTATCAACGAGTGCGGCGGGGATGACCTCGCCCTCTGCATTCTTGGCATAAAGCGCAAGCAGTTCGGGCTGGAAGGCCCAGTTCTCGTTGAACTGGCTGAACATCTCCACGAAGTCGCGGGTGACGTTCGTGCCGCTCACGGAAGGATAGTTGCACTTGGTGAGCAGACCGTGCAAGGCATGGCCGAATTCGTGGAAGACGGTCTGCACCTGGTCCACGTTCATGTTCTCGGCAAGGTTGCCTACGTTCACGATGATGGGACGCACGTCATTGCCCTCGGCATCCACATACTGCTCGCGGACATTGTTCATCCATGCGCCGCCGCGCTTGCTGTCGCGGGGCAGATAGTCGGTGGTGAAGATACCAATCAGAGAACCGTCATCATAGGTGAGTTTCCAGGTATCGACGCAGTCCTTGTTGTATGCGGGCACGCCTTCGAGTTTCTCGAAATTCACGCCATAGAGCCACTTTGCGGCTTTGAAGATGCCGTTGCGGACGGAATCTTTCTGGAAGTAAGGCTTCACTTCCTCGTCGTCGAGGTCGTACTTGACCTTGCGTACCTTCTCGGCATAGTACCACCAATCCCAAGGCTCGATCTTGGAGCCTGCAGGAAGCACGCCGGCGGCGATATCCTCGTCCATAACCTTCTGCATGTCGACGATTTCCTCACGCGCCCTGGCGGTGGATGCCTTCATGATGCCGCGCAGGAAATTATCGACGGTAGCAGGATCCTTCGCCATCTTGTTGTCCAGAGTGTAGGCGGCGGAGCTGGGGAATCCCAGCATCTTGGCCTTCTCCTGACGGAGACGCAGAACCTCGATCACAAGCAGGGCGTTGTCGTTCTCGTTGCCGTGATGGCCGCGGGTGGTGTAGGCCTCATAATACTGCTTGCGCAGCTCGCGGTCGGCGGTGGTGGTCATCCTGTCCGGATATGCGCTCACGCTGAAGCCGAACTTATCCTTGAAGGCGTTGCTCTCAGCAAGGATGTTGTTGCCTATCTTCTGTGTCATGGCCGCGATCTCGGAGTTTATCACGCGAAGGCGGTCCTGCTGCTCTTCCGGCAGGCCGATTCCCTCGCGCTCGAAGCTCTCGTAGTGCTTCTTCAGCACCATCTGCTGCTCGCGGGTGAGGCCGCTCTGGTCCCCGTTCCAGATAGCTGCGATGCGCTCGTAGAGAGCCTTGTTGAAGGAGATGTTGGCCTCGTGCTCGCTCAGCAGCGGGATGGATTTCTCCACGACCTTGTCGAGGGCATCGGTGCGGTCGGTCTCGGCCACATTGTAGAGAACTCCGCTCACCTTTGCGAGGATGCGCCCGGAAAGCTCCAGGGGCGCAATGGTATTCTCGAAGGTGGGAGCCTCCTCACACGCCGTGATGGCATCTATCTCAGCCTGCTGCTCGGCTATGCCGGCCTTGATGGCGGGGATATAGTCGGATGTCTTTATCTTGTCGAAAGGAGGAATCCCATAAGGGGTATCCCATTCCGTGAGGAAGGGATTAGTGTGGCAGGATGCAAGCATAAGCAATGTTGCAAATACAAAAACTAAATTCTTTTTCATCATTCTACTCTCCCATGATTGGTTCCGTTCACGTCCTTGCGGTCGTAAGAGAGAACCCTGTTAACTTTAACGGTCTGGTAGCCCTCCTTGAGGGTGTAATCGGCATTCACATATGTAGCCGGCACGTATGACATTTCTTCCGACAGCTCCTCGTTAGGATCCTCCACGAAGGTGATCTGGGGAGTGCTGCCCGAAGACGCCACGTACAGATTGATGAGTCCCAGGACGCAGGCGGGATTCTTTGCATACGAGATAGAAGGATCGTCGTAGTCCTTGCGCCCGAGGATTGCGGCCGGGATGAGCTTGTCGGCGAAACGGCCGTAGCCGCTCGAGCGTATGGCAAGATCCTGATTGTTCGGCAGCAGGAAGTACTGGCTGATGGACTGGGCGCCCGCATTGCGGACGATCTCGTCGCGCACGGACTGACGATAGGCCGCCTTCTCGGCGTCGGTGAGGGTATGTCCCATGCTCTGCTGTTCCTCGGCATAAGCCTTGAGGTTGGCTTCGATGCCCTCGCCCAGCGGATCATCGTAACGGTCGGAATGGAGGGCTCCGTCAGAGGCCCAGTTGAAGCCTTTGTCCAGCCTTCCCTCCTTGAGATAAATGCTCATGCGATTCTTGGTGATGGCCCAGCGGTTTACGCTATAGGTACCGTCGGAGAAGAAGAAACGGTTGGTGGAGGCTTTCTTGTCCTTGGCGTTCGGATCCTTGTAGATGAAGAAGAATACCTTTTCATCCACATGGGTGTAATAATCCTTCTTGCAGCCGTAGGTGAGGTCCTTCACATAGACATAGCGGCCCCAGAGCGGAGACTGCTTGCCTTCGGTGACGGCCGCCTTGATCTGCTCGGGCGTGACCTCTATGGGGAGTATCCTTTCCGCCATCGCACCCTTGAAGATATGGGTGTCGATAAGGAGCTGGGTGTCGATATATGCCACCTCGTAGTCGGCATTGGGGCCGCTGGTATCGGCCTTCACACCCAACTGGAGGGTGCCGTCGTACTCACCGAGGGTAAGTCCTGTGGCGTAGATGTATATCCACTGCCCGAGATGGTAGTCGGAATACATGGAACTGCGTCCGACCTTGACATCCAGAACACCGGAGCCGTCCTGGATGTAGAGCTCGCGGTACACGTTGCCGGTACGGTCGGAAGAGATGACCTGACCCTTGATCCATACGCTCTCCTCTATCTTTATGGGTGTCTTGGACGTGGTGTACATGGCCTTGAGCTGGGCGATGGTGTGGGTGACACGGTTATCGTAGTTCACCAGCACCTCATCGGCGGGCTCCTTGGCACTGCCGAGCACCGGCTGCCATTCCTCAATCAGACTCTGGCAGGAAACGAGGGCCGCGAGGGCCGCGAATGCAATGATGATCTTCTTCATAACCTTAGAATCTGAAATAAACGTTAAGCATGTAGTTGAATCCCGCCATGTAGAAGTACTTGGGGTCGAACTTGTAGTACTGCTCCTTGGAGACGGTGTTGTCCACCATGCGGGTCTGCTCGTAACCGCCGGTCTTCACCGCGGTGTTGTTCAGGAGGTTGCGAGCGTTGAGCGAGAAGCCCAGCTGGTATTTGTAGCGGATGTACCAGCTCTTGCCCACAGAAATGTTCATCAGGAAAACCGGATCGAACTTCTCCTGGGTGGTCATGTATTCTATCTCCTTCGGAGTGATGATGCCGTCGGGACCCGCGGTGGCGTAGTCGGTGCGGTAGAGAGGATTCATGTCGAGGTAGGACTCTCCGAAATACTGGCAGTCCGCCTCGATGAACCAGTAGTTGATGCTGTAGTTCAGGCCGATCGACGATGCAATCTGAGGGGTGGAGGGCAGATAGTGTTTCTGGTAACGTTCCACCTGTGCTGTCGGATTGCCGGCAGCGTCCTTCACGTAGACCGGACTCTGCGACCAGTAACTCACGGGGATTATGGTCTTGCCGCCGAAGCTCACGGGCTCGGCGCTGTTGTCGATGGTCTGGGTCATCATCGGAGTCGAGATGTACTCAGCCCGTCCGGCAGATACCGCACCCTGCACGAAGAGATTCTGCAGGGGTGTGGGCACCTTGAATCCGAGCTCAACACCGTAGTGCTGTTCGTCGATGCCTGTCAGCACATAGTTGGAGAAGGCGTTCTGGATGTCGTCGTAGGCGCTCATAACCTTGCTCTGGTCCCAGATCTTGGTGTAGTATGCAGAAACACGGGCGTTGTAGCCGCCGCCTGAATACTGCCAGTTGATATCGGAAGACAGGGACTTGATGCTGGTCAGGCCGGGCGTGACCGTATTGCGGGTACGGGCCGATACGAAGGACTGGTTGAAGGTAGGCGCATCGCGGAAATATCCAACGTTCGCGTACACCCTCATGTTACCCCCGATGACGTAGTTGAGGTTGGCCTTGACCGCGCCGGTGGGTTTGATGACGGTCTTCGACCTGCCGAAGGAAGTGACCTCCCTGCCGGTGACCGGGTCGATGACAGGAGTCATGGACGTGCCGTAGCGCTTGTTCAGGTCATCCAGCTCGCTCTTGGTGCCCGGGAAGAGGCCCTTGCGCACGAGACCTTCCCTCCAGAGCCCGGTGACGCCGATGCGTCCGCCGAAGCTGGCGCTGAGGTTGCCGAAGGAGAGGATCATGTTGCCCCAGATGTTGAGCGAACGCACGTTGGCCATGTAATCGTAGCCGTAGACATCCCCTTCGTGAAGGATCTCGGACTTGCCGCCGTGGGAGAGATAGTAGTCGAGGTCGTTCTGGAGCTTATATGCTTCGGAGCCGAACTCCCTCTCGGCGAAATTGTCGATGTTCACATAGTATTCTCCGCCGAGCAGGTCGGCCAACTGCTTGTAGTAGTGGGTGCGGTTGACCTTGATCTGGCCGCCGCCGACCAGCGTCATCCAATTGAAGGGACGCCATTTGCCGTCAAGCACGAAGTTGAGGTCGCGCTGGTCCACGTGGCGTTCCTCCTGAACATACTTGGAACGGGCGCCGTTGGATTCGATATTCTGGCGGTTTACGTTGTAGAGACGGTCCCAGTTGACATGGACGGCATTAGGATAATCCGCAGGATGTGTCCAGACCTCCTGGGCCGCGGCATACTTCACGAAATTGGCCCGGCCGTAGTCGGAGTTGGTCATGAAGAAGTATGACGGCAGGTTCCGGTAGTAGTCCGGCCTGGGATCCTGGGCGTCGTACCAGTCAAGGGCCGTGTATCCGTTCTTACCGAAGCGGTAAAGCAGGGTGGCCGTCAGCGAGAACCTGTCGGAAGGGTTGTAGTCATACTTCAGGAAAGCGATGGGCTCATTGGTCTTACGGACGCGGGCATTGCGCACCGTGCCATTCTGATATCCCCAGTTGGAATTGTACATGTTGGTACCCACCAGGTCGTAGACTTCCTGGGTGGATGCGTTCTGCGCTCCCCTCTGGCCCGGAGTGGCGAAAAACACCGCGCTCAGCTTATGACCGTCGCCGAAGTACTTGTCGGCCGCGAGATAATAGGCGAAGGAGCGGTAGTACACGCCGTCGATCCAGTCGTTGCCGCCGAGACGGGCGGAGACGTTCGCCGCAAAGGCCCATCCGTTGTCCATGATTCCGGTGGCGTACGAGGCCATGAGGCGCAGGCGATAGAGGGTGCTGTTGGTGAGCACGCTTCCGCGCAGGCCCTTACGTACCGCCGATGCGGTTCCGTCGATGTTGGTAGTGCCGTTGTATCCGCCTATGGTATAGTCGGTGGCATCCATGCCGACGGAAGTATCCTTGCTGCGCATCGCCTCGTTCAGGCCGCTCCAGAGGGAGAACGGGCCGTATCCGGTAAGGGCATCGTTGAGCTTGACGCCCGCCAGATAGACCTCCTGCGACTCGCTGTTGTAGCCCCTCTGCTTGAAACGCACGGACGAGAAACCGAATCCGACGATGTTGGAGAAGATGTCGTTGGAGTCGAACAGGACGGCCGAGTTGTCGTTGAATCCGCTGTCGTCCATGTCGAACTCATTGCTGGCGGCATCGTCGAGTTCTTCGGCCTTCTGCGCCCCGGAGAGCGAAAGGTTGAACATGTTCTTAACGTATCCGTCGTTCACGGTGACGCCCACCTGCTGCTGCAGGTAATCGGGAGCCTCGATGACGAGGGAATACATGCCGTCGGCCAGATTCTCGATGAGGAAGGTGCCGTCGGCCGCGGTAGTGGCCTCTGCCACCTGGGCCGCTCCGCGATACAGTATCAGCCTGGCGTTCTCGACCGGCTGGCGGTCGTTGCGGCTGATGACCGTACCCTTCACTCCTCCGGTAGGATCCTCCTTTGCAAAGAGGACCGCCGAAGCGAGGAGCGCGGTAATGAGTAATATCAGTTTACGCATAATGCAGTGATTACTACTTGGTGACTACTATATAAGTAGGATAGTGGTCGGAATAGCCTCCCACGAAGGCGCCTCCGGAGAAAGTACGGAACGGGGTGCCCTTGTACTGGCCCTTCTGCTGGGTCATGAACGGCTTGCTGAAGATGCGACCGTAGAACTTGTTCTTGACTATGGGCCTGATGGCGAAGGTTCCGTCCTTCACGTTCACCAGGTTGCTGTTCACAAGGATGATGTCGTAGATGTTAGTCTCGCCACGGTAGTAAAGCGAGCTGTAGCCTGCCTTGAGCATGCTGAGGAAGGGTGAGAAGAAATCCTCCGGACCAACCTCGTTTATCTTTTCCTTACCATGCATGAACTTGACCATGCTGGGATCGGAAGGATTGTCGTTCATGTCGCCCATCACCACTATCTTGATGCCGGGGAACTCGTTCTGGAGTTCGATGGCCCTCTTGTAGATGATTTCCGCTCCGCGGGGACGGAGGTCGGCGCCCTTGCCGCCGAGACGGGAAGGCAGGTGGGCCACGAAGATGGCGAACATCTCACCGTCCAGAAGGCCTCTGACCATGAGGACGTCGCGGGTGCGGAAATTATCCTTCTCCTCCTGGGTCCAGGCGCTGAAGTCGATTTCGGAGCCGTCGAAGGTGAAGGGGATGGCCTCGCTCGCCAGCATGGTGAAAAGCTCCGGCTTGTAGAACAGGGCCACGTCCACGCCGCGGCGGTCCGGACTGTCGTAATGGACGATCTGGTAGTTCGCGTCCGCGATCTCGGGCTGGTTCACCAGGTCTTCGAGCACGTGGCGGTTCTCCACCTCGCTCACGCCAAGGATGGCATGCCAGCAGCCGTTATCCTCCTTCATGGCCTTGATCACCGTGGCCATGTTGTGGAGCTTCTTGGTGTATTTCGCCTCGGTCCACTGGTTCTGACCGTCGGGCAGATACTGATAATCGTTTTTACCCTCGTCGTGATATGTGTCGAAAAGGTTCTCGAGATTGTAGAACCCTATCACGCGGCTCGTCCGCCCCTTTCCCTGGGCGAATGCTGCCGTGACGGCGAGAAAGATGAAAAGGACTGTCAGAAGACGTTTTTTCATATCGTTCGTTTTTAATTTGTTGACCACCAGTAAGACAGCGCCGTGGGATCTTCCGTTTCGATGGTTTCTGCCACCGAAGCGCCCACTAGCGCCGGGAGGTTTACGAAGAAATCTATTCCGGTCTTGCGTTCGAGTTCCCGGATGGACATCGCCATGCTGCGGTTGACCGAACGGCTGGCGTTATCGGCGTTGTGCTCGAGGAAGATGGCGCACGCGTTATAGCCGGAATGCCCGAAAGTGCCGTTCGGGTTGTAACGAAGAACAGCTTTAAAGTATGCGTAAGGGGCTATGACACTCTTGCCTTTGTTGTCCGATGCGACACCATAATTATCCTTTCTTTCCGGCTTGACTACGCATCCGGTTACCACATACAGGGTATCGCAGGATTTCGCCCATGCCCGTACCCGGTCTTCGAGTTTCGCCCACACCCCGGAATTGAACGATCCAAGCTGAGGGGTCATGTTGGTTCCGTAGAAAGTCTCCCTGTTTGCAAGGGGACGGTAGCGGTCGGCAGACGGAATCTGATGCCCGCGGTTCATGCCTCTCAAACCGCTATAGTTGCCGTTGGTGATGATGGCCTGGTCGGATTCCGGCATCAGCGGATCCGGTCCCCAAGCCTCGCTGCGCTGGCCGGTTCCCCCGATGAGGACACTGTTTAGCGGATATGCCACCCATATGGCAAGGCGGGACGTATAATCGTAATAATAAGAGAAGTTACGGGTCTTCTTGCCATCTACCGTCATGGGATGATGATAGAAATCCATGCCGTCGGAGGCATTCGTCGCGGGCAGCTCGAGCCACTTCGGGGACGCCGTGGGCGTGCCATTGCGCACGTCGGACGGCTGGTCGCTCTTCGTACCCTTCTGGAAGATGTCGATGGACGCAATGCCGTACTTGTCGTATACGGTAAGCGTAACGGCTCTCTCGGTCTCCTTTGGATTGGCCTTGCACGTGAGGAGCTGGGCCCCGGAATCGCCCGTGCCGGAATAATTTGTGAGGGACGCCCATTCCGCCGTCTCGCCGTCGTAGCTGAGTTTCAGCACCCAGTCCGTTTCGGATTTGACGAAGATGAACACGTCCTCGCCCGCCTGGCTCAGGTATTCCTTGCCCTCCTCTACCGTCACGGACGGCGGAGTGGCGTTTTCCTTCTGGCCGAGACCTCCGCATGAAACGACTGCCAGTGACAGCGCCAGAAGCGCTGTCACCGACAGAGAGAGATGCCTGGCCGAAGGATTCAGCATTTACTTGTAAACAACTGTAACGGCTGTCATTTTAACTTGGCCATTTGTGGCCCCGGTCGTAGATGTCACGGAGAATTTAGCCGTCGATCCGCTTACACTCACGACGCTGTCAGATGCCACGTTAGCTCCGGACGCATCTACGAGGGTGCCGCCATTGGACTGGGTATAGGTAAATTTCACGGAAACGAGCTGATTTGTTTCCGGAACAGTGATCTGGACAATGGGGCTATTGGTCTGGTACAAACGCCATTCGGCACCATTGCTATAGAATTTACCATTGTTTCCGTCAGTATTGACAGACATCACCACGCCTGTGGCCAGTTCAAGAGAGCCGACCTGCGTGCCATTGGTGGTTGCGGAATATTTCTTTGCCATATCCGACATGCTTACCGACACCGTTACGGGATCTCCCGGCTGGGAAACCACCTTCTTGGCTTGGGTAATGGTAACCACCACATTCTCCACACCCTCACCGGTGAGGGTGACGGTGTATGTCTTGGCGTTCTCCGTGTCTTCGTTCGCTGCGAAGCCGACCATGAAGCGCCCGTCTCCGTTGCCGGTCACGGAAGATCCGGTGGCACCATCAGCACCTGCGAGTTCCGCAGTGCCGGAGGTGAGAGTTGCAGTCCATGCAATGTTCGAAGTGACATTGACGGTTACACTGGTGGCAGATGCGGCCACGTCGATCGCGGTCTTTTCAACCTTGAGTGAGGGTGCAGCCTCGCCAATCTTCTCGGCGGAAACGCAAACAACCTGGTGGCGGTTGGAAGCCTTACCGGTATGGAAGCCGGTAATCTTGTATTTGGCACCGATTTCAATCTTATCGTAGAAACCGCTTACCGGATTCACAACCTCCACATACGGCTCTTTGTCATCCTCGATATAGAAGTTGGTGTAATTGCCGGACTTCTTGGGAGTTGCCTCGACGGTAACATATACGGGATGCTTATTTTCGTTGGAGAACGTTGTGTAGTTCTGGGTGGTAATTTCAGTAATATTACCATAGACAGGAGTCCCGGTGCTCACCTTGGTGATTGTGGGGCTGGAAATCTGCTTGCCCTTATTGTACGAGCCGATCTTACCGGTTACGTTGACGATGTCGCCGACAGCGACTCCGGGAGCGCCGTTCTTATAGACATACACATGGTTGGTGCCGTCGGAGAGGACGCATCCCTTTGCGGTTACCGCAACGACGGTCGCACCGATGATGCTGACTTCGGCACCGTCAGTAACCATTGCGGTGATAGTCGAGAGGTCGGTAGCCTGGTTCATGTCGACGGCCTTGTCCTGGGTGATCGTCACCACGACATCATCGCAGCCGGTCGCAGTAACCGTGAGTTTTGCAACCACCTGAACTTCCGTGGATTCGTTCTTCGGGAATTTAACGACGATTTCCTTGTCACCCTCGCCGGATGCGGGATCTGCCACGAAAGCGTCTATATCGCTGGAGATAGTCCAACTGGTATTCGACTGCACTTTAAACACCGCGGTGGTGTCTTCTGCGCTTACGCTGATTGCCACAGGGGTAGCGCTCAGGCGTGCCTCGACATCTTCGCCGTAGGTAACACCTATCTGCTGGAAGCGGTAGTTACCCGAGGTCAGAGGATAGGAAAGGATTACTTCCATGGCCTTGCCAGTCCAAGTAAGGACATTCTTGTCGGCATCCCATGCATACTCTCCAACGGTGAAGAGCTTTGCGAGATCACCCTCGACCGGGTTATAAGTTGCACTGTCATCCTTGGGAGCAAACAGATATTCTATCTTGACGATAGGCTTGCTCTTGGATGAGATCTTCACGGCGCCTTCCTTGTAGATGCGCACGGCGGCGCCGGTATCATAATACTTGCCGTTGTTGCCGCCGCCATCGAAGCCGATGGTGCAACCATCCATCACTACTGGGTTAGGAAGGACATTGCCGTTGGTCACATTGTTGTCGTGAGCCACGTTCTTTGCGATAAACACGTCGTCGCCGTCAACTGCCGCCTCGATCGGAGTATAG
Source organism: Bacteroidales bacterium (assembly GCA_016283985.1). The sequence continues at coordinate 10,155 of JAEENZ010000193.1, read as the reverse complement.
GTGGCCTGGCCGGTTACACTGATGGCGAGGAACCTGTGGTAGTGCTTATCAATCTCCCAACCGACATAGTAACCGGTCATCTCCACGGCATTGCCCTCGCCCCATTGAACTCCGGCGGCATCCTGATACATGGCGGATGCGGCGAGTTCGAGGGACATGTATCCGTCATAACCGTCGACCAGGAACTGGGTACGGCCTCCATCGGTGTCGATGTGAGCCTTCGCAAGGACATGGGCATACTTGGGATACCAAGGTCCGTTGTATCCTGTAGAAGCCTCGTCGGTAGCAGCGGTCCTGACTGCGCTGGTGAGGAAGTCCTTGTCGATTTCTACGGGTGTAGGATATACCGGAGTGGCCGTGCCGGTAGTCTTGAAGGAAGGTTCGGTAATTTCATATTCACCGAAATAGTACTTGAACGTACCGATAATCGATACCTTGTCTCCGATCTTGACACCGGGATCATCGCCTTTGTAGACATAGATGGAATTGGTGCCGTCGGAAATGATGAAACCTCTGGTGTTGACCGCGGTGACGGTGGCATTGAGAATGGTTACGCTGCTGCCCGCAGGCTTGGCGATGATAGTGGCGAGATCGGTAACATCGTCGCTTTCAGGAATGTTGCCGGACTGGTCGAGACCGAGATTCTCGGCCTTGCTCAGGTCAAGCAGATCACCTCCGGACGAGGCTGCAAGCTGGAGGTCGTCGATACGGTATACGCCGCCGGTGCTCGTCGTCTTGAGGTTGGCGCACTTGAACACCACCGTGACGGCTTCCGTTCCTGTAGGCACGGCAAACTTGATCGTGGCCAGGTTCCATGTACCCACGGGCACCGTGCCATCCTTGAACGTGGGAACAAGCTCCACGCCCTTGATGCCGTCCACGCTCACGTAAACTTTGAATTCTTCAGGATTGTAGGTATTGTCTTTATCATCCTGAGTGTAACGCTCACCGCCGAAGGACAGGGCGAGGTTGGTCTTTCCATTGAGCGCGATATTCTTGACTGCGAAAGTTGAGGTCTTTCCGAAGAACAGGAAGTTCTTTCCGGAACCGGCATAAAGGGACTTCTCATGATCGGAAGTCTGTCCGTTGTTCCTCACGGACATGCCGCTGAACTCATAGGCCACATTGGTGATGCCGTTGCCGGTTTCGTTGCGCCAGTGATCCACCGCATCGAGATAAGGCCAGCCGGAAGACGGCTTTTCGAATGTGGTCTTGTCGAAGTCATTCTTGTACATGAGAGACTCCGCGAGAGAACCGGCCTCGCCGGCCTGCTTCACCTTCAGCACGGCATCGGAGAAACCGATCGTGAAGGTTATGTTGGCATCGCGGTCGATGTCGGGGTTGGATTTGGCGGTAAGGGTTACCGTCTGCTTCTTGTTGGATCCTTCGCCGGTGTTGGGCGTGACCGTAAGCCAGTCGGGAACGTTGTTCACCGTCCACTGCCTGGTTGCAGTGAGATCTACGGTGGCATGGGCCCCTGCCTCGGAAGTAAGGCTTACCTCAACGGGATCGAGCGAGATACTCGCGGCTCCCAGGGGTTCTTCCTTCTCTTCGCAGGAGGAAAGCATTGCAAGGGCTGCAACTGCAGCGATTGCCAGGAATTTTGAAAACTTCATGATGTTATTGTTTTTGTGTTGTTATATTGTACTGTGCTTTATAGTTTTCAAATATAGGTATTCCTACGGAATAAAACAAAAAAAAGCGCAGCCCCTCGCGGAGCCGCGCTTTGATCTACCGGAAACCGGATTAGTTAAACTTGTACCTAAGACCGAACTGGAGCTGCCAGCACTGAGTGCTCTTGACTATGTAGTCATAGGTCTTGGTAGCTTCAGTAGCCCAGGAGAAGGTAGGCTCATTGCTTGCATTCACACCTTCATACTTGAGAACACGGTTGTTGCCGCAAATCTCGCTGTTCTTGTAAACGCCCCACTTGGAGTTGATCAGGTTGCCTGCGTTGAGGAGGTCGACCGTGAACTGGAGGAGGTGGACCTGCTTGCCGGACTTGAAGGTGAAGTTGTGTGCCCAACGGAAATCGAAACGGTTGACCCAGGGTGCACGTGCGGCATAAGCCTCGGCATACTGTCCCTTGTGGGTACGCAGATACCTATCCTGTGCTACGAATGCATCGTAAGCCTTGGCGCTTGCATCGGCAGTGGTAGCATCTTTCCAGTTAATATCCTTACCACTGGGATAGATGTACATCAGGTCGTTGTTGATGCCGTCACCGTTGATGTCGTTGGTGTAGCAGTAGGAATAACCGCTGGAGGTCATACCGGTGTAGAAGAGACCGAAGTCCATGTCGTAACCGAACTGTCCGTTAAGAACGGGGAAGTGATAGTCGATGGATGCGATGACCTTGTCGGGAACCACATACTGTGAACGCTGGAGCGTTGCGTAGTTGGGTCCGTCGACGGTGTAGAGGCCCTGCCATGTGGAGAGAGGGTCGCTGCCGGGCAGGCCGGAGATTTCCTTGCTCTCGGTGCGGGTGTAAGCTGCCATTACGTTCAGGCCCTTGATGGGCTCGGCGTTGACGGTGATGTTGCCGATGTAGCCGTAACCCTCGGTGGTGTTGGTGAGGTAAGGAGCGTTTTTGCCTGCGTTGATGAGGCCTTTGCCAGGATAGATCAGGCGGTTGTCGACACCGCTGAAACGGGTCCAGCTGTCGCTGTGGTCAACGTTGATATTGTCAACTACAACGCCGTAGATGGTCTTGTTGAAGATACCTTCTGCCGTGACGGTGAGAGGGAAGCTTGCAGGGACCTGATAGTCGACTGCGAAGGAAGTCTTCCAAATCTGGGGCATCTTGAAGTTGGGATCAACACCTGACATGGTGCTGCCCGCAACGTGATTCGCATCGGTAAGATTCGGCTGGAGGCCGAGCTTGTCGATCATTTCGTTGACATTGGTAATCATGCCGCCGTCGAAAGCGTGGAGGCTGGCGTTCTTGCTTACAAGGTCGCCGCCGGTCCAAGTGGACTTGTACTGGAAGGAGTTCTGAACGAGACCTGCGTTGGTAGGAGTGTTGGTGAAGTACACGAGAGGCAGACGTCCCTGGAAGAGACCGGTGCCGCCGCGGAGCTTGATGGTATTGTCGCCCTTGACATCATATACGAAACCTACGCGGGGGGATACCTGAACCCTGTTGTTGGGCCACTTGCCGGTATCGATCTTGAGACCGTCGCGGAAAGTATACTCTGCAATCTTCTTGTTGGTTGCGATATCGCTCTCGTCGAAGATGAGGTCGTCGAAACGTACGCCGTAGGTGAGCTTGAGCTGGTCGTTTACGTTCCACTCATCCTGCAGATAGAGGCCGATCTGGTTGAACGTGACCTGTGCGTTAGGATTGAGTTCTCCGTTCCAGCCGTAGGTGACTGCGAAGGATTCGGGAGTGCCGTTGAGAACATCGATGATGGTGGCCTCGTCGGTCCAGGCATAACGGTAGTAACCGGCGCCGTTACGCATGTAAGCGTTGTTTGCGAACTGGTGCTCGTAGCTGAAACCTGCGATGAACTTGTGATTACCCATGAGGTAAGTAACGTCGTCCTTGACGGTCCAGACCTTGTTGTGGACACCGTTGTTCCAGGTGAACAGCTCGTAACCGAGGGACATGTAAGGCTGCCATACGCCCTTGTCATCCTTCTTGATGATATCGACATGAGGGAATGCGGAAGAATTGGAACCGCGGATGTCCTCGATGTTGGAGTAGGTGACAAGCAACTGGTTGGAGATGTTGTCGTTGATCTTCGCGTTGTAGTCGAAGGAAATGGAAGACACCTTGTTGTCCATCGAATACATGTTGTTTGCGAAAGCCATGGACTGGTTACCCACGCGATAGGTTCCGTTCAGACGGTAGCCGGTATCGGAGGAGTTGCCGTTAGGGGCGTTCCATGCAGTATTCTTGGTGTAGTTGTAACGCAGCGACACCCTCTGGCCCTTTGCCACGTTCCAGTCGACGCGGGCGAGGATCTTGTCGTTGGACTCGTCGCCGGGGAAGTCGGTGTAAGAACCGGTCTCGTATCCGTACTTGGTCTTCATGTACTCCTGAACGGCCTTGAGGTCATCGAGAGTAGTGCGGGAGACATTGCCTTCGTTCTTTTCTCCACCCTTGTTGGCGCGGTACTTGATGACCTGGCCGGGCTGCCTGGTGGTTTCGTAGTTGACGAAGAAGAAGAGTTTGTTCTTGATGATGGGGCCGCCGAGGGTGAAGCCGTAGACGGTCTTGGACTCTTTGGCGCGGTCGCCAAGATCCTTGCCGTTGATCTTGTTACCGCGGAGATCCTGGTTCTGGAAATATGAATAAACGCTTCCCTTGAAGGTGTTGGTACCGGACTTGGTGATAGCGTTGATTCCGCCGCCGATGAAGTTGGTCTGACGGACATCGAAAGGAGCAACCACGACCTGCAGTTCGTCAATAGCATCCAGGGAGATAGGATTGCCACCGCCAGGGAGCTTGTCGGACAGACCGAAGTTGTTGTTGAAGTTGGATCCGTCAACGGTGAAGTTGGTGGAACGTCCGTCACCGCCCGCGAAGCTCATTCCGTTTGCATAAGGGGAGAGCTTTGCAACATCGGAGATGCTGCGGTTGATCATAGGCATGCTGGTGATCTGCCTGGAGGAGATGTTGGTGCTGGCACCGGTCTTCTCCGTGGTGAAATGGGTGGCAGATACTACGAGGACCGCCTCTGCGAGCTGCTCGCCGGAGGTAAGGGTCACATCCTGCTTGTAGGTTTCACCGAGGTTCAGGGTGACGTCGGTGTACTTTACGGTCTGGCATCCAAGGAAGGAAACCTCGATGGTAAAGTCCGCACCGGGCCTTACACCTTCGATGGTGTAACGGCCGTCGTTGTTTGCCACAGCATAATACTGTGACCCGGAAGGAGTGTGCACGAGGAGAACGACAGCGCCTGCGAGAGGCTCTCCGTTCTCATCCACAATACGCCCGTTGACGGCCGAAGTGGTCATCTGGGCATACGCGACAACACCCGCGAACAACATGGTTGCAACGAGTGCGACATTCTTGAAGAATTTTTTCATAAATGTATAAATGAAGTAGTATGAATTTTCCCGGTGCGAAGTTAACATTTTTTTGCATTGGCTCTACAGAAAGTTATTAACATTCTATTGTTAATATCTTTTGTTTTTATACCTTTGCAGCCTGAAAGGGGACAGATTTGACTGATTGCAACCCCTGTAACTTAAAAAAATGCTAAAATGAACTATCTCTTCACGTCCGAGAGTGTCTCGGAAGGGCATCCCGACAAGGTTGCCGACCAGATTTCAGATTCTATCCTCGATGAGTTCCTGCGCCAGGACCCTGAGGCTAAGGTTGCATGCGAAACTTTCTGTACAGCCGGCCTCGTGGTGGTAGGTGGCGAGGTGCAGTCCAGCGCATATGTAGATATAGACCGCGTTGCACGCGAGACCATCGCCCGCATAGGCTACACAAAGGCCGAATACGGCTTCGACGCCGCTTCCTGCGGCATAATCTCCACCATCCATGGCCAGAGCGCAGACATCAACCGCGGAGTGGTCCGCGAGGATGAGATGAGCCAGGGCGCCGGCGACCAGGGGATGATGTTCGGCTATGCCTGCAAGAATACGCCGGACTACATGCCGCTGGCCCTGTATTTGTCGCACAGGTTGTTGAAGGTGCTGGCGGATATCCGCCGCTCCGGCGAGATCCCGTACCTGCGGCCGGATGCCAAGGCACAGTTCAGCGTGGAATTCGACGGGCAGACCCATCGCCCGCTGCGCGTTCACACCATAGTCCTGAGCACCCAGCACGACGAATTCGACACCGACGAGGCAATGCACTCCCGCATCGAAGCCGACGTCCGGAGCATCGTCCTCCCCCGCCTGATTTCCGCCCTGCCCGCAGAGTTGGCTGCGCTGTTCGACGGCAAGTTCATCCTTCATGTGAATCCCACCGGCAAGTTCGTCATCGGCGGCCCTGCGGGAGATACCGGCCTGACCGGCCGCAAGATCATAGTGGATACCTACGGCGGACGCGGCGCCCACGGCGGAGGCGCCTTCTCCGGCAAGGATCCCTCGAAAGTCGACCGCAGCGGAGCCTATGCCGCCCGCTATCTGGCGAAAAACCTCGTAGCCGCAGGAGTGGCCTCCGAATGCCTGGTCCAGATAGCCTATGCGATAGGTGTTGCGGAGCCCGTAAGCGTTTATGTAAACAGTTATGGCACAGGTGTTTGCAGTGATGCCGAGATAGCAGCCAAGCTGCGCGGACTCTTCGACCTGCGCCCCGCCGCTATCATCAAACGCTTCGGCCTCAAGAACCCCATCTACGCCCCCACTGCAGCCTACGGCCACTTCGGCCGTGATCCTTACGTCCAGGATGGCATCCAGTTCTTCGGCTGGGAGAAACTCGATGCGGTGGATACCCTACGCTCCGAGTTTGCGCTGTAGATTTGCCTGGTGGGCATCTGCTTGGTAATCAATAACTTCCTGAAAACAAATCGGCGAAATTGACCGATTTGTTTTCAGGAAATTGCTAATAATCAATATGTTATGCTCCAGGCATGAAATGATTAAAGGTGTAAGAATTTCCGAATATTTTCGGGTTTGACATTCATGTTGGCATAAAATACCTTTGTTAGCCTCCCCTTTTGCTCTTCACTCAGTTTTTCAACATTCAGTTTTTTAATATTCGGAAATAACTGGCGAGTGATTAAAAGCATCTTCATGTAGCATGAGTGATCACCGGTATCATCTTCCAGATCATATTCAGCACCGGCATTCGAATCTACTGCAATAATAGCATTTTCAAAACTCCCATAGAGACTGATAAGTGCCTCGTAATCCAGGAAATTATATTTGGCAATTATATAATCGACGATTTGTGCTTTTTCTTTTTTGTTTAAACCTGCGTACAGTCTACGCTGTATTGCGTAATTCAATGGCTCATCGTTTTCATATGATATATCTACCAGTTTTATAGCTCGTCTCATATTACTACTGCATTTCTCTCTGACAATTGGTTCAGAAAAGGGGTGGTTGTTTTTGTAGTAGGCAAGCAATGTCCACCTGTTTTCAATGGCTCGTCTGTTCATTTTTCCCGCAACAGAATTGTTGAACACGTAAGCCACATTGCTCATTATCCGTTTTATGGCGATTTTTAAGGATGATCCATAAGAATGATGCCATAACTGCCCTTTACGGCCATACTCTCTATTGTATGTATGCGCCGTCGATACGCCCACCTGGCGCTGGAACAGTGTGATTCGCTGTTTCGTTTCATCAAGAGTGGTTGCGTGAGTGTGGTTAAACATTATGGAGAATGCAACAAAAACCATCTCACTCCTCCTTGCAAATACGCTGAACGTGGTGAAGTACATTATGCAATCCTCTATCCGGTAGAAAATCCCCCACCAGTTCTTCCCTTTCATATACAGATGATGCGCGACCATACTTTTTTGGATGCAAGATATGAAAGCATCACTTCATTGTCAATCAAAAACATAAAATGTGGCGAAATGTTTGTGCTACGCATTTATTAATATGGTTAATTATTTGAATTCCAGTCACTTACTTCTTTTGTACATAGTTGTCTAATTAGTATCTTGGGGTGAAATTGGCTTTTTCACTCCTTATTACTATTTTTGCAGAGTATGTATTCATTCACTTGCGACTATACCGAGGGAACACACCCGCTAATCCTCCAGAGACTGGCTGAAACCAACATGGTTCAAGAGCCGGGATATGGCGAAGATTCATTTTGCGAATCCGCCAAAGCAAAGATTCGTAAAGCCATCGGCAAACCGGATGCGGATATTTTCTTCCTGGTCGGCGGCACCCAGACCAATTGCACCGTCATCGATGGCTTGCTCGAAGGATGTCAGGGCGTGATGGCGGCGCAGACCGGGCACATCGCTATTCATGAGGCCGGGGCCATTGAGTTCAGCGGCCATAAAGTGTTGACCTTGCCCCAGCATCAGGGGAAGATAGATGCCGGCGAACTGAAGGCCTGGCTGGAGAGTTTTTATGCCGATGAAACCTATCCACACATGGTTCAGCCGGGGATGGTATATATCTCATTTCCAACGGAATACGGCACCATATACTCACGTGCCGAATTAGAACAGATATCCTACGTCTGCAAGCAATATTCTCTGCCTTTGTTCATTGATGGAGCGCGTCTTGGATATGGTCTTGCGAGCCAGGCGGCCGATATTGATCTTCCGACTCTGGCAGGCTTGTGCGATGTGTTTTATATCGGTGGAACGAAGGTAGGTGCCTTGTGTGGAGAGGCTGTCATTTTCCCTAACGGAAATGGTCCGAAACACTTCTTCACTCATATCAAAATGCATGGGGCCCTTCTGGCAAAAGGCCGACTGCTCGGCATACAGTTCGACACTCTGTTCACCGATAATCTTTATCTGAAAATCAGCGAACACGCAATCAAGATGGCCGGAAAGGTGAAAGCCATCTTCGAAGACGCGGGTATTCCGTTCTATATTGATTCACCCACCAACCAGCAATTCCCCATCCTGACATCCAAACAAATGTCGGCCCTGGAAGGGAAGGTCGCGTTCGAAATCTGGGAAAAACTCCCGGATGGCCGTTTCGTCACTCGTTTTGCCACATCCTGGGCTACTACACATGAGGCCATTAAGGAATTACGCCTGGCAATTAACTGATTGATTTACAATATTTTACTGAAAACAAATCGGTCAAATTTGCCGATTTGTTTTCAGTAAGTTGTTTATTGACAAGGAGATAGCCTCCAGGCGCTAAGTGCTCGAATTTAAAATTCGGTTAGCAATTATAGTAGTTGGCAGATTTTTTCCAGCCAGAGGGCGTCGGTGGCGTCAAAAGTCGCCAGCGACGTGCTGTCGATATCCAGTACTGCAGAGACTTGCGGCCGGGCAATGCTGGTACTGTCGGCCCCCTGTGGGTCACAGGCCAGCCCTTTGCCCGGCGCGGATGGCCAGGTGGGCGCAGTACTGGTCATGACGGGTACGACGATTTCGGAGCGGGAGAGGCTGCTGCAGGCTATGTGGCCGGGGAAGGCTTCGACGTCAGGCACGACCACTGTGCGGGCTTCTTTCCAGGCGGTGCCGCAAACACCGCGTCCATAAGCGATGCGAAGACAGGCAGGAGGTCCTTGGAAAGGCCCCAGCACCAATTCCCGACCAAGGCCAGAGCCGTTGCCGACAGCATCCCGGACTACATAGAATCCCACCCAGAAGAACTTCATCCTTTCGTATATGAGCGCTGCTGCCTCGGCCATACGGGCAACGGAATCCGGCTCATCCCCAAGAAGCGCTACAACATCCTGATACAGACGCAGATACTTGAACGTCTTCAGCGGCAGGTGGCAGTAGCCATCCGGGTTCTTATCCAGATATTTTTGGTGCCTCTCCTCCGCCTCGAAGAAGTTCCGCAAAGGCTCGAGTTCCACCACCAGCGGTTGGCCGATACGGGCCTCGACGGCAGAGTAAACTCCCTGAAGCACAGGCAGATCCGCCGGATCGGAGTAATAGATTCCGGTGCGATAGCGGGTGCCTTCATCGTGCCCCTGCCGGTTCAGGCTGAGGGGATCGATGATGCTGAAAAAAAGGTCCGCCAGAGTCTCCAGGGAGATGCGCTCAGGCCTATAGCACACGCGCACGGTTTCGGCAAAGCCGGTGGTGTCGGTGTAAACCTGCTCATACGAAGGGCGTCCGTCAAATTCGGGTGAGCCCTGGGCATAGCCGCTCGTTGCCGAAACTACGCCGTCTACACCGGAAAAGAAGTGCTCGGTGCCCCAAAAGCACCCGCCAGCAAAATATATCAGTTTTGTATCTGCCATAGTCATAATGAGTTAGACATCCACCCAATGGATGATGACCCCGCTGCGTTCCATCCCCCGGAACCAGGTCATCTGCCGTTTGGCGAACTGGTGGATGGCGGTGGAGAGTTTTTCGAACAGTTCCTGCTCGGTCAGCTGCCCTTGCAGAAAGAGAGTAACGAATTTATATTCAAGGCCGTAGCCTATCAGCGTTTCGGCCGGGACGCCGCGTTCCAGCAAGCCCCGGATTTCGTCTATCATCCCCTCCTCCAGCCGCGCCTTCAGCCGCGCATCAATCCGCGCATTCCGAGTTTCCCGGTCCACCAGGGTGCCGATGAAGTATGTGCGAAGAGAGGTTCCTTCGCTTCGCT
>JAEENZ010000192.1 GCA_016283985.1 Bacteroidales bacterium | reverse complement strand
GTGCACCCGGAGTCGATAATACACTCGATGGTGGAGTTCGAAGACGGGGCGGTGATAGCCCAGATGGCTACGCCGGACATGCGCGAGCCGATCGGCTTCGCGCTGAGTTTCCCCACCCGCATCCCGGTGGGCAACCGCAAGCTGGATTTCGGCGAACTCGGAAAGCTTTCTTTCGCGAATGCAGACCTGGACCGTTTCCCCTGCCTCGGCCTTGCCTACGAGGCCATAAAACGCGGAGGGAACGCCCCCTGTGCCCTTAATTCCGCCAACGAAGTTGCGGTTGCAGCCTTCCTCAAAGACAGGATTGGATTCTACGACATCGCGCATTTGTGCGAGCAGGCGCTTAATGGCGTGAATTTTGTTGCAGATCCTTCGCCCGACGACATCTTCGCCACTCACGCCGAAATTGCCGAGAAGACACGGGCGGCCATCCGCTAATGGTATTTTTGATGAAATTCCTGCAAGTAGTACTTGCGCTTTCCATACTCATCGTGGTGCACGAATTCGGGCACTTCACGTTCGCAAAGCTTTTCCGCATCCGCGTGGAAAAGTTTTTCCTGTTCTTCGATGCCGGCGGCACCTTCCTTTTCAGCACCAAGCGCAGCAAGTGGTTCACCCGCCTCTGCCCCCGTGCTCTGGACTGGGAGACCGAATACGGCATAGGCTGGCTGCCCCTGGGGGGCTACTGCAAGATTGCGGGCATGATAGACGAGAGCATGGACCTTGCGCAGATGAAGCGCGCCCCCCAGCCCTGGGAGTTCCGCACGCACAATCCCTGGCAACGCCTCTGCGTGATGGCCGGCGGAGTGCTCTACAACTTCATCTTCGCCATCATCGCTTTCAGCCTGATAATGGCCGTCTGGGGCCAGAGTTACATCCCCAACAAGGGCACGAAGATCTACCCCAACGCCCTGGCTCAGGAGATGGGATTCCGTGCGGGGGATGAGATTCTGGCGTTCGATGACTACGTGCCGGAGAATTTCGGCATGCTGCAGGCGGACCTCGCCAGACGGAAAGTGCGGCAGGTGCACATCCTCCGCGGAACCGACACCGTCACCCTCTATACCGATGCGTCCATGCTGGGAGAGGTGCTGAATTCGCAGTTCATGTTCGACATCGCCCTCCCCTTCTGCATAGATTCCGTGCTGGCAGGCGGGGTGAACGACGGAGCGAACCTGCGGCGCGGGGACGTCATCGAGTCGATCGCCGGGCAGCCGGTGGCCTTCCTGCAGGACGGGCGGAAGATCCTGTCCGCCATGCCGGGGCAGAGCGTGGAGGCCACGGTCTCACGCGATGGTTCCGTTTTCGCCGAAACCCTTCAGGTAGACAGCCTCGGGCGCATCGGCATCACTGTGAAGAATCCGCAGGTCTGCACTATGAAATACAGGGGCCTCCAGGCCATCCCGGCCGGGCTCAAGTTCACCGGGAGCACCATCCGCGGATACCTGCAGGACCTCCGTCTGCTGGCCACACCATCCTCCGGAGCCTACAAGTCCGTGGGCAGTTTCATCGCCATAGGGCAGGTATTCCCCTCCGCATGGGACTGGTATCAGTTCGTGTTCCTGCTCGGCCTGTTCTCCATCATGCTGGGGGTGATGAACCTGCTGCCCATCCCCGGGCTCGACGGCGGGCACATTGTGTTCACCCTCTTCGAGATAATCACCGGGCGCAAGCCCTCCGACCGCTTCATGATAGGGGCGCAGATGGTGGGAATGATTCTTTTGCTGGGGCTGATGATGCTGGCTTTCGGCAACGACATAGGAAGATTAATACACTGATTATATGAAAAGGTTTTTTAGTTTGGTTTTCGCCGTCCTGGCACTTGTTTCCTGCAAGAGCAGCGGGAAGGCCCTGCTTCCCAATGTGAGCGGGAAGGCCGGCGAGATTTTGGTGGTGATAGAGAAGACAGACTGGGAAGGTGCGGTCGGCAACGCCACCCGCGAGCTTCTCGCCTGCGACTGCCCGTGGTTCCTAATGCGGGAGCCGCTGTATTCCCTTTCGAACGTGACCCACGGCGGCTTTGCGGACCTCTTCAAGGTGCACCGCAACATCGTGTATTTCGACATCGACCCCCAGGTGGCATCTACCGGAGTCAAGTATCTCCAGAATGTCTGGGCCCAGCCCCAGGCGGTGGTGAACGTGGCCGCGCCGGATGCCCAGACGGCGGTGGAACTGATGGAGAAGGAAGGGGCGAAGATCGTTTCCTTCATCGAGCAGGCCGAGCGGGACCGCGTGATCCGCAACACCATCCGCTACGAAGAGAAGAACCTTGCCCCGATGGTGGCGGACATTTTCGGAGGATGCCTGCACTTCCCTACCGGATATCAGTTCAAGAAGAAGACCTCGGATTTCATCTGGATCGCGGATGAGAAACAGTATACGATACAGGGAGTTTTCGTGTACCGCTATCCGGCCCTGGGCCTGAAGGCGGACTTCAGCCGGGCGAATATAATCGCACATCGCAACGAGGTTCTGCGGAACAACGTGCCCGGCATGTTCGAGAATACCTACATGACCACCGGCACCCTTCCCGAGCCCACCGT
>JAEENZ010000191.1 GCA_016283985.1 Bacteroidales bacterium | reverse complement strand
TCGCCTCCGGCTTCATCGCCGGCGGCGCGCTGATGGGTGTGGTGAGCGCGATCCTGAAGTTCGCGGGAGTGGATTGGTTCCTGAGCGGATGGAACGATGCGGCAGGCCACCTGGCCTCAGGCGCGGAAGCCATCGCCATCGTGCCGTTCCTGCTGCTGATTCTCTATATGATTCGGGCCAGTATGAAGAAGTAGGTTCCTTCGCTACGCTCGGAATGACAGGAAGCCTTGCAGGATGTTAAGAATCACCTGCGAGGCTTTTTGCATGCTCTCGAGCGGCACCCACTCGAACTTGCCGTGGAAGTTCAGGCCGCCGGCGAAGATGTTGGGGCAGGGAAGTCCGCGGAACGAGAGGTTCGCGCCGTCGGTGCCGCCGCGTATGGGCTGGACCTTAGGAGTGACGCCTGCATCGGCGATAGCCTTCATCGCAATCTCTATTATCTGATAGTGGGGTTCCACCTGCTCGCGCATGTTGTAGTACTGGTCCTTGATGACTGCGGCTGCCGTACCTTCGCCATAGCGGGAGTTGATGAAATCCACGCACTCCTGCATAATGGCCTTCTTCTTCTCGAATAGCTCCCGCGAATGGTCGCGGATTATGTAGGCGATGTCCGCCTCTTCCACACTCCCCTTTATGGAGATAAGATGGAAGAAGCCTTCGTAGTCCTGCGTACGTTCCGGGCGCTGTTCCGCAGGCAGCAGGGAATTCAGTTCCTGGGCGATCAGTATGGCGTTGCGCATCTTTCCCTTGGCATAGCCGGGATGTACATTGCAGCCCTGGATATGGATCTTTGCGGATGCGGCGTTAAAGTTCTCGAACTCCAGCTCGCCCACCTCTCCGCCGTCCATGGTGTATGCGTAGGTGGCATCAAACTTGGGCACATCGAACTTTACGACACCGCGGCCGATCTCCTCGTCGGGCGTGAAGCCTATGCGGATGGGGCCGTGCTTGAATTCGGGATGGGCCATGATGTACTGCACCGCATCCATGATTTCCGCCACGCCGGCCTTGTCGTCCGCACCGAGCAGAGTCGTGCCGTCGGTAGTGATGATGGTCTCGCCCTTGTGAGCCAGGAGTTCGGGAAATTCGGAGGTCTTGAGCGCAAGGCCGGGAACACCCTTCAGGGGGATGTCCGATCCGTCGTAATCCTTTATTATCTGGGGCTTTACATCTTTTCCGGAGGCATCCGGGGCTGTATCTACATGGGCGATGAATCCCACCGCAGGCACATCTCCCTCCACGTTGGAGGGGATGCGTCCCATCACATATCCGTATTCATCGAGGGTAGCCTCAACTCCCAGGCTGTTCAGTTCCTCCGTCAGGAGACGAAGCAGGTTCAACTGTTTTTTCGAAGAGGGCTGGCTCTCCGATTCCTCGTTGCTCTGGGTGTCCACTTTGACGTACCTCAGGAAGCGGTCCAGGATCTGTTCCATTCAAATCGTATTTTGGTTTATCTGTATACTCTACCCCGTCAATTACGGTGGTAGTCGGTTCTTTCGCCGGCTTCTTGGCACGTTGTTTGGCCTCACGGCGGGCTTCGCGTTCCTTCTGGCGCTCGTATTTCTTCCGATAGCGCTCCACGTATTTTTCGAGCTTACGATGGTCTATTTCCTGCTGCCGCAGGTACTTCTGACGCGCCTTCTCTTCCCGTGCAGCCTTCCGTTCATCCTTCTTCTGCTGCTTCAGCGCCGCCTTCGCGGCATCCAGCGAATCCGCCAGGGCCCATTTCGCATCTCGGGCGGCCAGTTTGGCCTGATACACGGAATCACGTGCCGCCTGCTTCGCTTTCTGCTGCTGACGTCGGATCTCGTACTTGCTGGGTACGCGGGGCGCTACTATAGAATCCCTCATGGCAAGACTGTCCCTCGCCCCCAGCGAATCACGCATTGCAAGCGAATCGCGGATGGCCAGGGAGTCCCGGATTGCCAGGGAATCCGGAACTGCGATAGTTGAATCGGACGGGGACGTCCCCGATTCCGGAGTATTTTCCCGGAACGGGTCGCTTTGCGACGCGGAGGAATCGGGGGACTCCCCGGACGAAGTCTTTCCCCCGTTCCGGTCAGTAGTCTTTGGTTTATTCTTCGAAGCCGCGATCGCAGCGTACACCTTCTTCATGTACCCCGGGAAATAGATGTCGGTCTGCTTGAAGGTAGTCTTCGGGCGTGCCTCATATTCCTTCCGTTGCGACAGGCGCACGGTCAGGTCGGTGATATCCTCCTTACCCTTAGGTTGGAGGTCGGGCTGCCAGTTGAACCCCTTCATCTTCCTTTCAGGCTCCCCGAACTGGGCCAGCGGATAAGCATCGTTCTTCGGAGAATCGAAATAATGTATGGTCTGCAGTTCTCCGTCCTGGAACTGGGCCGAGAGCATTTTGGAATCCACTCTGTTCACCGTGCCGTAATCCTCTTTCTCCTTCAGGAAGAACAGGGCGTTCGCTCCGCCCAGCGCATCGAATCGACGAAGGGCGGAGGTGGTGTCGAAGAAGGCCATCACCTCGGTGGCGCGTATCTGGTCGAACAAAGTCGGGGTCTCCTGCGTGATGATGAAGGCGTTGGACATCAGGCTGGCCCGGTCGATGCCCGCTGAAGTAACCAGCACGCCTATGCTGTCGGCGGTGTACTGGCGGTTGCCGTCGTTCCAGACTATGGGGTCTATGTAGAAGCGGGCGACACTGTCCAGCTCGTTGAAACGCATGGAGTCGCAGGCCACCTGGATATCCTTTCGGAATATCTTGACGCCGCCCACGGCCATTGCAAAGCCGATTCTGGTGGTATCGGGAGGCGGGATGGCGGCCAGGGAATCCGCAACGTGGATGGAATCCGCCCGCGCCTGTGCCAGCGAATCCAGCGGCGGCGTGATATCTTTGTCGGGCGGGGATAAAAGATCCTCGTCCGGAGGGGTATCCTGCGACGCGGAAGAACCGGGCTTCTTCCCGGGCGATTTCCGGCCACGACCCGCCAGCATCGGGTTACTCTCTGCATTCTCCTCCTCCATCTTCTTCTTCGCTTCTTCCGCAGCCTTCCTGGCCTTGGCGCGATACTCCGACACCGGGTCGCTGAAAATCTCTTCCAAGCGGGTCGCGGAGGCCTTTGTAACATCCTCCGGAATGTCGCATTTGCGGATTGTGTGATAAACCAGGCGGTCGCCTCCTATGTAGATGGTGTCGATCTTCGTGCGCTGGGTGCCGTCTTCCGCGGTTATCTTGTCCTCCGTCCGAAGGGCGACGGCGGCCTCGCGGCGCAGGGTCACCTGGCGGATGGAATCCTCGTAGAACAGTTCGTTAGAGAGGGCGAATGCGTTGCGCGTGGTATCCTGCACCTGCACGTGGCCCTGCATCAGGATGTTGTTGGGGGTGCGGTAGTAGTAGAGGGTGTCGCACCAGGCCTCCTGCTCCTTCGACATCGCGTGCACCGCACCGTTGAAGAAGAAGGTCTCCACCAGGCGCTCATACCATCCTCCGTCCGCCGAAAGCATGTTGTCGTCCTTCCAGAAGTCTATCTTCTCCGGGAATACCGCCCTGCTGACCTTCGACTCGTAGTCGATGCGGCGGCTGCGGATGAAGACGGAATCCGTAAACATGTTCACATTGTTGCGGAACTCGAAAAAGCTTTCCTTGGCATCGTAGGAGCCGTCCGTGCTTTCTATGATCTGTCCGTCCTTGTCTTTCATCGCCGCTCCGCGGGAAAAGAAGGCGATGGAATCCTTGGTGTTGTAGTCGAGATAATGGGTGCGGAGGGTGTTGTGCTCCTTGTCTTCCAACTGCACCAGCGTGCCGCGGGCCTGGATCAGGTCGTCGTCGATCATGTAATCCATCTTGTCGGAAGTGAGGATGGTGCCTTCCTGCACGACCCGCACGTGTCCCCAGGCGTTGATTATGCGGGAATCCACGTTCCAGAGGGCCGTATCGCAGATGAAATAGGTGTTGTTGTGGAAGAAGGTCGCATCGACGGTCTTGCGGTAGTTGGTGCCGCCCTTTTCCATCAGTTCGAGCGATTTTGCCTTGATCAGGCGCACGAGGCTGTCTTTCTGCTCAGTCTTTTTCTGGGCAGAAACGCCGGTGCACAGCAGGAGTGCGAGGGCTAGGGCGATTATTTTCTGACCTTTGCCTTCCATCCTTCGCGGGAGAAGTCACAATCCCCGAAAATCGGATCGATGATGATGTATGTTTCTGCGATCTTGGTGTCGATGAACTTGTCGATGGCCTCCATCTGCTTGGCGTTGCGCACGACGCCCAGGAGTTCCGTGTAGTCGTTTTCGAAAGTGGCCGTGTGGGCGGGCACTATCTTGTCGAGACGGACTATCTTGTAGACGAGGTTGCCGTCGCGGCCTTCATTGTCGCGGGAAGCGATGGGAGCGGATATCTCTCCGGGCTGGAGGTCCTTCACGGCCGCGTAGTCCTCCGGTTTGATCTGGTCTATCTCGAAGTATGCGCTGCCGGTGCCGGGATCGGCCATCTGGCCGCCGTTCGTGCGCGTGGCCGGATCTTCGGAACGGAAGAAAGCGATGGTCTCGAAGGTAGCATCCTTCTTCTCTATCACCGTCTTGAGGGAGTCCAGAAGTTTGAAGGCTTTTTCCTGATCTTCCTCGGTGTATTTGGGTTTGAGGAGGATGTGGCGCGCGTTGAACATGTCTTTTTTCTTCTCTATGACCTGGATGATGTGGAAGCCGTCCGGGGTCTCCACTATCTGGGAGATGGCGCCGGGCTTCAGCGACATGGCCGCATCGGAGAAAGCGGGCCAGAAGATGTCGCGGGAGGCCATCCCGAGCTCACCGCCCTTGCGGGAACTGCCCGGATCTTCGGAGTAGAGGCGCGCCAGCGTTGTGAACTTCTCCCCGTTCATGATGCGCTCGCGAAGGGCCAGCAGCCTCTCCTTGCACTCCATCTTGGCCTTAGCCCTGTCGGGATAGATGCATATCTGGCTCATCTTGTATTTGATGGGAACGACGGGGAGTTTGTCTACGTCGGCCGTGTCGAGATACTGCTTCACATCCCATGGGGTGATTTCCGGGATGGCCTGGGCGATGCTGCTCTGCTCCTGCTGGATTAGGCTGTTCTCCTGGAACTGCTGCTTCCAGTCCTTGCGCAGCTGGTAGAGGCTCTTGCCGAAGTAGGCCTCGGTCTGTTCGTCGCCGCCAAGGGCGGTGCGGACGCGGGCCATCTGGTCGTTCAGGCTGGCTTCCACCATGTCCTGGTTGACGGTCAGGGAGTCCAGGCGGGCCTGCATGAGGAAGAGTTTGCTTTGCATCATGTTCTCCAGAAGCTGGCAGCGGGCGGCGCGGTCGGATGCGCCCTGCCCCTGGGCGCGCATCATCTGGATCTCGTTTTCGATGTCGGATACGGTGATGAGTTCATTGCCGATCACGGCGATGCTCTTGTCGATGGTCTTGTAGCGCTGCGCTCCCGCGGGAATGATGCAAAGGAGGGCGGCGAGGCCTGCTATGGTGAGTTTAATCTTCATTCTTGTAGATTATGAAATCTTTCTTGTCCTGCGCGTTCTTAAGCAAGTCTTGTTCCAAATTCTTCAGCAGCTCGCGTTTTCTTTCGCTCAGGATGTTGTCCCGGATGGAAGCGCTGCAGTATTCCAGGGGCGCCTGGCCCTTGCTCTGAATGGAAAAGACATAGGCCGCACGGGTTTCTCCACGGTCTTCGTAATTGAAGATGATGTATCTGTCTTTGATCTTGGAAATCATTGTAGACCAGTCGGTTCCGAACTCGCGGGCGAGCACGGCGGCATCCATCCACTTGTCGGAGCTGTCGAAGTAGCGGGGTGCGGACACATAGGTGAGGGAGTCCAGATCCTTGAGGGACTGGCCGCCCTCGGAGGGGAGTTTCGCGAGGATCTCGTCGTAGTTGGGGGAGTCGGTCATGATATCCACGAAACGGACCTTCAGGATGGGACGGGCGAGCTCCAGGGAGGCGGCGTGCGCCTTGTAGTACTCTTCCAACTGCTGCTGGGTGATGAGGGTGTCGAGCCGGTCGTTGATGTAGCGCTGCTCGTAGCGGTAGCGCAGGAGCGAGCGCCGGTAAGCCTCCAGCTCCTTGTCCACGTTCTTCTCCTCCTTGCTCAGGCGCGCCTCGGCGGTCTTGAGGTAGAGGTGCTCGGTCGCCCAGGAATTGATGTACTGGAGAGCGATGGCAGTGGAATCCTCGGGGGAAGTACCGGCAGGGATGTAGCTCCTGAGTTCCGACAGGTAGAGGCGCTCGCCTCCGACCCTGGCGACCACCTGGTCGTCGTGGACGAGGGAGCTTATTATGTTGCAGCCGCAGAGAAGTGCGAGTGCTGCCGAGAGTGCCAGTGTCCGTATTGTCATAACTTACAAAGATAATAAATTATTCTTTGTCGGCGCGACGAAAAAAGCGCCGGATTTCTCCGACGCTTCCTTTGCTTATAAGCTGACCTTATTCGGCCTTGGGGGCTGCTTTCTTGGCAGCAGGCTTCTTTGCAGCGGGCTTTTTCTCTGCCGCAGGCTTCTCTGCCTTGGGCTCGGCCTTCTTCGCAGGGGCCTTCTTGGCCGGAGCTTTCTTCTCCGCCTTGGGAGCCTCTTCAGCCTTGGGCTCAGCCTTCTTGGCGGGAGCCTTCTTTTCGGCCTTGGGTTCTGCCTTCTTGGCGGCGGGCTTCTCAGCCTTGGGGGCCTCTTCCGCCTTCGCAGCCTTCTTCGAAACCGCTTCGCTCAGCTTGGTGTAGAGGGCGTCTGTACGCTCCAGGATCTCCTTGCGGAGATTGTTGAAGTATGCCTTCTTGGAACCCTCGATCTTCACGGTCACCTTGTCGCGGAGCTCGTTGTAGAGGTCAATTGCATCTTCCATGAGGTCGGCGATGACCTTGTCGTCGGACTTGGGGTTCACTGCAGCGCAGACGGTGCAGTCTTCGATGAAGGCGCTGAGAACGTAGTCGATGTCCTTCTTGATGTCGCGTAAATTCATATCATTCGGTGTTAAAAACGTGCAAAGATAGTGAATTAATTTGAATTATGCATTTCTATTCTTTGCGGGGGCTCAGGGCCTTTACTGGCGGTGGCGGGTAATGTGTTGATTTACAGCTAGATGAGCACATCCTCCCCCTGCCGGAGCCGGGGGAGGATACCCATTATTTTACTGATTATCAATTAGTTAAGCGCCAACTATATTCCACCGTCCACTTCCCAGCATTGCCACTGATTGTCGTTTCGGAAGGCTAGTTTCATCTTCTTCCTTTCTCCTGTGGCAAGTTGCACTTCACAGGGGATGAATACTCCTCCATAGGTGCCGGACTTGAAGGCATTCCCCTGGCTTATCAGCTTGCATCCTTTGAAGCCTCCGGCCTCGATGCGCTTAAGAGGATAGGCGCGGAGGACGACCTTTAGTTCAGGCTCATTCCACTCGTTCAATGCCTTGAAAAGCTTACCGACAGCCTCGTTGACACCGATACCAACATATTCATTCACAGGCAGTTCGTCCATCCGCACAGCAATCGATTCACTGGTTTCATCCAGCCATTCTATACTTTCGGGAATGGCGAAGGAGGAGGCCGTAATCGTCGCATCGTAATCAATAACCCTTGCGCGAAGAATGGTCCGCGAAAAACCGAACACTTTCGCATCGATCTCGGCAGACAGAAGGCGGCAATCTTCCTTGCTGAAGACATAGGTCTGCTTCGTATCATTTTCGTCGATGGCAGAGAATTTCAAGTAATCGTTGCCATAATACCCCTGGGCAGGGACTGTGAGGATGAGTTTGACGGTCTCTGCGTCTTCCACCTTCCGGCAGTCTGCACCCTTGGTGAGCGCCACATATCCCTCCAACCATCGCATCAGGCCGCCAAGGTCCAGAAGGTTTTCAAAAGGAGAGATGGCACCGGTCTGGTCCGGATCGAACTTCCAGCCCCACTCCTTTTCCGGGAACCATACATATATGTAGGATCCGTCATATTCAGCGACACGCCCCCCCTTATCCAACTTCCAACGGCCATCGGCGGCAACGGTCATCGTGTGATCGACGAAACTCTTGGCCGGATTGGTGTAAGAGAAATTATCATTGGAGTATGTGCGTACGCCGAACTCGATGCGGTATCCGCTCACTGTATTGAAGAAATCAGCTGCCCTGGCGAAGATCTTTTCCGCGGCTATCGCGGGAGTTCCCACCGGCTTTATCACGATAAAAAGGGCCAGGCAGGCTGCAACGGCCGCGATTGGCACGAATACTTTCTTCCACCTGAAAGCCGGCGCAGTTTCCTGCTCCGCGGTCTGCCCGGCTGCCTCTTTCAGGACCTTTTTTGCAAAACTATCCGAAACGCCAAACTCGCATTTGGGTGTGAGCTGCCGTTCAATTTCCTTGATATTGTTCTGTTTCATCGTTCTAAATGTTTAAACTGTTTTGAATGTGCTCTATGGCATAACGATACCGGGATTTGGCTGTAGCCTCGGGGATATCCAGGATCTTTGCTATCTCCCGGAACTTCAATCCATCCGTGCACTTGAGCCTCACCACTTCCTGTTGTTCTTCGGAAAGGCCTTCGAGCAACTTGCTTATTCTCAGGTATTCCTCATGCATGTCGTTATCTTCTTCCGGAATCGCAACCCGGGCAGCTTCATCTATAGGCAAAAGATTGTACTGCTTCTTGCGCTGATAGTCCCTGCATTTGTTGCAGACGGCACGTATCAGATAGTGTTCCAGACGGTTGACATGCCTCAGGTTCTCTTCGGAACGGAACAATTTCAGAAAAACATCCTGTAAAATATCTTCCGCATCCGCACGGTTACCTATTCGAATATATGCAAGGGCGAAGAGCCTGTCCTGCTGACTCAGGACCAGGTTTTCCAGGTCCTTCAGTCGGGATTGAGTCTTGTCTTTTTGCATTTCGTTTGAATGGTTTTAAGGATGCATCCGATAACAAGACGCTAAGTAGCGGAAAAAGATTTACTTTTCCTATTATTCTGCCTAATTCAACAAAATAAAGTGGTTGGAAAGCATAAAAACAGACTTGCACTCGCAGAACAAATGGATTATATTTGTAAAAATGTTGATGCTCACAGGAAAAGGCCATAGACTATATCAAATCCCCTGAAGAATTGCCTTTCCCAAAACCGGACGAACAATAAAACAACAGGCCGCGGAATCGCGGCCTGTTTCGTTATAATCTGACATCAATCATTATAATTTTGTAATGTCTTTCTTGATGTCTCTAAGATTCATATCGTTCTGAATTAATTCAGCGCAAAGATAGTGATTATTTTTGAAATATCGGTTTAAGGGCGGCATCGATTCCTTCGCCACGCATTCCGTCCTGAAGGACTTTTCCGTCAGGCCCGAAGAGGAAAAGATGGGGAATGCCGTTCACTCCATATTCCTCGGCAAGTGTAGCGGCTCCCGGATCCAGCAACTGCGGATAATGGATGCCCAGTTGTTTCATTGCCTCTTTTGTTGCATCCTGTTTATCCTGTACCGGAATTCCCAGGACGATAAGGCCTTTGTCTTTATAGTCGTTGTAGGCTTTGATGACAAACGGCGTCTCATCCCGGCAGGGACCGCACCAGGAAGCCCAGAAATCCACCAGGACATAGGCCCCTTGCCCGATAAAGTCAGACAGATTCCCATTGGATTCGATGAAATCATCCCCGGAAGGATTCAATTGGATAACTGTTTTTTTGGTGGCTGTAAGAGACTCGTAGCGGCCGGCAATCTTAGCGTCGGCGTGGATGCACTCTCCACCCTGTTCGTATAAACTGATGAATTCTTCATCTGTTGCGTCAAATGCCAGTATGGACATGGCCTGCACCCCGATAGGATCCTGCAAATGGTTCAGGTAAACCTCCTTGCAGTGGTCGGCCATGGCTTTGTGCATTTCTTCAAAGAGGGCTTCGGAGCCTGCTTCGTCCCCGCTCTCCGCCAGCGCCGTTGCCTTGTCGTTATAGTCCAAGAAATGATTCATTATCCATTGCTGGAGTTCCTGGAGCTCTTCCGAAAGCGGACTGCCTCCTACGGTAACCATCCCGTCTTTTATCGTGACATTGATTTCCTTGCTGTCTGGGATCAGGCTGACAGGGTCGCCCTTCGGCACGGTGATGACGGAGACTCCGTACTGGGGATTCCTTTCGCAGGTCAGGGTGAATGCACCATCTTGAACAGCGGTGGCATCCAGACGTTTTCCCGCGTTATCTACCAGATATACACTGTCTGGTTGCGGACTGACAGAACCTGTAATGGTGCATGTCCGGTTGGAGGAACATGCAACGACTCCTATCAGGAAGGATGCGGCCAGTAATGATTTGCGTAACATATTAATTGTCAAATGATGTCTCTAAGATTCATGTCTTTCTGAATTAATTCGGGGCAAAGCAAGCTCAACGCTTGTGCCGGCGGTTGGCTTCGTCGAGGAAGGCGGCAAGTTCGGCATTCTGCCGGATCTGTTCCCGGAAGCGTTCTCCGAAATGCTCTGCGAAGGTCTCCGTTGTCTGGCCAATGTAGAATCCTTCGGGCAGGTCGGTACGGACAGTCCCGCCTCCGTAGTTGCCGGCAGACCATCCCGGGGTAAAGACGTCCTCCAGTAGGTGGGGGCCCTTATCCGAGAAACACAGGGTCAATTTGGTATACTCGTGGTGCTCCTCGTCTCTATGATCAGCCAGGAAAATCTCGCGATACGTTATTTCTTGAAATGTTTGTGCGGAGGGTACCTCCGAAGGACCTTTCAGCCGGGTCTTCTGTTTTTGGTTCTGCTTTTTCATCGCGGCGGACAAAGGTTGAATTCCAAATCAACTACTTAAAATAACCAATCCAACCAGTCGTCTTCGGGATCTTCGGACTCCTTGAACGAGAAGAAGCTGGCTATCTTCTTGATTGCCGCCTTGTTTCTCTCACTCATCTCATCCGTGGCCGAATACAACTCGTCAAAAGGACCATACGAAATCTTGAAAGAGTCGGGGGTAATGCGGAGCGAGACATTTTCATCTTCATCGTAGAGATGGACCCTGTTTGAAGAAGGAACATAATCGTAAGTAATGACGTCTACCGCCTGGGTGATACTGTTTGCTAAATACGCGCATACGGACGCGTTGGGAAATATGCACACTATAACGTCTTCGGCGTCTTTGCCATACCGTTGCTTGTAATGTAGCCGGCAAATCTCTTTCA
>JAEENZ010000190.1 GCA_016283985.1 Bacteroidales bacterium | reverse complement strand
GATTTCTAACCAAAAGCAGCGCAAATTTAATTATTTTTGCGGATACTTTAATATAATTCCTGCAAGAAATGAGCCAGCGGATTCTTTTTATTCACGGACTTGCCTCCTCAGGCCGCTACAAGATGGCAGACCAGCTCCGCATCCTTCTGAAAGGGGCGGAAGTGCTAGCCCCGGACGTGCCGGCGGAGCCGCAGGAAGCTCTGCCATTCTTACAGAAAGCATGTCATGAGTTCCAGCCGGATCTCATAGTCGGCCATTCCCTCGGAGGCTTCTGGGCGCAGAAGCTGCGCGGATGGCGCAAGGCCCTGGTGAATCCCACCTTCCACATCGCTGAATTCATGCGTTCCTCGCTCGGGGAAATGAAGTACCTGAGCCCGCGCGAAGACGGCGCCACATCGTTCATCATAGATGAAAGGATGTGCGAGGGCTTTCAGGCCCTGGAGGACATTGAGTATGCCGGCCTGACTCAGGAAGAAAAGGACCTTACCCTGGCTTTTTTCGCTGAGGACGACGAAGTGGTGCGCCAGGGCGACGAGTTCGCCCGCGAATACGGGAAGCCGGGCATCGCATATCCCGGCAGGCATCAGCCCGTGTTCCCGGAGATGAAAGAGCATATCGTTCCTGAAATCAAGAAGTTCTGCGGCTGGCAATGAGGTATCTGGTTAACGAATGCACGGATGCATGCCGCAACATGGCCTTCGACGAGTTCGCTCTCGAAAGCCTGCCGCTCGACGAACCGGTCTTTTACCTCTGGCGCAACGCCCCGTCGGTGATCATCGGCCTGAACCAGAGTGCATACGCCGAGGTGAACCTGGATTATCTGAAGGAGCACGGCATCGCACTGGCCCGGCGAGTGACGGGTGGCGGTGCGGTATATCATGATCTGCAGAACCTTAATTATACTATAGTAGGAAAGTCGCGGGACCTTAACGCAGACTATCCGGACTATCTTCACTATATGGTGAATGCCCTGCGGCAGCTGGGCGTACCTGCGGAACTCTCCGGACGCAACGATATCATGGTGGATGGGCGCAAGTGTTCCGGATATGCCAAGCGTGTGTGGAAAGACCGCCTGATGGTGCACGGCACGCTGATGTTCGACGTGGACCTTTCCGTGCTTCAGCAGGCATTGAGCGTGCCCGGCAGCAAGATGGCCGCATCCGGCGTGGCTTCCGTCCGCAGCAAGGTGGCCAACCTCAAGGACTATCTGCCCGGGTATGCTGACGTGCTGGCGCTGAAGGATGCCCTTCACGCCATTCTTGCCGGCACCGATTCCGAGGTGATGCTTACGGCGGGGCAGCAGGATGGGATTGAGAAGATTGCTGACGAAAAGTTCCGCACCTGGAACTGGCTTTACGGGCGTTCGCCCGAAGCGGAGTTCAAGGCCTTCCGGAAGTTCCCCTGCGGAACCGTAGAAATGAGCTGGTCTGTCCGGCACGGACTTCTGGAAGATGTCCGCTTCGGCGGAGATTTCCTTGGCAATCGGCCCGCCGAAGACCTGGCTGCCCGTCTCGATGGCCTAAGGTATGATAAGGCAACCCTGCTTGCCGCTCTTCAGGGTGCCGGCGTCCAGGATTATTTCGACGGGCTCGCCGCCGAGGATTTGGCCGGATTGCTATAATTTCTTATATTGCGCCCTCGTTGGTTAAAGAGTGTATTATATGCTGAAATTCAAGAATCCCGAGAGAATCGCCACTTTGGAGACTCCGTTCTGGTATTACGACATGGATCTTTTCCGCCGTACGGTGGATGCGGTCGTGGATGCATCTCGCAAGTATGACATAAAGGTCCATTATTCCATTAAGGCAAATACGGAAAAGCGTCTTGTGGAAATAATCAAGGATCGCGGTCTCGGCATAGATTGCGTGAGCGGAAACGAGGTCAAGTGGAGCATCGTCAACGGCGTGGAGCCTTCCGGAATCGTTTTTGCCGGAGTTGGCAAGAGCGATGCCGAAATAATCTATGCCATGAAAGTCGGAATCGGCTCCTTCAACTGTGAATCGCTTGAAGAACTCGAGATTATAGAGTCCCTTGCAGCAAAGGAAGGACTGAGAGCGAATGTATCGCTTAGGATCAATCCGGAAGTAGATGCAAAGACTCACAAGTTCATAACGACCGGCCTGGAAATGGATAAGTTCGGGATTCCGAAGCGCTTCATGCAGCGGGCCGTCGACACTCTGCGGGACTGCCCGCACCTGGACTTCAAGGGCCTGCACTTCCATATAGGATCCCAGATTACTGACGTTGAGAACGTGTTCGCCAATGAATGCCGCAGCGCCAAGGCCATAATCGATTTCTTCGAATCGGAAGGGATGAAAGTGGAGAATGTCGACCTCGGAGGCGGTCTGGGAATTGACTATCATAACCCGGACAGCCATGAGATTCCGGAATTCGACCTTTGGTTCCGCACCTTGAGGGAGAATCTCTACCTGCGTGCGGACCAGCATCTTCACGTAGAACCGGGACGTGCGATAGTGGGGCAGTGCGTGTCGCTGATATCGCGCGTGATATTGGTAAAGGAAGGGGAGAAGAAGAACTTCGTGATACTCGATACCGGCATGAATGACCTCTTGAGGCCCGCACTTTACGGCGCGTATCACAAGATAGAAAATCTGGATGGCAAGGGCCGCGAACTGCGCCTATACGACATAGCGGGCCCGGTATGCGAAAGCGCGGACGTGCTGGCCGAAGACCGCGTGCTTCCGGAAACAAAGCGCGGAGATCTCATTGCCATCCGCAGCACCGGCGCCTACGGCAGCGTGATGAGTTCTTCATACAACATGCGAACACCGGCCTATTCGGTTTTTTCGGATTAGTTGAAAAAATGTGGATAACTTTCGTCCTTTTTCTTGCGGCATAATTATTATTGAATTATATTTGTATCCCGATTGGCTCTAATCGGGATTTTTTATGTCCACAACGCTACGTAATGCAAGCCTTCAGTATGTTGGTTTGCAAGAAGACACAAGTATATACGAACTGCACGCTCCGCAGTTCAGCAACAGATACTTCATTATCAGTGGGGCAGGGACCCGTCGCCTGATGGCTTTCCCCGAAGTCGTTGGCTTCGATTCCTACTCAGCAATGCTCCCCGAAACTGTCGCCGCCCTCCGCTACCTCTTCCCTTCTGGTTCGGAGGGCGACGTCGATATACTCACCATCCTCCGCGGCGG
>JAEENZ010000189.1 GCA_016283985.1 Bacteroidales bacterium | reverse complement strand
TAGATTACAAGGGTCTGGAATCCACTTTTTGAGTTCCCATATTCTTTCCAGATCCTCCAGAAAAAAGTTCGATATTATGTCACTAGGGGCTACGAAAACTGCTGGCTGCGGCCAGCAGTTTTCGTTTGACGCCTCTACAGGAATCTGGGCGGCGTGGAGCTAACATGCTTATTTATAGCGATTTGCCTATTTTGCCTTCCTTTGGGCAATGGAAGGCAAAGAGCGCAAATAGCTGGTTATCAAGTGGTTAGTTCCACGGCGTAACTAAGTTAGGGAAGGTATACATCTGTTTTGAGTAAGCCCATCCGGCGCGGATCGGCATTCGCATCGTTTTCTGGGAAAAAGTAGTATCTTTGTTTGAAAACCAAAGAAATAATCCTGTTATGAAGATCGATCATTACTGGTGGCATTATATTCCGTTATCAGTATTGGCCATATTTCTGCTGATCCTGTATCTGGAACCATATGGGGGCATATGGTTGCTAATGTCAATGCGATGGTTGGTTGTGGCAATGGTTATTTGGGCCATAGTCGCCATTGTCCGTAGTCTGGTTGTGATAGGAGGACACCATAAAACAGCAATATCTATCTATACCGGTGTTATTGTTATTGCCATTCTTGGGTTTCTGCTGCTCGTGGTTCCTGTTAATAAATGCGATCCTGATAAAATGGCCAGGCATTATGAAAAACAAGGAACGGGAATAGAAGAATTGGTGACTTTTACCCAAGCTGCTTTAGATGAAGGGCAGACTATGTTGCTCGAATTTGAGCATGGCAAAGTGGCGTCATTCCACACGTCTAAAAATGGTGGTTGGAACGTTTCCGATTCACTTAAAACAGTATTAATGAGTGAGGTGGGCCTGGATGAAGAAGAGTTTCAATCTATAAAGAAAAGGCTTAAGGACATAGGATGCATACGGATTGAAACACATTTCCCTGAGTATTGCAATATTGGATACAAACGTGTTGGGATGGGGATGTATTTATATAGGGTTTATTTATCCCCGATGAATGACGAACAACGTCAGGAAGCACTGTCCGACTATCACCTGATTCCTTATAACGACCACGTGGCCTTCATGTTTGGTGGTGGCGCCGCAGGGCCAGATACATTTTCGAAAGAAGTCAAGGATAAGTTTTTAAAAAAGCAGGAGACCAAATGATCTCCTGTTAATTTTGCCCCAAAACTACGTGGGGGAATGTTTTGCCAAACTTCTTGCGTTTTTGAGAATAATAATTTATTTTTGTAACATGGTATCAGAAACACAATCGGTCAACGCCACTGCTGTCAGCCCTGCAGACAGCTCGATGTGGATTGCTACTTCGGCCCGCGGGCTCGTGCGGGTGGGGAAGAATGGCAAGGCTTTCAATTATTCTTTCGAAAAGGGGGACTTTTCATGCAACAATGTTGTTGCCATATCCTTTGATAATGAGGGTGTTCTATGGATAAAAGACGCAGAAGGCGCCGTTTATTCTTACACCTCTTTTTCCGGTTTTGTAAAGCAGACCGGGCTGCCTCAAAGTGTTGCCGATGCCCTGTCTGCACCTGTTACAAAAGAAGAAACCGTTGTGGAGAAGCCTGCTCCGGAGCCGCTACAGCGCCCTTGGTATGGCTCGTGGTGGATGCCGACACTTGCAATTTTGTTCTTTGCTTTGTTCATCTGGCAATTTCTCAAGAACAGGCGCAATGTTACAAAATCACCTGCTATTCCTGCTGTGCAGCCGCTCGCTGACAATTCTGTTACTCCTCACTCCTCCGAAACCCCTGCGCCGGCAGAAAAACCGGCTGAAATCAGCCCGCGTCCTGCCAAAACAACCGCGCCGGCAGAAAAACCGGAGGAATCCCGCCCGCGCGTAAGCGACGGTGAGTTTGCCGCCAAAGTGCTGGAAATCATAAAGGCGAACTTTACAAATCCGAACTTCGGAGTGGAAGATGTGGCGGCAGCCCTTGGCATGAGCCGCGTGCATCTGAACCGCAAGCTCAAGGCAGAAAACAGTCCATCCCCATCTGATATTATCAAAAAGATGAGGATGGATCTTGCTGCCGGAATGCTGAAGGAGGGGAGCGCCAGCATAAGCGAAATCGCTTCCAGGTGTGGCTTCTCTTCAGCTTCCTATTTTTCCAGCGCGTTCAAGGAGTACTTTGGAGTCGCTCCTGCCGCGTATGGTAAATAACTACTTGTAAATCTGCTTGAAAGCCTTTCCGCGCCAGTCTTCGGGGATCTTTGCTCCGAGGATGTCTGCAATGATGGCCGCCGTGTCGTACTGCATCATGGGTGCGGTAATCTCATATCCGGCCTTGATTTTCTTTCCGTAGACGATGAACGGGGTTTCGAGTTCCAGCAGGGTGAACTTGCCGTGGCCCTTGCCCTTTCCGCCATGGTCGGCAGACAAGATGATCACCGTGTCGTCCATAATACCGGCATCCTTGATGGCTTGGATAATCATGCCCACGCCCTTGTCCAGAGTCCTCTGGCACTCCATGTATTCGGGGCTGTACCAGCCTTTGGAATGGCCTACGTGGTCCAGCACGCCGTAGTAGAAGGTGAAGAAGAAAGGCTTCTTCTCCTTAATGTAGTTCACCGCCAGTTTGGTGTACTCTTCCACGGGGATGTTGTTGCTGCCGTATGTGCCGATGTAGTAGTTGTAGTTCACCGCATTGGTGTCGCAGACTGCGCCTACGCCGTTCCAGTCGTATACTATTCCCATCTCCGCATTCGGGAACTGCTCGCGGAGGATGGTGTAGATGGTGGGAGGAATGCCGTGGCCGTTGTCCGAAGTGGAGGGGATGGTGCCGTGAGTGGAATTCCACTTGTCGAATCCGTGCATCTCGGTGGGGATGCCCATGAACATGGTGGCCCAGTTGATGGCGGATGCGGAAGGCATGGCCGAACGCTTGGTGAGGGTCCAGCTGCCGTTGTCCATGAGAAACTTGATGTTGGGCAGTTCGGACATGTCCGCCTGGCGTATGCCTTCGGCGGCCCATCCGTCTATGCCGATCATCACAACATGCTTGGCCTTCTTGCGGGCCGCGTCGGAGTCCAGGGCGCTGATGCAGCAAAGGGCGATCAGCAGGAGAGCGAGTCTTTTCATATTAGAAGATGTAGTTGAGGCCGATGTTGATACCAAGTCCGGTGCCGTCGTTGGGGTCCAGGCACTTACCGAATTCGAAGTTGATGTTGAAGTTCTGGTTCATGATCACATGCAGGCCGATACCGGCGCTGAAGTGGACTTTCTGCTCAACATCGTTGTAGAAGTCTTTTGCCAGGTAGTTGGTGGTAGTGTTGTTGCCCTTGTCGGTCACGATGCTCACGGAAGAGATGTCCGTGGCGAGTTTCTTCATGGCGTCGGCATTATAAGGCTTCACGATCATACCCATGTCGAAGAACGGGTTGGTGGCAAGAGTCCAGTTCTGGTTGATCCAGCGGAACTTTGCAAAGCTCCAGCGGAACTCCGTGTTCGCCCATGCGTAGCTGTTGCCCTGCAGGCGGTTGTTGATGGTGCCTCGGAGGGTGCAGGTGGATCCCAGGCCTTCGGTGTTGATCTGCTTCATGTTGATGCTCTGGATGGTCTGGAGCATGTAGTAAGGAGCATTTCCTGCAATCAGCCCCTGGAATGCCAGGTGGGCGCCGAAGGTGAGTTTATCCTGGATGACAGGGAAGAACTGCTTGAAGTGGACGGCCAGCTTGAGGTAGGAATTGTTATGCTTCGAGATGATGTCGGGAGAGCCGAACATGTAGACCTCGAGGTTGGTGCCGCGCGTAGGATTGTTCTCGTGGTCGCGGGTGTCATAGACTACGCCGGCCTTGAATTCGAGGTGCTGCCCGCCATTCTTCTCGGCTTCGGGAATGATGCCGTTCTTGACATAGAGGTCGTATAGCGAGACATCGAATATATCTCCGCTCAGGCCCTTGTTCTCGGCATGTCCGGTCTTGATGTTCCAGTAGGTGATGCCTCCGGCCCAGCCCCAGTTGCCGCCGATCTCGCCCTGCAAGCAGGTCTGGATGCGGAAAATATCGCGGCGCATGAGGTAGAAGCCCTGTCCTTCGGGGAAATATCCGAAATCCTTGCTGTCGGCGGTGATCCTGTCGAGCGCCGGCACATAAACCGAATTGGCTCCATTGAAACCGTAGAAACTCGTGGTTTTGTTTCCGAACCAGGAGATGGCTCCGGAGATGCGGATACCGGGCACCAGATACTTGCTGTCGAAGAAGCTATGCAGAACGGTGTTGCCCTTTGAATACTTGGAAATCTCCACATTGGCCTTCCACACGTATTCGGGATATGTCGAGCCGTCACCATACCAATAGATGTCGGACAGCGCGCCATAGTGCCATCCGAGGTCTGAAGAATAGCCTATTGCGGGGAGGGGGCCGAAGTTCAGACCGGTTTTGGCGACTTCTCCCTGTGCAGATGCAGAAAACGCTGCCGCGCAGAGAAGAATGATAGTGATAATCCTTTTCATGAAATAGTGTTATTGATTTAACATACAAATTTAGAAAAAATACTTCGTATATTTGTAACTTATATGAAAACTGCACCTATAATCGCCGCCGTACTTCTGGTCTCCTGTGCCCGCGTTCAGGCGCCTGAGGAGTCTGCTTTGCTGCGCACCGTCCCTTCCAGGGCGGTTGCGGTGATGCATTTCAATAGGTGTGAGCCGGCGCTGGAGTTCCTCCTGGACTCCACATCGGTATTCAGGCAGTTGGATTACGGCCGTCTGGGGGATGAGGAGATGATCCTCTCCTACGATTACAGTGCAGGGCTGATTCCCCTCCTGGCGGTGGATGCCGGGCGTTCGGGCGCGGACACATCTTCGTCAGTCCGGAAACTTCTCGTGCAGGCAGAGGCGCTGAAGCTGAACGCATTGTATACCGCCGACCTCCTTCCCAAGCGGTCTGCGGTGTTGCTGAGCCCTTCCCGGGCTGCCATCGACGAGGCTCTGGGACACATCGAGTCCGGAGCGTCGGTGCTGGATGCGGCGGATTTCGCGGGAGCGTCCGCACTTGCCGACGGCACGGCCGGCAACATCATCCTCAAGAATGAGAGCGCAGGACGCTGGCTGCCGGCAAAGATGCTGAAGGGTCAGGTGGAACGCCGGGAGATGGTAAAGTTCGTGAGCGGTGCCTCCCAGTGGACTGTGCTGAGTTTCAGGGACTTGAGCCGCCGGGGTATTACTGTACGATGCTTCACCGGAGGCAAGCGCAAGTATCTTGCTGAGATGTTCGCCGGGCTGCCGGCGGGGGAGAGCAAACTCGCCTTGGCGGTGCCGGATACGGCACATTACATAGTGGACCTGCCCCTGAAAGACTGGAAGCATTATAGCGAGGCCTGGAAGGATTGCCTGGATGCCCGGGCGGAACTGTCGAAGTACAAAGGCCGTCTGGCTGGGCTTAAGAAGCGTTTCGGGAAGAGTCCGGATGCCTGGCTGGCGGACATGTCTCCCCGCGAGATCGCGCTGGTGCGCTGGGAATCCCACGAAGTGCTGCTTCTTCGCAGTGGCCACAAACGCAAGGGCGACGTGGCGGAAAACCCTTATCCGGGCTTTATCCCCGCCATATTCGGAGAGGCCTTCCGCATCGCGGATGATTCCTGCACGGCTGTTCGCGATGGCTGGACGCTGTTCGGCTCTGCCGACGATATAGCTGCCTGGGGCGATGCCGTGCGCACCGGAGCGCTGAAGGGTATGCCCCGAAGCGCAAAATACTACATAAGGAACAACGCCGTCTGCATGGTTGCGGATGGCAAAAACATATCGATGGATGTCAACTGAATTGGAATACAAGTCCGTAAACAAGCTCTTTGAAAAGAGTTTCAAGGAGCATTGGGAAAGGGAAGCCCTGTCCAACTATCAGGGCCGGACGGTCACATACCGCGAGCTTGCCGAGCGTATCGCCATGCTGCATATTTGCTTCGAGCAGTGCGGTTTGCAGAAGGGAGACAAGGTCGCCCTCTGTTCGCGCAACCAGGCCAACTGGGGAGTCTGCTTCCTTGCTGCGCTCACATACGGTGCGGTGCCGGTACCCATCCTTCATGAATTCAAGTCCGCAAATGTGCATTACCTTGTGAACCACTCCGAATCCAAGGTTCTGTTTGTGGGTGAGACCGAGTGGGAAGGGCTTTCCGAGGCCGAGATGCCCGGATTGTCGGTAGTGGTGCTGATGAATAACTTCAACTTCCTCTATGCCAGGAACGAATCCCTGTCGGCGGTTCGCGATAATATTACCAGGACTTTCAACGAAAAGTACCCGGATGGCTTCAAGCCGGAGGATATCAGTTATTACGAAGACAGCCCCGAAGAACTCGCGCTCATCAACTACACATCCGGCACTTCCGGATTCTCGAAGGGCGTGATGCTGCCATACAGGTCGCTCTACACCAATCTCAACCTGGCATTTACCGCCGAGCCGCAGATGAGCTGTGCTTCGGAAGTGGTGGCCATGCTGCCTTCCGCCCACATGTACGGCCTGATGTTCGAACTGCTCTACGAGATGGTCATTGGCGCCCATGTGCACTTCCTTACACGCCTGCCCAGCCCCAAGATCATAATGAAGGCTTTCCAGGAGATACATCCGGATATCATCATCGCCGTGCCGCTGATCATGGAGAAGGTCTATAAGACCCAGCTCAAGCCAATCGCCGACCGCACAAGGACCATGATGTATGTGCCGCTGCTGGGGCAGTCTATTCAGAAAAAGATACGCGACGGGCTCATCAGCGCCTTCGGCGGCCGTTTCGAAGAGGTCATCCTGGGAGGAGCGGCGTTCAATCCGGAGGTCGAGGATTTCCTGCGCAGGATCCATTTCCCCTTCACGGTAGGCTACGGCATGACCGAGTGCGGCCCTATAATCACCTACGAAAAATGGTTCCGCACCCGTCGCTATTCCTGCGGTAAGGCCATCCCGGGTTGCGAAATCCGCATCGACTCCGCCAATCCGCACAAGATTCCCGGAGAAGTGCAGATCAAGGGCGGAAACGTGTTTCTGGGCTACTATAAGAACAGGGAAGAAACCCGCAAGTGCTTCACCAACGACGGCTGGTTCAAGACCGGAGACATGGGGGTGATGGATGCGGACGGTTATCTCTTCCTGCGCGGCCGCTCCAAGTGCATGATCCTTGGCGCGAACGGTCAGAACGTGTATCCCGAAGAGTTGGAGGCGGTTATCAACAACGCATCCTATGTCGTAGATTCGCTGGTGGTCGAGGATGCCGGAGGTCTCACCGCACTTATCTATCCGGACTATCAGCAGGGGCAGAACGACGGCATGGACCGCGAACAGCTGGAACATCGCCTTGTGGAAAGCCTGCCGGAGTTCAACAAGCTCCTGCCCGCCTATGCACAGCTCAAGAAGATAGAAGTGATGCCCGAAGACTTTGAGCGCACCCCCAAGAAGAGTATCAAACGTTACCTGTATCAGAGAAACAAATGAACAAGTTCGATGACAAGTATATAAGGATGGCCAAGATCTGGGCCACCAACTCCTACTGCAAGCGCCGCCAGGTCGGTGCCCTGCTGGTGAAGGACAAGATGATAATCTCGGATGGCTACAACGGCACTCCCGCCGGCTTTGAAAACGAATGCGAAGACGGGAATGTTACGAAACCTTATGTGCTTCACGCGGAGGCGAACGCCATTACCAAGGTTGCAAAATCCGGCAATTCATCGGCCGGAGCCACCCTTTATGTGACCGCATCTCCCTGCATCGAGTGTTCCAAGCTGATCATCCAGTCCGGAATCTCCCGCGTTGTCTACAGTGAGGAATACCGTCTGGACGATGGTATCCAGCTGCTCCGCCGTGCCGGAATCGAGGTAGAAAAGATTGACGTGGAATGAGACAGTATTCATCAGTCCTGGTAGCCCTGCTCGGGGTGCTCGTCGGCGCCCTTGCCGTCCTGACTTTCCAGAAAGCCCAGGAGAACAAGCATCTGATGCGCACTGAACTCCGGGACTGGCGCAAGCTGAATCTCGTGCTTCAGTCGCTGGACGAGCATTATGTGGATACGGTGGACCGCAAGGCCGTCACCGATGCCGCCATCACCGCGGCTCTGGGGGCGTTGGATCCCCATTCCGTGTATATGCCCCCGGCAGTCCTCGAGGAATCCGAAACGGAGCTTGCCGGCAATTTCGACGGCATAGGCATACAGTTCAACGTGCCCAACGATACGGCCATCGTGCTCGAAGTCATCCCCGGAGGACCTTCGGAAAAGATAGGGCTGCAGCCCGGCGACCGTATTCTCAAGGTGGACGAAAAGAATATCGCCGGAGTCAAGTTCCCCCAGGACAGCATGGTCCGCAAGATGCGCGGCCCGTCCGGGTCGAAAGTGACCATCACCGTCCTTCGCGACGGCGAGACCGTGCCTTTCGAGATCACCCGCGGCAAGATTCCCATGAACAGCCTGGACGCGGCATTCATGGTGAACGATACGACAGGATACCTCCGCCTTAGCAAGTTCGCCCGCACGACATATGAAGAAGTTGCCAAGGCAAGCGACAAGTTGGTCGCCCAGGGGATGAAGCGTATGATATTCGACCTCCGCGACAACGGTGGCGGCTTCTTCGACCAGTCTTTCCTTCTCGCGGACATGTTCCTTCCGAAGGGTGCAGGTGTGGTTTATCTGGAAGGCCGTGCGCAGCCGCGCCAGGATTTCAACGCCACCGGCCGCGGCAAACTTCAGGACGTGGAACTCGTGGTGCTGATAAACGAGAATTCGGCATCTTCCAGCGAAATATTCGCGGGAGCCATCCAGGATAACGACCGAGGAACCATTG
>JAEENZ010000188.1 GCA_016283985.1 Bacteroidales bacterium | reverse complement strand
GACGGAAGAAGTGCGCTGGAAGCGCTCGTTTTCGGCCAGCAGCACGCCGTTTTCGTATATGAGGGAGGATCCGCCCCAAACCAGGTCGGTGGTGGACTCGCCGTAGCCGCAGCTGCAGTACACATACCCGGCCATCAGGCGAGCGGAAGTAGACGATACGAGCTGCTTGCGGTAGTCGTTTTTCAGCAGGGCTTCGTTGGATGCGGAAAGATTGAGGATGAGGTTAGCCCCTGCCAGCGCAGCATAAGTGCAAGGAGGCACGGGGACCCAGAGATCCTGGCAGATCTCCACACCCACGATGGCTTTTCCTACCGAGAATAACTGCCTGGCGGACAGCCTTGTAGTCTGACCGGCATAAACTATCTCTTTATCTATCGTAGCACCTGTTTCAAACCAGCGTACCTCATAGAATTCAGCGTGATTCGGAAGGTAAATCTTGGGCACGATACCCAGTATCTTTCCACCTTTGATCAGGACCGCGCAGTTATACAGGCGACCGGCCAGGCGGATGGGCGCACCGACGGCAATGAGCATCCCGGACGGGAGTCCGGCGCCGGCTATATCTTCTACTGCCTTCTCGGCAGCATCGAGCAGGCGCTTCTGACCGAAAAGGTCTGCACAGGTATAGCCTGTTACGCACAATTCGGGGAAAACCACAACGGAAGCCTCGTTCTGCGCGGCTTCTTCCGAAAGACGGATGATTTCTGCAGTATTGCGCACCGTATCGGCCAGATACACCCTCGGAGAGGCAGCCGCTACGCGGATATAACCATAATCTTTTTGGCTCATGGCGGTCGAGTTTATTTCTTAAAACTTACAAATTTAATTATTTTTGCATTGTATATGATAATCCTGCGCAATGAACGAAGATAAAAAAGTCCTGTGGTCCACGGAGATAAACAGTTTCGAAGCGGACCAGAATTCCAACATCAAGATGGTAAGCCTGCAGAACCTGCTTCAGGAGATGGCCTACAGGGGATCCGACTTCTGCAGATGCGGGCAGGATTTCATGAACTCCAAAGGAGTCTTCTGGGCGCTCAACCGCATACATTTCAGCATCCTGCGTTGCCCTCGCTGGGGCGACAAGGTAAAGCTCCAGACTTGGTCCCGAGGGCAGATGGGGCCCCTCTGGCACAGGAATTTCCGTATTGAGGATAGCACCGGCAACCCCATGGTCCTTGGCACGTCCGCATGGACGGTAATGGACTTCAAGGAGCGCTCCCTGTTCAGGGGCGAGTTGGGATTCGACCCTGCCTTCCATCTCGAAGAAGATACGCTTCCCTTCTGCACCAAAATCCTGATTCCCAGGGACCTGGAGCAGGTGCCCGCTGGCAGCCACACGGTGGTTTGGTCGGATATCGACACCAACGGACATGCCAACAACTGCGCCTACACTCAGTGGGTGCTGGACGTGATGCCCGTGGAATACGTCCGCGAGCATAAGGTCAAGGACGTTCAGGTGAACTACAACTATGAAATCCACTATGGCGAAAAGGTGGATTTCTTCGTTGCAAGGGCGGAGAACGTCTGGTACGTCACCGGCAAGGTCGGCGACAGGACATGTTTCAGCGAAAGGCTGGAATTCGACTAGACCTCCAGTGCGTCAGCCAGAATCTCGATCGGATTCAATACCGGAACTCCAGTACTCATCTCAATCTGCCACTTGCAGGTCTCGCAGTCGGTGACCACCGCCTCCGGCGCCGCCTGTTCGATATCCTTGAACAATTTGGAGCCGATCGCCTGAGAGTAGCCGTAGTTTTCGCGTTTGAAGCCGAAGGTGCCGGAGATGCCGCAGCAATTCTGTTCCAGGATATCCAGTTCAAGGCCCGGGATCATGCGTAACAAAGCGATGGAATAAAGCTGCCATCCCATCTTCTGCATATGGCAGGCAGTATGATATACCGCCTTGAGTTTAAAGTCCTTACGGAACTTGAGCTTGATTTCTCCTGAAGACAGTTTCTCGTAGAGCCACTTGGTCGCGAGCATGATGGAATCACGCACATCCGCATTCGCCAGACCAAGCACGTCGGGGTATTCATCCCGCATGGTCAAGGTGCAGGTGGAGGATGTTGTAAGCACTGGCTCCCCTGCCGCCACCGCCTTGCGTATGGATGCCAGGTTAACCTCGCCCTGGCTCCGGGCCTTGTCGGCAAAGCCGTTGCTCATGAGGGCTACTCCGCAGCATTTCTCTTTCTCAAGAAGATGCACGCCGTAACCGGCTGCATTCAAGACCTTCACCAGATCCTTACCCTGTTTCGGATAATTGTAGTTCACGTAGCAGCCATGGAAATAGGTTACGAACTTGTCGAACGCACCCTGATCCTGCTTCTTGAACCAACTGACGAACTTCTTCGGGCTGTATTTGGGGAAAGTGCGGTGCTTGTCAACACCTATCGTTCCATGCATCATGGCCTTGACCGGCTTCAGGCCAAGCACACCGTTCACCAGCGGGGCGAATGGCACAGCCATGGAGCCCACCAGGTCGGTAGATGCCAGAGTCCAGTCGCGAAGGCCCGTGAGACCCTTCCTGCGGGCCTGCGAGCCATATTTGATACGGGCTATCTGTATCATGTCGCCCACATGCACGTCCGAAGGGCAGGCAACCTCGCAGCGCTTGCAGTTAAGGCAGTATTTCAGGGCATAATCGAAGAATGCGGGATCCTTCAGGCGATATCTCTCCCCGTCGGGACCGGCCTTCTTGGGCCCGGGATAATCCGGGTTGACCTCCATCATCGGGCATACGAGCGTGCAGAGATTGCACTTGAGGCATTGTTCAAGATTGTTCATTTGCAGATATCTCCCACGGCTGTAAGGTTAACGATCACACGGCCATCCACCAGCACATGACCATCGGCATCGGTCTTCACGCCGAATTTCATGAAAGGCTGGGGGGCGTCGAAATCGGGATCATACCATTTAGTGCGGTCGGGATCATAATCCACGTCCGCCCCGAAAACGGGCTCCCAGATATGTTCTTTATCTGAAAGCAGCCCGCGCGAGAAGAACTTGCCGGTGGCGAGGACGTATTCATCCGCCACCAGCGCTTCGTCCAGATTGCGCGTACGGACCTCCACCACCCTGCCGTCCTCTATCTTGCCGGACACGGCCCGGTCGCCGCGGAGGATGGTCGCTCCCTTCTTCTGAAGGGCCGCCAGACGGGCGTAGGGGCCGTCGTACCTGACGGCAGCGAGCGACAGGCCTTCGCTCACGATGCAGACCTTCCTGCCGGCTTCCACCAGCTTCTCGGCCTCCGTGCATCCTGCCCATCCGCCTCCTATTATGATAACGTCAAATCTCATCTCTGTTCGTTTTTTGCATGTACTCCGCCTCCCGCAGCGTGTCGCCCCACATCACCGGCGTCATCCCCTTCCACCGTTCCTGTAAATACTCCTGCATCAGTTCATCAGCGGATACAGGCGTCCCTCCGGACGCCATATCCGCCCTCGGATGTAGAGGGAGGGGCCCAGCTTGGCTGGGAGGGGCCGCAAGGCCGGCTTGAGGAGGGACGCCTGTATCCGCGGAAAGGATTTCCGCGAGGGCCTCTGCAATCCTTCGGATGCAGAAAGACCCCTGGCACGTACCCATGCCGATGCGGGTATGCCGCCGCAGGTCGGAGATGTTGCGCACGCCGAAATGCTCGACAGCATACTCGATCTCCGCCCGGGTAACGCTCTCGCACTCGCAGAGGATCTCTCCACCCTTCTGGAAGTCCATCCGGCTCACCTCCGTCCCGTGACGGCCTATGGCAGCACGCATGTTGAAAGGATCCTTGAACATGGGCTTGCGGCCCTCGGAACCGGGCAGGGGTTTCACGGCCGTCTCGCACTTCGCGGAAGACCCCAGCTTCCTGCACACCAGATCCGTGGCCATTTCGGCCATCAGGCGGGCCGTAGTCAGCTTTCCGCCGGTTATGGTAATGAGCCCGGGCACTCCGTCACGCTCCTCATGGTCGAGAAGGACTATTCCGCGGCTGACACTGCGTCCATCGCCCGCGGGATCCGCCACAACGAGCGGACGAACGCCCGCATAGGCCCGGATAATGCGCGTATGCGCCAGGCACGGCACCAGTTGCTCCCCTTCACGCAGAAGGAGGTC
>JAEENZ010000187.1 GCA_016283985.1 Bacteroidales bacterium | reverse complement strand
AAGATGACCGACGAGTCCGATTACATCCTCAAGATACTGGTGTCGATGATTCCGGTGTTCGTGGTGGGCATGTTCTTCAAGGCTTACGTCGGGGATATGTTCGCTTCGCTGATGGTGGTGGGGCTCGCGCTGATTGTGACGGCTATGCTGCTTTTCTTCTCGGATTTTGCATCCAAGAAGGCACAGGCCGAAAACGGTGCCCGCAACGGTATAAGTTGGTGGCAGGCGCTGGTAGTCGGCATCGGACAGGCCTGCGCGGTCATCCCCGGGCTCTCCCGCTCCGGCACCACCATTTCCACAGGTCTCATCTGCGGCGTGAAACGCGACGTAATGGCCCAGTTCTCGTTCCTGATGGTGCTGGTGCCCATCCTCGGAGAGGCCTTCCTGGACGTGGTCGGAGGGGATATGGCGGCCTCTACCATCGGGGCCCTGCCCCTCGTGATCGGATTCCTCGCAGCCTTCGTTTCCGGGCTCTTCGCCTGCAAGGTGATGATAGCTCTGGTGCGCCGCGCCCGCCTCAGCTGGTTCGCGCTCTATTGCGCCATCGTAGGTGCCCTGGTTCTTATTTTAGCATAGATGGAAAGGTCGAAGATATACTTTGTGGCAGACGTCCACCTGGGCTTGAAGGCCGGGGATCCCACCGAGCGGGAAGAACGCTTCGTGAAGTGGCTCCGGGGCATCCGTACGCCCGAAACCAAGGCTGTCTGGCTACTTGGGGACATATGGGATTTCTGGTATGAATACCGGGATGTGATCCCCCGCGAGGGCTTCCGTGTGACGGCCGCGATTTCCAACCTGCTGGACGACGGCATCGAGGTGTATTTCATTCCCGGCAACCACGATATCTGGCTCTATTCATTCTGGCAGAATCTGGGGGTAAAGGTCGTGCCCCAGACGCAGCGGATGGAGGCCGGCGGAAAGACCTTCCTGCTGGGCCATGGAGACGCCCTGGGCGGCGCCAAATTGGGATATAGGCTGATGCTGCGCATCTTCCACAGCCGCGTGTGCCAGGTGCTTTTCACCCAGCTTCATCCCTGGCTGGCCTACCGTTTCGGCACCGACTGGAGCAACTCCAACCGGCGCAAGCACGGGGGGTACAAGTTCCGTGGTGCGGACGAGCCTCTCTATAAGTTCTGCCTGGAGCAGGAGAAGGCGGATTTTTCCATTTTCGGGCACTTCCACGACGCGGTGGACATGCCACTGCCGAACGGCAGCCGCCTCATCGTGCTTAAAGACTGGATTGCAGGCGGGGAACATTTTGCCTGCTTCGACGGAGAAACGCTGGAAGTCTGCTAGTCTTCCTTCAGCATCTCCTTGGCCTCCTTGAGGCCTTTTTTCATCAGATTGGCTTCTTCTTCGCTGCGCTTGCGGCGGTTTTCGCGCGATTCCACCGTGCTCTGCAGGTAGTCGCGCTTGATCACCGTCTTCTTTGGATATTCGAAGAAGATCGCGAAGTAGAATGAATCCCAGTGCCCCTTCCGCCATATCTGCACAAGTTCCTCCAGCTTGGCGTCTTCGCCCTGGGGGTCGTATCGCTTCTTCAGGTTCTGCCCGAACATCTTGGCAATGAACTGCCAGAAGTTGGCCGAGAAACTGCTCCGGTATTCCTTGATTATCTCGAAAGGCGGGATGCCGCATTCGCGGTCCACGAGGCGCATCAGCATCACCCCCTGGCTGATGGTCATCTTCTTGATGTCCCCGGCGAAGATGGTGAAGAGCTCTATCATCACGTCGTGGGTATAGGCGTTCCGCTGGCTCTTCTTGGTTACGTCGGCGGCGATGACGCTGTCGACCTGTCGCATCATCTTGCTGCCGGCTAGGGCGTAAGGATATACCTTGTTGAAATTGTAGACCGTCTTGTACTGGCGCCGCCAGTCGCCCTTCTTCAGCCTGGTGCCCTTGGGGAAGCACCAGA
Source organism: Bacteroidales bacterium (assembly GCA_016283985.1). Next base: position 361 of record JAEENZ010000187.1, on the reverse strand, counting down.
CGGGTTCCAGCTCGTCCACGAAGGTCGTATCGCCCTTCTCGTCAACTATGTAGTACATCGGATATCTTTCCAGCTTTTTCGTCTTCTGGGAGAAGAGCGGGAGGCATACCGCGATGCAGAGTAATGTCAGCACTGTTCTTTTCACGGTCGCAAAGATAGTAAAAATATTTTTGTCCGGATTTGTAAGTTGCTGAAAAATCGGAAGTTGACTATTCGTTTTTTGTGTCGAAAACAAGCAAATATTTTTCAAAATCCCTTGCGCGTACGAATATTTTTTGTAACTTTGCATCCCAAAAATCCGGCCTGTAATAGCGTAAAACGCTGATTATCAAGGATTTGGCATGAAATTTTATTATTTTTA
>JAEENZ010000186.1 GCA_016283985.1 Bacteroidales bacterium | reverse complement strand
TCCTTGGCTGGCACTATGTCGGCAGCCATGTCCAGGTCGTGGCGCTCAGGGAAGGGAGGGAACACCTTGGGGACCATCGACATCTGTATGCCGCTGGCGATGCTGAGTTCCCCCTCCATGCGCTCGCGCTTTTCGTTGAGTTTCTTGTTCTGCTCGTAATGCCTGAACATCGAGCGGAACATGAGGATTAGCATAAGGATTCCGAGAATCTGGAAAACGACGACCATGAGGCTGACATTCTTCAGGTTGCGGAAAATTTCGCTTTCCGGAATCACGATGGACATGGACCATCCGGTGCGTTCTACGGGCGTGAAATAAACGAAATCGCTTCTCCCGTTGTATTTGATATGCGTGTGGCCGGATTCTCCGGACAACAGGGCCTGGCTGAGTTTGTGTGTGGCCGAGGTGTCATCCATGCGATGGATCAGGTCCTCGATGGTGTTGTGCATCACAAGGGTCTCCACGGGGCAGACCATTATCTGTCCGGCTCGGCTGATGACCATGTTGTAGGCGTTGGGATAGACGGTCATGTTCCCCACCAGGTCCGTGAGCCAGTCCAATGATATGTCTGCCGTGAGCACGGCGGCGGTTACGCCGTTATAGTCCTTGACGGGCATGGAGAACGTGGTCATGAGGATGTCGCCTCCGCCCGTATCTATATAAGGTTCAGACCAGTAACCGGACTCGCTCTCCAGGGCCTTGAAAAACCATTCCTGGGAAGGATAATCGTATTCTTCGGTTGCAAGGGAGGAAAACTTCAGTTCCCCGCCGGGAGCCTGGAACACATATGGGGAGAACAGGGGCCTGTCGGGCAGATACCCGGGCACCATGGCCACCGTGGAGCCAACCACCACGGGATTGTCCTGAACGATGCGCTGTGCCACCCGCTGCAGGCTGTCGGGCACGCTCATGCACCACTCGGCGATCCACACGCTGTTCCGCACCGCGGCCTCGGCCTGGTTGATGATGTCCATGATCTTGTTCTGGGCCGCTTCCAGCTGGCTCTCGGCACGGTTGTTCGCCTCTTGCTGCATGCCCTTGCGGGAGAAGGTATACTGAAGGATGGAACTTGCTTCAAGCGTGGCGACAACCACGATTATTATCATCAGCCCGGCGCGGGACCATTGGCGTACTACTTCTGTGACTTTCATAGGACGCTCCGGAGCTGTTCGCGGAATTCAGGCATGGGGCGCTTGGTATCCCGCTCGATGATTATGGTCTTGAGCCCTGCATAAGGGCCGATTTCTTCCTCTATGTCTTTCAGGCTGCGGCCGGCTCCGAAATATGCGGGTGCAAACTCCTGCCAGAAGCGGATGGAAAGGGCTTTTGGCATGTGGAAGGTCTCCTGGATGAAGGGCTCGTCGCTCAGGCAGCAGCACACATAGACCATCCCCACGTCGAAGAGATGGTTGCCCCAGCAGAAGTCTCCAAGGTCGATGAAATAGCGTTTGTCGCCTACGAAAATAGCATTGCTGAACTGCAGGTCGCCGTGAATGGCCGTATCTTCATCAGGGGTGTCGGCGATGAATTTCCCGAGTTTGTCCTTCTCTGCGGATGTAAAGAATGGATTCTCCGCCAAAAGCCTGTAATAGCGGTCCTTCACGTTCTCGAAAGCCTTGGTGTCCACATGAGTGGAGTGCAGTTTAAGGCACATCTGAGCGAACTCACTGGCAAACTGCCCCACTTTTTCCGGCTCGTCGGCCGTGGCGCGTGAGTAGGATTTCTTGCCCACGATGCGCTTGAAGCGGATGCCGTAGCGGCCGTCCTCCGTCACCACGTATTCTCCGGGTTCCGGGGTGGGAATGCCCAGCTCGTACACCTTGCGGGCCAGGTTCATCTCGTCCAGAGGCTGCTGTATCTTGCCGGGGAAATAGAGCTTCAGCATCACCGAAGGATCGGTCTTGTGGTCGAAACTCTCGCCGTTGGCGCCGCCGCCGGAGAGGATGTAATCGTTCAGGGAAATCTTAATTGCGTCCATCGAATACCTGGTTTATAAGTTGTTCAAATTCCTGAAAGGCGAATGTGTCCGAAAGCTCCCGGAGGGAATCGGCGAGGCCGCGGTAGTGCCATTCGTGCTCGCGGCGGTCAGTCACATGGAAAAGGTTCCAGAAGGCATCTCCCTGCACCGCGTAGTCGCGTGCGATGGCCCTCATGTTTGAGAGTTTGTCGCCGAGGGCGACCATCTTTGCATCGTGCGAGGCGCGTGCGAGACGGTCGATGGCGGCCTGCTTGCGCGCGTGCCAGCTATCCTCCTCGCTCACCCCGTCCTCGAACTCGTCGCTCTCATCCGCCACCAGCGCAGCTATGCGGTCCCCGAATTCCCTGCGGAGATCCTCCACCGTCACGTCCGTATCCTCCACCGTATCGTGCAGTGCGGCGGCGGCCAGGAGCTCCTGGTCGGATGTCATCGTGGACACGATGGCCACGGCCTCCATGGGGTGTACAATGTAGGGGAAGCCCTTGCCGCGGCGTTCTGTGCCTGCATGGGCGCGGACCGCGAACACTATCGCGCGGTCCAGCAGGTCTGTATTCAGGGGTTTGTTTGCCATAAGCTACTGATTCATGAAAGGTAGGTCCTTGCTCTGCTCCACCAGGAACTCCGCCATGTACTCGTTGCTCTCGGAGGGGCCGTTCAGCTCTTCCAGCATCAACTTCAGGCCCACCTTGCCGCCTCCGTTCTTGAGGATGTAGGCCGTGCAGAGGTTCTGGGGCGCCACGCTGGAAGCGAGGATGTCCAGGTCCGTCAGGCCTATCTGGAAGCAGGCGATCTGGTAGGCGGCCTCGGAGAAATCCTTTATCATATTCTGGATGTCCCCGAGAGTGGTAAAGCGCATGGCCTGGAACAGGGGGAGGAAGTTTGAAAGGTCCACTTCCTGGATTTCCGCCTGGTTGATGGATGCGATGCGGCGGTTGAGCCGGTCAAAAGGTTTGATGCTGATGTAGCTGCGGAAGGAATCACCGTCCAGGGCCACCTCGGAGAGGTTGCCGGATGCCACCAGTTGCTGCACCTTGCGGCGATAATCGGCCAGTTCCCGGCGGATACGGCTGAACTCGTCATCCACCAGTTCCAGCATGCCGGCCAGCCGGCTGAGGTTGCGAAGATACACTTTCGGGATCTCCACCCCGCTCTTGTAGCCAGTATCGTGGTTCATGTTCGCCCACGCGTGCTGCAGTACGGTGCGCATCTGCACCTCAAAGCGTATTTTATTGATCTCAGGGTGCTCAGGGTCGGTATATGCACTTTCCGGGATGCGGCAGATGTAGTGAAGGGACAGGTAACCGAAACTGTCTGTCTCGTGCGCCTTGCGCTTGTCTACGGAATTCTCCCAGTCGATTTCGAAAAGGCGCTCCAGCACGGATGCAACCTTGTCCACGTCATCTATATAGAAGGTGATGACGCGAATCCCGATTATGTCGGTGATGTCGTAGATGCTGGAGTACTTGTTCCCTTTGAGCTGAAGTTTGCCGGTAAGGGATCCTTCCGTCTTGACGCGATGTTCCACGGCAGCTACGATGAGCCCCGCATCATCGAAAAAGCCCTTCAGCTTTTCGGGGATGATCTCCGCCATTTCTGAATAAACCGGCAGCAGGCTGCGATACTGCTCCAGCAGTTCCTGTGAGTGGATATCCATCAGAGTTGTGTTACAGGGTGATTGAAATAAATGTCTTTATAAGGCTCGTCGGCCAGGGTGAAATGCCACCATTCGCTTTCCAGGGGCTTGAAGCCGTGGCGGAGCATGGCGTCGCGAAGAAGCATCCTGTTGGCGAACTGCTGTTCGGTAATGGCGGTATAGTCCGGATGGCTTTCCTCTCCGAACCAGTCGAAGGTCCCGCCCATGTCCACCTCTTTTTCCGTTGTCATGTCAAACAGGGTCAAATCTACGGTGGAGCCTCGCGTGTGCCCGCTCTTGGCCATTATGTAATCCTGCTCGAAGAGTACGCTCTTGTCCAGATCCGGATAGAAGTAGCGCTTCATCAGAGTGTCGGGCACGTCGGCTGCCCAGCGGACGAAGTGATCCACCGCACACTGCGGGCGGTAGGCATCGTAAATCTTGAGCCGGTAGCCCTTGGCAATCATCTCGTCGCTGACTTCTTTCAGGGCCGCGGCGGCTTCCTTTGTAAGCAGGGCGGTTGGCTGAAGATATCCGTCAATGCGGGTGCCCACGAAATTATAGGTACCGAAATAGCGGATTTCCAGGATAACATCCGGAACCACGTCGGTGATGTTGACGAATGCCTTCTCGAAAGCGCGGTCTTCCCTGCTTTGGCAGCAGCCGGCCAATAAAAAGACCAACAGCAGGAAAAGTACACTTTTATTCATGTGAAAAAGCCATTAAATTGATTCCTATCCCGCCCTGGATGGAATAGCGGGTGTATATCAGGTTGATGCTGAACCACTTCAGGGGCTGTACGGAAATTCCTCCGCCAAAGTTGAAATAGTGGGTCCTGGTGCCGGGAGTTACTTTGTAGGGATGATAAAGTGTGATTGAAGTATCATCGGCTTCAGCGTTTAATTTTGAAGCATCCGTGATGCCTTCGTTCGTCTGCATGTATCCGACCAGCGGCATAATCCTGAACCATTTGAGAAGCGGTACCTGATATCCTGCATTGATGAGGACCGCTTTGTCGTCGTTCCACTTTGTGTCGCTGACGGTGTTGTCGTATCTGTGCTGCGGCAGGGCCGTGGTGATATCCAGATAGACGCCCCATGCCATCAGGCTCCCGCCGAGGGTTAGTCGGGAGTATTTGGTGTTTGTGGCTACCTGGCTCAAATTGATGCCAACTTCGTAGCGGTCCCTGTTGAGGGAGAAGTCGATCGTCTGGGCGTTCGCGGCAACCATGGCAGCAAAGGTCAGAATAATGGCTAATAGATTGCGTTTCATTATTATATAGGGTTGAATTCTACAAATATAATCTTTTTTCAAAGCATATTCACTATCTTTGCGGCTGCGATGCTCAAAAAATACATCATAGTTTTCCTGATTTCCATGGTGCCGCTGATCGAGCTGCGCGGTGCCGTGCCGTATGCCGTTGGCATGGGGCTGCCGCTCTGGCCGTCGATGATCATCGCGGTGGTGGGGAACATGTTGCCCGTACCATTCATCTTCTTGTTTGCGCGCAGGGTGTTGGAATGGGGAAAGGACAAGAAAGTCATCGGCGGATTCTTCCGCTGGTGCCTGGAAAAGGGAGACAAGGCCAGGGTGAAGCTGGAATCCAAGGCCGGACGCGGCCTCTACATCGCCCTGCTGCTGTTCGTCGGCATCCCGCTGCCCGGTACGGGAGCGTGGACCGGCACACTGGCGGCCAGTTTCCTGAACATGGATTTCAAAAAGAGCGTACTGTACGTCCTTCTTGGCGTACTCCTCGCAGGTGTGATAATGCTGATCGCCTCCCTTGGAGTGGTCGGCGCCATCTCGCTGGCTAAATAGAGTCGGCGAAATCCGGATCTACATAATTGAACATGCTGCCGCACACGTTGGCCGAGAACTTCATTGCCACTGGCACCAACTGCGCCCAGTCATCCGCCGAAAGGCTCTTCAGCCTATCCTTGCCGATGCCGTTCTTCACCAGTGCATATAGGATTCCCGCATTGAAGTTGTCCCCGGCACCGATGGTGGAAACGACTTTTTCTACCGGTGCAGTGGGGAATGTGGCGTGCACGCCGGGAGAGAAGACCTCAGCATCGTCGCCTCCGCGGGTGCAGATGAAGTTCCGGCAGAGCCGGGAGATGCGCTCCGCGTAGATGCGGACGGCATCCGAACTGCCGTAGAGGAGCTCCAGGTCGTCGGAGGAACCGCGCACGATGTCCGCCAGGGCGATGTTCGCTTCGATGGTCTCCGGCGGCACAGGGTGGTTCTTGCGGAAGTTTATATCATAGTAGACGATGGCTCCGGCCTCGCGGGCTTTCTTTATGAAGGCCTGGGTCTGGGGACCCGTGACGGGGCTGACCGCGAAGAAAGAACCGAACAGCACGATGTCGTCGGGATAGACCGGGGTGTCGGGTGTTTGGAACGCGGGCATGTCCTTGTCGCGGTAGAACTCGTAATGAGCGTTGTTGTTGCTGTCGAGCATGGCGAGCGAAACCACGCTCTGTCCCTTCGCGCGCTTGATTCCCTCGGTGCTGATACCGTTCTGGCCCATGAAATCGGTCATCAGGTCCGCCACATAGTCATTCCCTACCTGCGATTCCATGATTAGCTTTACCTCTGGAGTTTTTCTCCCTACCGTTCGCCCCAGCGAAATCATGGAATTGAACACTGATCCGCCCGGCACCGCCGCCTGCGGCTGCCCGTTCTTGAAGACGATGTCCAGCACCGTCTCGCCTATGCCTATGATTGTGCGTGTCATGGTAATTACTATTTAAGCCCTTCCACAATCTCCATCATGCGGCCGAAGACTTCGGTCTGGGGGAAGTGTGTGCCTTCAGGGTCGGAGACCACGAGGTCGAGAACGTCGCCGGGTAGCTGGGTGCGGCCGATCTTGAAGACCGCGCGGCTGCGGCGGATCACATATTCGAGATGCCAGTTGTCGCCGGATACGAGTGAAAGCAGCACCTGGGTGTTGCGATAGGCGCGGATCAGCTTTTTCTGCCGCACAGGGAAGATAATCAGCTGTATGCCCTTCTTCGCGAAATACTTCTTAATCTTCTCTTCTGCGGCCGCGGCATCTTCCGCATCCGCATCCAGGAGTACCGTCACCTGGGAGATGTCGGCAAGGCGCATCAGCGAGGTGGAATTCTTGCTCCGGAAAGTGCGGATCAGGATATTTGCAAGGAAGCTAGCCATTCACTTTTGCTATAAGGTCCCGGATTTCGTTCTTTGCATCGCGCCAGCGGGGGATGTCTATCTTGGTTCCTACCACTTCCACCACCTTGGCGGCAATGATGGAACCCACCTCTCCGCATTCTTTCAGCGGCATGCCCAGCGAGTGTGCATAGAGGAAGCCTGCGGCGTATGTGTCTCCCGCACCGGTGGCGTCCACGGGGGTTGCGGGCCATGCGGGGATATAGTATTCTTCGGTCGCGTTTTTCACCCAGCTGCCGTCCTTGCCCACCTTCACCACTGCAATCTCGCAGTGTTTCACCAGCTCGCGAAGGCCTTCCACGGCGTCATCCAGCTTGGTGAACGCCCGGCTCTCCGTCTCGTTGGCGAAGACGATGTCCACGTATTTGTCTACCAGATTATGGAGGAAGGCGTTGTTGCTTTCCACCACGTTGTAGGAAGCCATGTCGATGGAGATGATGCATCCGGCATCCTTCGCCATCTGCACCGCCCTGGCTATAAGTTCCTGGTTCTGAACCAGATAACCCTCGATATGGAAATAGTCGTAGCCCTCGAAGAACTCGGGCTTGAGGTCATCGGGTCCCATCTCCAGCGCGGCGCCCATGTAGTCGGCGAAGGTGCGCTCGGCGTTCGCCCCGGTGATGAATACCATGCATCGGCCGGAAGACTTATCGCTGTGGAGCATGGTGGTCTTCACCCCGAACTGCTCCATCGTGCTCTTGAAAAGCTGGCCGAGTTCGTCGTCACCTATCTTTCCGATGTAGCCGGAAGGCATGCCGAAGATGGATGTGCAGGTGATGGTGTTGGCGGCCGATCCTCCGGGAACGTACTTCACGCCTACCTCTTTGAGGGCGGACCAGATGCGGTCGCCGGTTTCCATGTCCACGTGCTGCATGCTTCCGAGGGGCAGATGGAACTTCTTGAGGAGGGTGTCATCCGGCAGAATTGCCAGGATGTCGGTGAGGGCGTTGCCTATTCCTAATATCGACTTCATAATTCTTCCTATTAGATAACAAAAATAATATAAAATATCGGGATATTCACTAACTTTGCGTGCCGTGAGTAAAAAGCTGGTCAATATCCTGAAATATGTGCTGTCCTTCGGGCTGGCGGGATTACTGGTTTGGCTGGCTTTCCGTGGCATCAACTGGCATGAGTTCTGGGTAGGCCTTAAGGCCACCCGATGGGGCTGGATAGCCCTTTATCTGGTGGTCGGATATCTCGCCCTGGTGTTCAGGGCCCTCCGCTGGACCCAGCTGATACATCCCCTCGACAACGACATCCACTACGGCAAGGTGTGGGATGCCAACAACATCGGCGGAATGGCCAGCATTGCTCTTCCCGGATCCGGGGATCTGGTGCGCACTGCCCTTCTCACTACATCCAAACTCCCATATCAGACGGTATTCGGCACTGTGATGATGGAGCGGGCGTGGGACATCCTTGCTATCCTGCTGATGTTCGTATTCTCACTGGTGTTTGCATGGGGACGCTTCGGAGGCTTTTTCGTAGACAACATCTGGCATCCGCTCAGGAGCCACGCCATCATAATCTGGGGCCTCGTCTTCATCGTGGTGGCCATCGCGGTTTTCCTGGTGCTGGTTCGCAAGCTGAAGGACCGCAGCAAGTTTTTCGGTAAGCTGAACGGAATCCTGGAAGGTTTCCTTGTGGGGTTCAAGACTTTCTCGCAGGTGAAGAACAAGGTTCTGTTCCTGATTTATTCTGTGATGATCTGGGTGATGTACATGCTGATGAGCTACTTCGTGCTCAAAGCCATTCCCCAACTGTCCCAGGCCCTGCTGGCCGACGGCCTCTTCGTGGCATCGCTCGGAAACATCGCCTCGCTGGTGCCCGTGCCGGGCGGAATCGGGGCGTACCACTACCTGCTGAAAGTGTCGCTGATGGGCCTCTACGGCACCACGGAAGAAATAGGCCTGCTGTTTGCGACCCTCTGCCACGAACTCCACGCAGTGCTGGTCATCGTGCTCGGCGCCTGGTCCTACATCTTCCGCATCGTCATTCTCAAGAATGGCAATGCATCGAGAAAAAATTAGTATATTTGCGCACTTTTTGCGGCCGGCTTTCCGGCCCAGTCTGGTCCCTTAACTCAGTTGGATAGAGTAACGGTCTTCTAAACCGTAAGTCGTGAGTTCGAATCTCACAGGGACTACGAATAATCGGCTTCCTGGCACGTAGGGGGCCGGTTGTCTTTATTCTTGTGTCCCTTTTTGTGACCCCAAAGCAGGGTTTGTAAAGAGGGAAAAGTTTATCTATCTTTGCAACCGAATGTCGCTCCGGTACACCATAGACAGCCTTTTCCGTACGGAATACCGTCCGCTCTGCCTCTATGCCATGCATTACGTTGACTCGATGGATATTGCTGAGGATATGGTGTCATCGTGTTTTGAGTCCCTTTGGGAGAGGCTTTCCGGGGGTGCATCCGTACTGAATATGCGGGCTTATCTTTACACCTCGGTGCGCAATGCATCGATCGATTACCTGCGCAGGAATAACTCCGCGGAGCCCCTGCCGAGGGATCTTGACGGTATTATCAGCGACGAACAGGCCATGGAGCGCAGCGCCGTCGAGGCCCGGCTCTGGACAGCTATCGACAAAATGCCCGCCCGTCGAAGGGAGGTGCTCCTGATGGCAAAACGGGACGGAATGAGTTATGCGCAGATAGCATCCGCCCTCGGTATTTCCGAAAACACGGTGCGGAACACCCTTGAAGCCGCGCTTAAGAGCCTCCGTACCAAGCGGAAGGAGATTCTGGATTTTATCGTTTTGTTCTGATAAAAAAATCGGTATTTCCGATAGTACTTTTTCGTAATAACCCGTCTTGTAACTGAAATCGTTTTAATACAAGACCATGGAATCTACAATAAAGTACGTCCTGAAAAAATATCAGGAAGGCAGGCTGGACCCCGGAAAGGCCGTTTCCGAATTCCGTCGCCGGCATCACTCGTCCCCAGCCGGCCGTGCGGCCGTATGGTCTCTTTCACTTGCCGCTTCGCTTCTGCTGGGCCTGTTTCTCTTCAATAACTGGAGAAACGCCTGGACGGAATACGGCACTCCGGACGGTAAAAGCATGGCGGTTCTCGCCGACGGCACCCGCGTGACGCTCTCGCCCGGAGCCGTGCTGAAGATGCAGAGGCACCGCAATCCCAGGCTGGTTTCGCTAGAGGGTCTTGCCTATTTTGAGGTTGCGCGCGACGAGGCTCATCCCTTTGAAATCGTGACGGACGGGGCTTATGTAAAGGTGCTTGGTACTAAGTTCAGCCTGGACGCCGATAGAAAGCAGGTGCGCGTCGAAAGCGGAAAGGTGCTTTTTGCGGCGGCACCGGATGCCCCGGCTCTGGTTCTGACCGGCAGGATGCAGGCTCGCGTGGAGGACGGGACGGCGGTGCTGTCCGGGGAAGAGTGCCTGAACCCTGCAGCTTGGGCGACCGGCCGGTTCGTCTATGAAAATGCTCCGCTTGTCGGCGTACTGGCCGAACTCGGAGAATACTACGGCGTCGTCCTTGGCACGGGAGATACTTCCGTCGAAGGCCTGAGGCTGAACGGCGTATTCTCCACGGATAATCTCCAAACCATACTCTCCGTTATCGGGGATGCGCTGGAAGTGCAAATCGAGGTGACAGAATGAAAAAACTGCTTCTGATAATAATATGCGTGCTTGCTGCGTTCGGATTGTCGGCGCAGAATACAAGGGAACGGATGGATGCCATTTCACGGCAGTTCGGCGTCAGCTTCATATACGAATCGGGCCTGGATCTGGACTTCCCCTGTAATGCGGAGTGGACGCTGAAGCCGACCCTGGAGGAGAACCTGCACTCCATCTTTGACGGTACTGCCGTCAGGTGGACGGTCCGCGGGGAATACGTGACCCTGAAGAATGCTCCTGTAAAGCGTTATACGGTGCGGGGGCACGTGACTGACGCCAGGTCTTCCGAAACATTGATTTCAGCCGGCGTACTGACCCCGGCGGCCGGAACCGTCACCAACGAGTTCGGCTTCTATTCGATTACACTTCCGGAGGGAGAATATGACATCAGCTACAGTTACCTCGGCTATGAAAGCGCCGTGCGCCATATACGGCTGAACGCTGACATCGTGCTGAACGTGGCGCTTGAGGGCAATGCGGAGCTGGAGGCGGCGACCGTAATCAGCCGCGTGGAAAGCGGTATCTATGCCACCAGGGCGGGTTCGATCGACCTTCCAGCGAATGTCATCGCCAGCGCCCCGGCCCTTCTCGGCGAAGCGGACGTGCTCAAAACCATACAGTTGCTTCCGGGCGTGCAGGGCGGAATGGACGGTTTTTCCGGTATATTCGTCCGTGGCGGGGGAGACGACGAGAACCTGTTAATGCTGGACGACGTTCCCATCTACAACCCGGCTCACATGCTCGGTATATTCTCCGTTTTCACACCTGAAGCCGTCAAGAAGGTAACGCTCTACAAAGGGGATTTTCCGGCTCGTTACGGCGGACGCGTTTCTTCGGTGGTTGATGTGCGTACCAGCGACGGTGACATGCACGAGTTCCATGGAATACTTTCCACCGGGTTGCTTTCAGACAAATTACATCTGGAAGGACCTATTTTCAAAGGAACAACATCCTACAGCGTAAGTGCCAGGATGCTGCACACATTCCTGTTTACGCCGATAATGAAAGTGTTCAATGTGCCGTCTAATTATTATTTCTACGACTTTAACGGCAAAATTAACCATCGCTTTTCGGATCGTGACCGTATCTATGCCGGCCTCTACCATGGTAGGGATTATTTTCAGAATGATGCTGTACAACCGTGGACAAGCGATGATTATTATGCCAGGTCGTACGAAGACATCCAACATTACCGGTGGGGAAACAGCTTCGGCACGGTCAGATGGAACCATGTATTCGGAGAACAGTTTTTTAGCAATACTACGCTTTACATCAATTCCTACAAGGCAAGCTTGACTGAAAACAGCGAGTACCACTATAAAAACTTATCCGACGGCATTGTTTCTTCCAATTACGATGATTACAACCTAAATACTGGGATCTTGGACTATGGGGCCAAGATAGATTTCAGTTGGGATCCGCTTCCGACTCATTCCGTGCGCTTTGGCGCTTCGGCAACCTTGCACAGTTATCATCCGAGCAGCAGAATTACAAGTATCGAGGTAACGGATTCTTCCAGCCCCGAACGCGATACTACGGCAAGATCTTCCGACAGTTTCCGCATGCTGGGGCAGGAATATTCCATGTACGCAGAAGATGATTTTGTGATAGGAAAGCACCTCCGTGTTAATGCCGGAGTGCACCTCGCCCTGTTTGCATGCCAGGGAAAGGTTTATTTCGATCCGCAGCCGAGAGTGTCCGCCCGATACGATGTGAGCAGCGAAGTGGCTCTCAAGGCGGGATACTCCCGGATGGCGCAGTACATACACCGCCTGTCTTCTGGCAGCATAGGACTGCCGACTGATATGTGGGTACCCGTTACACGCAATATCCGTCCCGTAACTTCAGATCAGGTCAATTCGGGCGTGGTATGGACCGGATTACCTTCATGGGAGTTCTCTGTTGATGCCTACTGGAAAGAGATGGAGTCCGTGCTTGATTACAAAGATGCTGCGGTTGCCTCCATGGGATCTGCGACCTGGGACAGGGGAGTGGCGATGGGGCATGGACGCGCTTACGGTCTGGAATTACTCATGCGTAAGACAGAGGGAGCAACAACTGGATGGATCTCTTATTCCCTTGGGAAGTCGGATCGTATTTACAGGGATGGTAGCGTTAACGAAGGCCGCTGGTTTCCAAGTCATTACGACCGTCGACATGTGCTGGTCATCTGTGCAAACCACAAGTTCGGCGAGCGTATTGACCTTGGGGCTACGTGGTTTTTTGCAAGCGGGGTTGCAATGAGCATCCCGACAAGGACTAAGGCTGTTGTAAACTACAATGGATACGAACGTTATACTTCTTACGTGCCTCAAAAAGGGAATTACCGCCTCCCGCCAAACCATCATCTCGATTTGAGCATAAATCTGCGAAAGCAAAAAAAACATGGCGAACGTATTTGGAACTTTGGGGTATACAATGTGTATGCGCGAAGGAACCCCAACGTATTGGAGTATGATGTGAATGGGAGTGCTTTCGGAAATGCGGAAAAGGATTATTTCGCCCGCGTCAAGGTGCGCCAGACATCCTTCCTGATTTTTGTACCGTCTTTCAATTATATATACAGGTTCTAATGAAAAAGATAATAATGTTTTTACCTTTTGTGGCGTTATCGTGCACTTCGGAACTTGTTCTTCCTACAGAGGGTGCCGACACGGTGCTGGTGGTTAACGGGTCCTTGTGTTCATCTGACACTCTACATACAATCACCATAGTATCTTCTTCTGCAGCCAGGGGGATAGTGTCGCCGCCCGAAACGGTCAAGCTGACTCTATATGTGAACGGTATCCGGGAAGCCGTATGCTCCGAGCCGGAAAAAGCGAAATCATATATGAAATCCCGAGATTATATTCTCAGGGGCAAATTCGCCCCTGGTGATGATTTATACCTCACTGTAGAAAGTGAGCTCGGTGTTTGTGAAGTCAGCGGTACGGCGCCTGCTCTTCCGGATGTGCTAAGCGTGAGTTACGGTGATAAGGTAAACCTTACTTACGATGATTATGGCAACAGGGAGACCAAGACCTTTTTAAAAACCTTCCTGACCTTAGCTGATCCCGGAGGAGAGAGGAATGCCTACAGGGTGAATATACAAACTCGGGCGCAATACGTGTTGGTAAAGGAAATCAGACCGGATTTCGGCTTTAAACCCGGATACACAATAGAACTCGGCCCCAAATCTCTGGATGTGTTTAACCTGCTTGAGCCGGCGATGCGTCTGCCCTGGAATGAGCGGGATTCCGTAAACGACTTTAATATGTGCTCCGACGATTCTTTCGATGGGCAACGGTACACTCTGACTTTGTGCCTTAAGATGGGGACATGGGGGGCAAATACTTATTCACTGGGTTTTAATCCTCCAACCATGTCGGCGTATTACGATCCCGAAAATGATATTCAGTATTCCGAGTTGTGGTGCATGCATCAATGGCTGGACATCAAATTTGAGTCAATCCCGTACGACACCTGGCGTTATTTCATGGCGGTGGAATACGATAGCAACGGCCCTGCCCTTCCGATAGTGTATGAGCCAACCCTTTTCCCTTCAAACGTGAAAGGCGGGCTCGGATACGTGAGCATTTCTTCGGCCACAATTTCCACCATCCAGCTCCCGGATGTCTATTTCGATGTGGATCACTATCCGGGCGGATATATCAAATAAATAGTCCGTGCACAAAAACCAGCGTTTTTGTGCACGGACCTCCAGTTAACAGTCAGTCTTTAAAGTATCGCCGAAAAAATAATCGCCAAAAATATCTGTAAGCGCTTCATTGTGCATCAGTTTTAAGTATCGCTATTAAGATGCACACAGAGGCGCCAGCGTTGCATCAATCGGAAAAAACTGCGTAAGCCGGGGCGGGTTTCGGGCAGCACGCGGTCTTCGGCCAGCACGTCCGCGCTCTCGCAGACCTACTTCAACTTGAGCAAGGCCCAGAATGTGACCAAACCATTCTCTAACACGGACGAGATGTGGACCATTCTATGGCAATTTGCACATAGCAACTTGCACTTGGACAATTCCTCTTGAATCCGAGAATCTGATAATAACCTGAGTTTCGTCCACACAAATTCCTTTTCTTGTGGATCTAAATGGTGAAAGTCAAACACACAGTAATTGCTGTCGTTTAATTCCAGACCGCATGATTGGCATTTGCCTCCCATCATCCTGATATATTTAATCTTCCGGTTCTTCCACCTTTCCATACAGAACCTGTTGAAACATTCCTTACACATGCTCATCACCCCGTACTTGTGGCTGCGTTGCGGGTAAAAATCAGAGATTGGTTTCTCTTGATGGCAAGATGAACACTTCTTGGTTTCCATAGGATGGTTTGAAGATTACAGTTTCCTTCCCTGGGTTTCGGCGCGATACGCCAGAGGGGTCTGGCCGGTGAGGCGGCGGAAGACAGTGAAGAAGTAGTCGGTGTTCTCGAAGCCGAGGTTGAAGGCGATTTCCTTGATTTCGGAAGATGAATTGGTGAGGAGTTCCTTCGCCTGGTTGATCTTCACGTTCAGGATGTATTTCGCGGGGGAGAATCCGGTGTATTCCTTGAAAGTCCGCCTAAACGAAGAATAACTCACGAACAGCTGGTCGGCGAGCGACTTGGGATCGATTGAGAAGAGCTGCTCCGCAACGATCATCTTGGCGCGCGCAATCATCCTGTCCGTATTCGACTCCATGAAACTCTCGTTCTTGTTGTAATAGTAGATCATCCCAAGCAGCGAACTCACAATGCCTGAGAGGGCCTGCTGGAAGCCGGATTTCTGGCTCTCCGCAATGTTGATGGCCTTGGTGTAGCAGTCGGCGATGTCGTCGTGGAAGCTAACCTTCATCACCGGCCTGTTCTTGCTGAAGAAACCCTTATCCACCAACAGGTCGGACTGCGAACCCTTGAAGCCTATCCAATACTCCGTCCATCCCGTCTCAGGATCCGGCCTGTAGTTGTGCCATTCGCCGGGGAACAGCATGATGACCGTCCCTGCCGAAACTCCTATCTTCCGCTCCCGTCCCAGGGTGTCACAGGAGAAAGTCCCCCGACCGGAAGTGATGTAGAGCAGCTGATACTCGTTAAGCACGCGGCCCCTCTCCGGGGAGAATAGATACCTGGTAGGATGGTTGGCCGGTGGATAGGGGGTGTGCTCGGCGATTTCCTGCCGTCCGACGGAGTTTACGGCAAGGCCCCAGTCAAGATCGAAAGGATTTACGGCGAGATATTTCAAATGAATAGAGGTCATTTCTCAAAGTTTTGTGGTCGCACTGCAAAGTTAAAAAACAATTTGGAATAGATAACTTTGAGAACTGCATAATTAAAAGACCATGAACACAGATCACAAATTTCTCGCTTTCGACCTTGGCGCCACCAGCGGACGCGCCATTGTGGGCGGTTTCGAGGACGGTAAATTCTCGATGGAAGAGATCCATCGCTTCCCCAACGGGGCCCAGGAAAAGTGCGGGCGTTTCCACTGGAACACCGACGAACTCTTCGGCCACTTGAAGGCCGGCCTCAAGCGCGCAGCCGAGCTTGGTTACAAGATAGAATCCATCGGCATAGACACCTGGGGTGTTGATTTCGGCGCCATCGGAGCCGACGGAAACCTTCTGGAGTGGCCCAGGGCCTACCGCGACCCCTACACCGAAGGCATACCCGAAGAGGTGTTCGGCATCATCCCGCGCGACGAGCTCTACGGCGTCACCGGCATCCAGATCATGAACTTCAACACCATCTTCCAGCTCTATGCTCAGAAGAAGGCGGGATACGAGCCCCTGCTCAAGGCAGACAAGATCCTGTTCATGCCGGACCTGCTGTCCTACATGCTCACCGGCAGGATGGTATGCGAGTACACCGATGCTTCCACCTCCGGCATGATGAACCAGAACACCCGCCAGTTCGAGAAGCCCTTCCTTCAAAGATTGGGCATCAACCCGAACATCCTGCCCGAGATAGTGCAGCCGGGAACAAAAGTTGGAGTTTTGAAGAAGGAAATCGCCGACGAAACCGGCATCGGTCAGGTGCCCGTGATCGCCGTCGCCGGCCACGACACCGCCTCCGCAATCGCCGCCGTGCCTGCCGCGAATCCCCACTTCGCATACCTCAGCAGCGGCACCTGGAGCCTGATGGGAATAGAATCCCCCAGACCCCTCATCTCCGCCGAGACCTGCCGCCTGAACTTCACCAACGAAGGCGGAATCGAGGGCACCACGCGCTTCCTCAAGAACATCACCGGCATGTGGCTGCTCGAACAGAGCCGCAAGTCCTGGGCAAAGGAAGGCCGCACATACACCTATCCCGAGATCGAAGCCATGGCGAACGCCGCGGCCGACTTCAAGGGCATAATCGATCCGGACGATCCCACCCTCGCGAACCCCGCCGACATGCCCAAGGCCATCAGCGCCCTGCTGCAGAAGGCCGGCAAGCCCGTTCCGGAGAACGACGCCGAGATGATTCGCTGCATCTACTGCAGCCTCGCTGCCAAGTACCACGAGGTGCTGGAGATCCTGCGCGCGCAGGCATCCTTCACCATCGACACCCTCCACGTGATCGGAGGAGGATCCGCCAACGACACTATGAGCCGCCTCACCGCTCAAGCCACCGGCGTAAAGGTCGTGGCAGGCCCCACAGAGGCAACCGCGATCGGCAACCTGATGATGCAGGCCAAGGCCGCCGGCATCGTCCGCGACCGCTGGGCCATGCGCGAGATCATATCCAGAGAATTCAAAGTCAAATCATTTTAATATATGAAAGAAGCAAACATCCTGAGCGCCTACGCTTATGCGAAAGAGCGCTATGCCGCCCTCGGTGTAGATACCGACAAGGCTATCGCCGAACTTGAGAAGCAGCAGATTTCCCTACATTGCTGGCAGACCGACGATGTTATGGGATTCGAAAGCAAGGCCGGTCTTTCCGGAGGCATCCAGACCACCGGCAATTATCCCGGCCGTGCCCGCAACATCGACGAAGTACGTGCGGACCTCGAGTTCGTGAAGACCCTGCTCGCCGGCAACCACCGTGTGAACCTCCACGAGATCTACGGAGACTTCGGCGGCAAGTTCGTCGACCGCAACGAAGTCGGCGTAGAACATTTCCAGAGCTGGATCGACTGGGCGAAGGCCAACAACTTCAAGCTGGACTTCAACTCCACTTCCTTCGGCCATCCCAAGAGCGGAGACCTTTCGCTTGCCAACCCCGACAAGGCAATCCGTGATTTCTGGATCGACCATACCATACGCTGCCGCAAGATCGCGGACGCTATGGGCAAGGCCCAGAACGACCCCTGCATCATGAACATCTGGGTGCACGACGGACAGAAGGATTACACCGTGAACCGCAAGAAGTACCGCGAGATCCTTGCCGAATCCCTCGATACCATCCTGAAGGAGGATATGCCCGGAATGAAGAGCTGCGTCGAGGCGAAACTCTTCGGCATCGGCCTGGAGAGCTACACCGTCGGTTCGATGGATTTCTTCGAAGGCTACTGCGCATCCCGCAAGGTCATCTACACCCTCGACACCGGCCACTACGAGCCCACCGAGAATGTGGCGGACAAGGTCAGCTCCCTGCTGCTCTATGTTCCTGAACTGATGCTCCACGTCAGCCGTCCCGTCCGCTGGGATTCCGACCACGTGACCATCATGAACGACATGACGCTCGATTTCTTCAAGGAACTGGTCCGTTCCGAGGCCCTGCACCGCGCACATGTCGGCCTGGACTACTTCGACGCTTCCATCAACCGCATCGGCGCCTACATCATCGGCACCCGCGCCACGCAGAAGTGCATCCTCAGCGCCCTGCTCGAGCCTCTCGCAAAGCTCCGCGAATACGAGGCAGAAGGCAAGGGCTTCCAGAAGCTCGCCCTCCTCGAGGAGGCCAAGACCCTGCCTTTCGGCGCAGTGTTCGATTACTTTAACTTCAAGAACGGAGTTCCCGTCGGCGAGGAATTCATTCCGGCCATCGAGAAATACGAACGCGAGGTTACCTCGAAGCGCTAAACAAAAAAAAGGCTGCCGGACGGGCAGCCTTTTTTTTTGAATCAGGCAAGAATAATTACTTCTTGATCTTTTCCCACTCGTAGTAATAGAGCTCGGGCTCACCGGTGCCGTATACCTTGCTGACAACGGTCACGAAGCCGTCGTCATCCTTTTCGTAGGTTTGAACGGCGGATTCTTTTGCGCCTTCCCAGACTGCTTCGTCAAGAAGGTTCTTGGAAGCCTTGCCGCAGTAGCCGACCTCGAACATCCAGCGATTCACGTCTGCCTTGTCGGTTGCATCGGGGAAGATACCTGCGATGTTCTCTTCTGCGGTGAAGGTCTGGAGTTTCCACTCCTCAGCCATATACTTCTCACCGGTCTCGGCATTGGTCTTTTCTACGAAGCGGCTCCATTTTACGAGGTTGCCTTTTTCCCAAACGCAATTTGCCTTGACGGCGTTGTCCTTGTCGACCCTGACGATCTTGGTCACATGGCCGTCTTTGTCATAGGTGAATCCCCAGGTGTCGCCCCAGTGGCTTGCATAGCTTGAAAGATAGCCGTTGTCGCCGAAGGTGAAGACGCAATCCCTGTCGCCCTTCTTCACACCTTTCTCCTTGTACTCCGCGGTGGCGTTTTTGCCGTCCCAGGTAAAGAGCCACTCTTTCTCCCAGTAGTTCTTTTCTTCATCGAAGTTACGCTGAACGGCGCTGATGGTGCCATTCTCGTTGTAGGTGACATAGTACTTGTCCCATTTGTCACCGCACATGGTAACGCGCTTGACGACCTTGTCGTCTTGCTTTTCTTCTTTCTTGCATCCGGTGAAAGCAGCTGCTGCAACTGCGAGGAATGCCAAAGCAAATAATACTTTTTTCATTGTTTTGTTGATTAAAAGGTTAATGATTAAATATTGTGTAAGTTGGATTTTACATATACGATTCCGGTCAGGAAATCTTTGCGTGCATCGTTCAGATGGTTCCTGCACCTGTATTCGAAGGATGCACCTTCTTTCTTGCAGGATTTGTAGAGGGCGTTGGCCGAAGCGTATTCATCCCCGTCATCGCATTGACCGATGTAGAAGAAACGGTCCTTGTCAGCTTCGATGCTCTTGCCGAGATATGCATTGTCGAAATACAGGGCGGAGAACAGTTCCTTGCACTTGAAAACGTTTTCTCCGGCCTTTCCGACAGCCAAAGCATGCTGCGCGGATGCCGGATAAATGTCTTTATAGTACGTAACCCATTCCGAGACGCTCTTCTTCTCGAGATCGCAAGGAAGGATGACGATTTTCTTCGAACCCATGCCGTCCTGAAGGACGGAAATGGCGTCTTTCAGCAAGGATGCCTCCAGGCCTTCATGGAAGAAATAGATTGCAGTCCCTTCTTTGCGTCCGCCATCGGTGTATGCCTTGGATTCGTAGACGCCCTCCGAATTAAGGGTGACGCCTTCGGGTACGGAAAAGGTCTTCATAGTCCTCTGCCAGCCGGTTTTACCTGCCATCAGGAAGGAGAACCAGGGGAGCACCTCCTCCATGGCGTCCCTCCAGTATGTCGTGGAGTGACCGCCGTCCCATACACGGAATTCGTGCTCATAGCCGTTATCGCGCATCATCACGTGGAGGTCGTCGTTGGCGATGAGCAGCTGCTGTTCGTTGTCTCCGCATGTGAGGAACCAGTGGACGGATGAATACTTGCTCTTGTTCTCCGCGGTGAACTGGTGAAGGGGACAATGGGCCTTGTAATACTCTGTCAAACGCCCTGCGCCGCTTTCTCCGATGCCTCCGAAGACCTTGCCCCACTGGTTGTTCCAGCCGTTCTGGGATTCGGCCATATACTGTTCGTCCGTGCGGAACGACATGCTGAGAGGAGCGCTCATCGAGAAGAGTTCCGGATGCTTCATCGCGACGACCATGGCGCCGAAACCACCCATGGAGTAGCCTATGGTCGCCCTGTGGTTCCTGTCAGCGATGGTCCTGTAATTATCATCGATGAACGGAATGAATTCTTCTGCCAGCATCGTCATGTACGGGAAAGTCCCGTCGTAACAGTCGCACCAGTAAGTGGTGTATCCCATGGGGAAAACATAGATCATGGGCTCCAGGCCGTCAGCCTCAAGGGACTTGATCTTCGATTCTCCCTTCATATACTGCCCGTTCCAGGAATTGTTGTTGTCGCCGTATCCATGGAAAGCGTAAACGACCGGATAGCGCTTATCGGTATTCTTGTCGTAGCCGTCCGGCAGGAGGATGTCATATTTGATGACCGAATGGAGCAACTTGCTTCTGAAAGTAAGATCGGCAGTGTATCTTTCGAACGGAACATTGTTCACGGGAGGGAGTTCATGTTCCTTGTTGCCGTTGCAGGCGCATGTGCTCAACAGCACTGCAAAGAAAAACAGTCCAATTCTATTTTTCATCATAAATCACCATTTCCTGTGCGTTAATCTCATAATCCTTGTGAGGATTCAACAGTTTCAGTGTCAGCGTGTGGCGGCCGCTTCCGAAGCAATATCTCGAGAATACCTCATACTTGCGTGTGATGTAGTCGTACGGCATCACGAACTCTTCTACCAATTCGCCGTCCAGGAAGGCCTGGAGGCGGGCACGGTAGTCGCTCTCGTCGTGCCCCGTCTTCACCACGCTGCCTTCCACCACGATCGAGTTGCCTTCGAATTCAAGCGTCAGCTCGTCGGAAAAGCGTTTTTTGAGCACGACTTTCCCGACCGGAACGATGCCTTCGAACGACTGCTCATAGCGCACTGCCACTGGTTCTTCAGTTGTAAAGATGAAATCTTTATCCTCTACGTTGCACCCGGCGGTCTCTTTCATCAGCCGCAGATTCTCCTCGCAGGCCGTGTTGAGGCTGAGGGTGGTATAGGGGAAGGGAAGATCCGCGATGGCATCTGCTCCCCTGCGGTATTTCTCGGGGATGGCTTTGTAGCCCTGCATGACGCCCAGAATGCCTGCGGCAGATGCGGGGTTGCAGTCGGAGTCCTGCCCGCAGCGGGTGGATATCTCCATGGTCTTTTCGAAGTCCCCTTCGCCGTAGAGCAGCCCGATTACCACGTATGCTGAATTGATTACGGCGTCGATGTTGAAGCCGTTCCAGACGCCCTCGGGGCAGCCCACGTCGAATGCGTGGCGCTTGTCCACCTCGAACCAGCAGGCCTTCCAGTCCTTGGGATACTTGGCGTGGAAGCGGATCACATCTTCGATAGCGCTGCGGAATTTGGTGCCCTCGGGAATGGTCTTGAGGGCCTCGCGGACTATGGTGGGGATGTCGTCGCAGATGTATGCCAGCGAGTACAGGGCGCTCACGTACACGCCGCCGTACCAGCCGTCGCCGTAGTTCATGATGTGGCCGATGCGGTCTGCGATGGCAGCCGCGTCGTTGGGACGGCCCGGGGTGAGCATGCCGATGAAGTCGGCCTCGATCTGGAAGTCGATGTCGTCGGCGTGCGGGTTGTATTTCCAGTGGCCGGATTCAGGCGCTCCGCGTCCGTTCAGGATGTTGTAGCGGGCGGCCTGGTTGGCATGCCAGAGCTTGTAGGGGGCGTTCGCGAAGCGGTCGGCGAACTCCGAGGCGGGAGCCTCGATGCCCAGTTCCGCCATCACCTCCAGGAAGGTCAGGTCCATGTACACATCGTCGTACAGGCCGGGATCCTCCACGAAGGTCTCTTCTATGTAGCTGTCGCTCCAGAAGATGGGTTCGGCATCCTGGATCAGCCCGCCCTTGAACTTGAATTCGGTGGGGCCTCCGTATGTGCAGCCTATGGTCTGTGCGAACCAACCGCCGCGGATGCGGTCCATCATCTCGTCTTCGTCCATGCGGACGGTCTGGCCGTACTTGATGCCGGACGCCTGGGTGCAGGCGACCAGTGCCAGGAGGGATAGGAGTATGAGTCTGTTCTTCATCAGTTATGATAGTAAACGTCCGTAACCGGATTCTCGGAATAATACTGTATCGCGTTGATTCTCAGGAGGTAGTTGTCGGGATCCGGATTGCGCCAGACCATCTTCACCGTGTGCCTGCCCTCGGGCAGGAGATACTTCCAGGCGGGTTCCAGCTTGCGGGAAGTGCCCTTCATGGGAAGGATGGACACCTGGTCCAGCTCGCCGTCTATCCAGACCTCGATTTCGGCCACGTACGGGTCGGCCTCCTCCGCCAGGGCGAAGACTTCGGAGCCCACGTGCTTCTTGGACACGCGGTCCGCGTAGCCCTTGCTGATGCCGCGCAGGCACACCAGGTTACCCCAGATGCAGAAACCGTTGCCGCTGAAATCGAACTCGTACTCCTTTTCCATCCACGCATCCTTCTGGTCGCGGAAGATGGGATAGGTGTTGGTGAAGTTCTGCTCGAGGGGCAGCACTTTCACGGGGGCGGCGGGGATGGTGACTTCCGTCTCGCCCACCTTGCCGCCGTTCTTCTCTATCAGCTGCAGGGCCTGGTTGAAAGAATATATGGAACCCTTGGCCAGGGAAACGTCGGTGCCTTCGAAATCGAGGTCCCAGATCTCATCCAGGGGCTCGCGCCAGAAGGCGGGGATACCGCTCTTGCCGAGCATCACGCCGAGCACGCCGCCCACGGTGGCGGGGTTGCAGTCGGAATCCTGCCCGCAGCGCGTGGCTATCTCCATCGACTTGCCGAAGTCACCCTCGCCGTACAGCAGGCCCATGGCCACGTAGGCAGAGTTGATCTTGGCATCGATGTCGAAGCTCAGGAACACTCCCTTGGGGCAGCCGGTGTCCGACCCCCACTTCTTGAGGATCTCGAACCAGCATCGCTTCCAGTCGCGGGGGTATTTCCTGTGCAGCTTGCGCACGTCGTCGATGCACTGGTAGAATGTGCTTTCGGCGGGGATGCCTTCCAGCGCCATGTCCAGGATCCTGGCCGGATCGTTCTCGATGAACGCTGCGGAGTAGAGGCCGCCCACGAACGCGCCGCCGTAGAATCCGTCGCCGCTGTTCATGATATGCCCCACTTTATCTGCTATCTCCAGCGCCTGCTGAATCATCCCGGGGGCCATCAAGCCCACGAAGTCGGCTTCGATCTGGAAGTCCAGGTCGTCGGCGTGCGGGTTGTTCAGCCAGTTGCCGGACTCGGGGGGCATGATGCCCTGCCGCACATTGTATCGGCCTGCCTGGTTGGCATGCGCCAGATGATAAGGTGCGTAGGCGAAACGCTTTGCGAGATCCTCGGCGCTGCAGTCCAGGCCCAGTTGCTCGAAAGCCTCGGCGAAGGTCAGGTCGTTGTAGACATCGTCGAAGAGCCCGGGCTTGCGTATCCACCAGTGCTTCACATAGCCCTCTCCCCACGAAATCGGCTGATTGTCGGGGATGAGTGTGCCCTGGTGCTTGAATTCCGTAGGTGCGCCGTAGACCACGCCTATGGTCTGTCCGGCCCATCCGCCCATTATCTTGTCCATCAGCGCATCCTTCGTGAGGGTGGTCTCGGTGGACCTGGGAGCGGAACAGGCGGCAAGCGCGAGTGCGGCTGCGAGTATGATTCTACTTGGCTTCATATACCTCGAGTTCGGTTATGGAAATGAAGGCGGATACGGCCTTGGTGTATTTGTGCCAATGGATCAGGATGGCGTCATCGCCGATCACGCGTACCGCGGTGGTGGTAACCTTGGGGAAGGTGAAGATGAATTCTCCGTTGTGGGGCTGGAAGAAGACCTCGTCGGTGGAGGGCCAGTCGGGAGTGACCTTGGCATCCAGGGCCACCCAGTTGCCGTTCTCATCCAGATATTCGGGGTGGAGGTTGCTGTACCAGCCGCCGAATTCCTCGAGGGGGCCGTAGTGGAAAGAGATCATGTCGGTAGTGACAGGCTCGTTCCAGCGGTAGCCGAAGTAATCCTGCTTGGGAGCGTTCGACTTGCTGCCAAGGGAGTAGAAGGCTGCGCCAGGGCCGCCGACCACGCCGTCGTTGATCACGTCCACGGTGTAGGCACGGTAGCTCACGGGAATGGTGAGCCAGCAGGAATCCAGCGTAGCCCTGTCGGTCTCGCGGGTGAGGGTGAGGATCTCGGCCGCCTCGGGTGCGAGGTTGCGTCCTACCTTCTCAGGAAGGGTGAACGTCGCACTCGCCTCCACGGGTGCCTTGAAGAGTGCCCTGGTGTTGATGGTGTAGATCTTCTCGCCGTTCTCCTCACGCACCTTGCCGCCGCGGGCGAGGATGTTCTTCTCTGCCAGTACAACGGTGCGCTCGATGATGTCTTCGATGGAGGCATCCGGCATGTCGTAACGGGTCACGTTGATGTAGCGGTCGTTGAAGGGCTTGGTCCAGTGGGGGAATTCGGCCGGCATGGCGCGGTCCAGCGGAACGCTCCCCACGCCGTTGATGACGCCCAACAGGCCGCAGATGGTGGCCGTCTGGTTGTCGCAGTCGAATCCGAGGGCGCAGCCGATGAGCAGGGTCTGCTCGATGTCGCCGCCACCGTAAAGCAAGGCCAGGATGCCCAGGGCGCCGTTCAGGTCGGCGTTCCAGATGCTGCGGGTGATATCCGGCTCGTTCACGTAGAGCTCGTCGGCAATCACCTTGCGGGCTGCCTTCCAGTCATCGGGATACTGCTTCCACAGGGCCAGGCACTCGTCTATCACATGGCGGAAGCGGTCACCTTTCGGCAAATACGCCTTCGCGTGCTTCACGAGGGTTGGGATGTCCTTCTCGAAGAAGGCCTCGGAGTACATCGCACCGTAGACCACGGTGGGAGATGCAGCCCAGTCGTCGGAGGTGATGCGTGCCGCCCAGTCGGAAATGCCTGCGGCGTATGCCGGCATGCCGGGAGCGGTGTATGCCCAGATCTCGTTGATGAGCTGGGGGTCGATCTGGAACCAGTGGGGGTTGTAGCGCTTGTCGCCGGTGAGTGGCGGGGTGAAGCCATAGTGCATCAGGCCCAGGGCTGCGCGGTTGGCAAGCCAGACGCGGTCCCTGATGTGATACATCCATCCTTCCTTGATCTGGGCGTATGTGAGGTCGACGCCGTACTTCTCCATCATGAGCAGATAGAGATACTCTACGTCGGTGTCGTCATCTGAGAAAGCTCCGTCCACTGCGGTCATCTTGCGTATGGCCTTGTTGAACACGAAGGGGCCCTCGCCGGGCTCGTCCACGAACTTGTTCTCGTATTCGAGACCGTAGATGTTGCCCACCATCTGCCCTATCCACGCGCCGGCGATCTTGTCCTTGAGTTCCGTGCGGGTAATCTCTTTCTGCTGGCAGCAGGATGCCGCGAGCAGAAGTACCGTAAGTATGTAAAGGATCTTTCTCATCTTACTTCAGGTTGGGATTTGCGGCTTTCGCAGCCTTGGGGATAGGAAGATCGTAATCATTCTCATCCATGGCAGGTTTGCCCCACCAGGCAGCGAGGTACTTG
This sequence comes from Bacteroidales bacterium, assembly GCA_016283985.1. The sequence continues at coordinate 5,350 of JAEENZ010000186.1, read as the reverse complement.
TCAAAGCGGATCATGTCCTGGCGGTGCCATCCTTCGACTGCCAGCTCATGGGAGCGCTCCTGATAGAGGTTGTCGAGGGTGAGGGTCTCGGCCGTAAATAAAGGAAGTCCGGCGCGGGTGCGGATCTTGTCGAGGTCAGCGTTCCCTATCACTTCTCCGCCCTTGTTCTGGCGAACCATCGCCTCGGCGTACATGAGCACCACGTCGGCGTAACGCATCAGATAAACGTCATTTTCCATGCCAACCTGTCCGCCAGTAAGCGTCATGTCGCTCTGGAACGCCCATTTTCCAATGCGGGCGCCCTGAAGATGCGTGCGCTGGGTGTTATCGAAGGTGGATTCCGGGAAATCGGTTTCTATGATATAAGGAACGACAATGCCGTTCTCGGGGTTTGCCGGATCCGGGACTTCGATTGTAAGGGCGTTGCCGTTGATATCATACATCTGTCCGTACATCCATGTCCAGGCCTTGCGCTTGTCGCTGGCATCATAGCTGTCCAGGAAGTCCGGCTGTCCAACATATCCGTCCCAAGCCTTTGCCGCAATGCCGAGAGGCTCGCAGAGGTTCGGAGGAAGGGTGGAGATGTAGAGCAGGAAGGCATAGTGGTCGGATGTGGTGTAGACCGTGCTGTAGGGAATGGCAAAGATGCCCTCTTCGTTGAACTCGTTCTTGATTGCGAAAATGCTCTTGTAATCATCGACGATCTTGTAATAGCTCGCTCCCTTGTTTGCGGTCATGATGTCTTTGCAGGCCGCCTCGGCTTCCGCCCATTTTGGCGTGCCGACCAGGAATTCAGCGTTGAGATAAAGCTTTGCAAGCACAAAATCAGCGACGCCCCTCGTCACGCGCCCATAGTAGGTGGTGGTCGGTTCGACGGCGAGGTAATCTATGTTGTCCTTGATTTCTTTCTCTATGAAGCTGAAGATGAACTGACGGTCTTTCTTCTCCGGGTAGCCTTCAATCTTCTTGGTGATGGCGTAAGGAACGTTCTTCCAATAGCAGATGGCCATGAAATAATAGAAAGCCCTCAGCACCTTCACTTCCGCGATCACTCGATTCTTCGCATCGAAGTCCCTGTCGACGGAGTTGAACGTGTCCAGTACGTCATTACATGCGGAAATACCGTTGAAACAGAAGTCCCATGCGGGCTCGAGAAGGGAATTGCTGTTGGATATATCATGGGTCTGGACCTCGATGTAACGGCCGTTGTTTGCATTCCCCCATCCTCCGTTAGGATTGAAAGGAGTGCATATCTCATCGGTAATCTCCATGTCGAAGCTCCAGTAGCTCTTCTCGGTCCCCCAGTGCTGGAGGGAAGAATAAGCTCTCGCCGAATACTTTGCAAACTGCTCTTCGGAGGTGAAGAAACTGTCTTTCTCTATCTTGGAGTAAATCTGCTCGTCAAGGTTGGTGCAGGCCGCTGCGGCCAGGCACATAACCATAAATAGTATCTTTTTCATATCCGGTGCTGCTTAGAATGTGAGTGAGAGGCCAAGGGTGAAAGTCCTGGTGCGGGGATAATAGCTGGTGCTTTCGCGTCCGGGGGCAAGTCCGGAGAGGCTGACTTCCGGATCCACGCCCTTGTAGCCGGTGATGCAGAGAAGATTCTGCCCGGAAACGAACACCCTCGCAGCGTGAACGTACTTGTTCTTTATCGGCGCATCGTAGGTTACGGAGATATTGTCGAGTTTCAGATAGCTGGCGTCCTCGAGATACTTGGAAGAATAGAGTATCTTGCCAGTGAAGGAAGTGTCGTCCAGCCAGGAACTCATAATGTTCTTGAGCCCGATCTCGTTCACGTTCTCATAGTGGGCGCGGTAAGTGTTGTAGACCAAACCGCCGAGCGATCCGCGCCATGTCATGCTGAAAGTCCAGTCGTGCAGCTTGACGGTGTTGCTCCAACCGAGAGTGACATCGGGATAAGCAGTGCCTATCCTGCTCCATTTCGATTCAGCCACCTTGCCGGTTGCCGCAGATTCGTTTTCGAAGTGGTCTTTCCCGTCGGAGCCGACACCCTTCCATATCGGGGCATAGAAAGACCCGAGGCTCTCGCCTTCGATAAGGCGGACGAGGTTGGCATTGATGGGGTCGCCGTCCCATCCGGTAAGGTATTCGGCATCCTTGAACTGTTCGTTGGTGAACGAAATCAGTTTGTTCTCGTTATGTGCCGCAACGAAACTCGTGGACCACATCAGGTTCTTGGTTTTGACGGGGATTGCGTTGATGGACAGCTCGATACCCGTGTTGCTGATGGAGCCGACGTTCGTGAACAGGGACTTGTAATCGTAAGGGGGCACGGGCACCGTATAATCGTAGAGAAGGTCGGTGGTCAGGCGGTAGTAATAATCGATCGTGCCTCCCAGGCGCCCGTTGAGCACCGAGAAGTCGACACCGACATTGAATTCGCTCTTCTTCTCCCATCCGAGGTCGGGGTTGGCGTTCGATGCGGGAGCATAGGACTTGACCCATTTGCCGTCGTAGAAGAAGTTGGTGCCGGAGCTCATGAGCATCAGCGACTTGTAGTTGCCGAAATCCTGGTTTCCGGTCACGCCGTATCCGGTGCGGAGCTTGAGCTCGCTGAGCCATTTGACGTTCTGGAGCCAGGGTTCCTTGCTGATGCGCCAACCTGCGCTGATGGCCGGGAACCATCCCCATTTATGGTCTTTGCCGAAGCGGCTGGAGCCGTCCCGGCGGAGCGAAACGGATGCGAGGTATTTCTCCTGATAGTTGTAGATGGCGCGGCCGAAGAAGGCTATGTAGCGGCTGGAAGAGCGGCTTGTGCTCATCTCCGCCATGCCTGCCTGCAATGCCTTGCCGGCTCCGATATTGTTCCATTTATAGAAGTCCGTATCGTAACCGTAGTTCTCCATGCTCGTATCCCAGCTCATCTGCTCCTGCCATGTGTATCCCATGATGCCCTGGATGGAATGATCGCCGTAAACCTTGGAATACTGCACGGTGCTTTCCCACTGGAAGTTGGTGTATTTGTCGGCGGAAGACGATGCCACGCCGCCCATTCCGATGTCTCCGGGATAATAGGAGGTCTTGTAGGTCTGGCTGAAATAATTCTCCGCGGAATAATTGAAGAAGTTGTCCCACTTGAGCCCTTCGATCGCGAGGATGTTGAGGGTTGCGCGGGCATTGGCGCCAAGATAACCGGTCTCCTTGTTCGCATAGCGCTCTTTGATAAGTGCCACGGGGTTGTAGTAGCCATTTTCCGGAACGGTGAAGTATCCGCCATAATCTTTGGCCGTCTCGTCGTAGATGGGCTCGGTAGGATTGTGGATGAACGCCTGATAGAATGCGCTGTAGTTTGCCGGCGAGGATTTGCGCATCGTATAACTGAGGTTGTAGTCCAAATCGAGCCAGCCCTGGAGCGTGCTCTGGTGGATATTGGTCTTGAACAGCCATTTGCTCGCCTCGTTTCCTATCTGCAAGCCTTGGTTCTGCTCGATGTTCAGCACCGTGCGGTGCGAGAACAGCTCGGTGCCTCCGGATACTGCCAGATTGTGCTTATGGCTGAAAGGTGTGCGGGTTATTTCCTTGAACCAATCGGTATCGGAACCGTAAAGGCTCAACGACTGTCCGGGCCTGAAATTCTTGATGGTGTATTCGAATTCCCTTGCGGTCATGGGCATCGCCCTTGCAGCCACGGTCTGCACCGACATCTGTCCGTCGTACTGCACCGAGGTGTTGCCGCTGCGGGCGCGCTTGGTGGTGATAATGACCACGCCGTTGGTTCCGCGGGTGCCGTAGATGGCTGCCGCCGAACCGTCCTTCAACACGTCCACGGATTCCACTTCCTGGAAGTTGATGCTGCGGATATCGGCGTCGATCACGCCGTCGATGATGATGAGCGGTCCCTGCCCTGCTTTAAGGGTGTTGGTTCCGCGCAGCATGAACTGGAAGGATGCCTCGGGGTCGCCGCCGTCCGGGTTGACGACGGAAAGACCCGCCACCTTGCCCTGCAGCATGCCGCCTGCGTTGGTGAATGCGCCCACGTCGAGGTCTTCCGCCTTCAGGCTGGCCACGGAACCGGTGATTTCCTTCTTGGTGGTCTTGCCGTATCCGATGACCACGGTCTCTTCCAGCATCATGGATGCGGCTGCGGGCAGCACTGCATCCAGCACGTTCGACGCTCCTACCGTGAGGGTGAGGTCGTCGTAGCCGAAGAATGCGAAGGTGAGGGTGTTGCCGCTGGCTGCCGCGATGGTGTAGCGGCCGTTGCCGTCGGCAATCGCCCAGGCACCGCTGGCGTTGTTCAGCACCGTCGCTCCGGCGAGAACCTCGCCGTCGTTGCCGGTGATGCGGCCGCTGACGTCCTTCGTCTGCGCTGCGGCCGTGGCCCCTGCAAGCAGCAGGCACAGCGCAGCAATCATATCGATAAGTCTTTTCATATCCTCAGGTTTACTTTATTTCGTCTCTGGTAGGGATGGAATTCTGCGCACCCGGCCTGGTGACCGTGATGGCAGAGGCCTTGGTGGCGAACTTCGCCGCCTCGGTGAGGCTGAGGCCTTCGGACAGGGCCACGCAGAGGGCGCCGCAGAAGGTGTCGCCGGCTGCGGTGGCATCGACTGCCTTCACCTTGAGCGAAGGAATCATCTCGGCCTTGCCGTCCTTGAACACCAGCGAGCCCTTGCTGCCTAGGGTGACCACGAAGTCCTGTACGCCGTAGCCGCGGAGCACCTCCACAGCCTGGGCGAGGCTGTCCTCGTCGATTATCTCCTGTCCGCTCATCGAGGCCGTCTCGGTGCGGTTGGGGGTCATCAGGGAGATGTACTTGAAGAGTTCCTTTGGCAGTTCGCATGCCGGTGCCGGGTTCAGGATCACATAAACGCCGGCCTCGTGGGCTATCTTCGCCGCGCGGAGCACGGATTCCACGGGAATCTCGAGCTGGAGGATGAGGAAGCCCGCGCTGCGGATGACGTCCGCCACGCTGTCTATATCGGCAGGGGTGATGTCGCCGTTGGCGCCGGAGGCTACCGAGATGCAGTTCTCGCCGCTCTCGTCCACGAGGATGAGGGCCGTGCCGGATGCCTTGTCGGAACGCATCACGTGCGAGATGTCGATGCCTTCCTTCTCATAGCCGGCAAGGGCGTTGTCGCCGAAGATGTCGCGCCCGACCTTGCATATGAATTCCACATCGCCGCCGAGGCGCTTCGCCGCCACTGCCTGGTTGGCACCCTTTCCGCCGGGACCCATATAAAAGACGCCGCCGGTCACGGTCTCACCGGGAACGGGAAGGCGGTCCCCCTTGATTGTCATATCGGTGTTGCTGCTGCCGATAACGAGGATTTTCTTGTTCATAGAGTTATAGTTTTGATTATCAATTTCAACGGTATGGGCGAAT
>JAEENZ010000185.1 GCA_016283985.1 Bacteroidales bacterium | reverse complement strand
CATGCCGGAGTATCCCGCCGCCGTGCAGGTGGCGCTGCAGCTGCCGCAGGCCATGCAGGTGGATGCCGTCGGCTCGAGCCGGCAGAGCTTCCCGTAGAGCGAGAGATCCAGCTTGTCAAGCTCGATCGCGGAACTGGGGTTGAGACTGAATCCGAAATCCATTATCCGCGGTCCTTTAGATAGTTATACACGTTCAGCGCGGCGCTGCGGGCCTCGGCCACCGTCTCGGGGATGGTCTTGGGCCCCGTGCAGGTGCCTGCAAAGAAGATTCCGTCCCGGTCGGACTGGGTGATGGAGGCGATGTTGTCCCGGCTGCGGAAGAAACCGTCATCATCTACCGGAAGCTGGACCGCGCGCAGCAGGCCCTGGTTTTCCTTGTTGCAGACGATACCGGCCATCAGCACCAGCAGGTCCAGCCGCACCTTCACCGGCTTGCCCACCAGGGTATCCTCCGCCTTCACCAGCACCTGGCCGTCGATGGTCTCGGACACCTCGGATACGCGTCCGCGGATGAAGTGGATGCCGTAGTCGCGCTGGGCGTTGATGTAGAAATCCTCGTATTTCTTGCCGAAGAGGCGAAGGTCCATGTAGAAGCAATAGATTTCCGCGTTCGGGAACTTCTCTTTCAGTTCGATGGCCTGCTTGATGGCGGTGATGCAGCAGACCTTGGAACACTGGGTGTTGCCAGCCTTGACGTCCCTGGAGCCTACGCAGTGCACGAATCCAATGGCGGAGGGCTTCTCCGGAACGCGATCGTCGCTGCCAGTGTTGAACCAGGCCTCGAGGTCCCGGTTGGTGATCACGTGATCGTAGATGCCGTAGCCATATTCCTCCTTCTTCTCGGCCTCGAAGAGTTTGAAGCCGGTGGCGAAGATGACGGCCTTGCAGGGCATTGCGCGGCCGTTGCTGAGCACCACGGAATAGCCTTTCTGCAGGCGGTTGATGGATGCAATCTCGGTCTCGAGCATCACTTCCACGTCCTTCAGGTCGTTTTCGTAGGATGCGAGCACCTTGCGGGCCGGGGTCAGATCCGGGAACAGACAGTTCCACTGGGCCACGTGCCCTCCGAGGGCGCTGCTCTTCTCGACAATCACAGGTGTCAGGCCGAGGGCTTTCAGCTGCTTTGCGGCCTCCATTCCGGCGATGCCGCCGCCGACTATCAGTATGGGGTTGTTTATCTGTTTCATATGCTTAGAAACATTTGAGGACCTTCGGAAGTCCTGGTTTCTTGAGTTCTTTTTCGTCCAGGCCGAGATACTTCTTCGCGGGGTCGTATAGAATGCCCATCTTGTCCAGAAGGGGTTCGGGCCCTACCTGATGTATCTGCAGGCCGAGGTCCCAAGGATCCACTCCTAACACCAGGCCGGCCATCTCTTCGTATGTCAGAACAGGGATACCCTGGCCGTCCTGCCCGTAGGTCTTCCCCTCCTGCTCGGCGATCACATACTGCCAGCGGTCCAGGAAGAAGGGGCATCCGGGGCAGTTGGTTATTATCAAATCGGGATGGTAGGGTTCCATCGACTCGAATTTCTTGTGGGTGTTGGACATGCTGTAGCCGCGGTTGGCCTTCACGAAATACTGCCGGAAGCCGAATCCGCAGCAGTGCCTGCGCTCCGGGTAGTCGATGACCTTTCCGCCCCAGGCCTCCGCCATTCCGCTGAGCACGCAGGGATATTCCGCACCGCCGACGCCCTTGTGAGGGAACATCTTTGAATAGTGGCAGCCGATGTGCTCCACCACCTTCAGGGGCTCTCCGGTTTCCGCATCCACCAGGCGGTATTTGGCGCGGACGGCTATCTCATCGCGCAACTTATACACCAAATCGCTGGCGTGTGCGATGTATTCCGGCTTTTCGAACTCGCGCCTGCAGGCCTTCCAGAGTTTTTCCCTGATGCGGGCCTCCAGCTCGGGGAATTCACGCCAGGTCTCGAGGATTTCGGTATAGTTCCCAAAGGATGTGATGCAGGATGTAACCAGGTTCTTGTAGCCAGCCTCCGTCATCAGCGCGAACTGACGCGCCACCACTGTCATGGCTGTCTCCTGGGGAATAGTGTCGCAGTGGTACGCGATGCCCGCGCAGGTGGTGTGATGGGCGGATTCGTAGATGTCGCGCCCGAGCATGTCCCGACAGATCTTGAGGAAGTAATACTCCGAAGCCGGGAAGAAACTCTGACGTATGCAGCTGCGCACGTAGAACCAGTGGTCGTCCGGAATCTCTTTCTGGTAGTCGGACCAGATTTTCTGTTTACCCTGATATATCATCGCGTTTCCTCCTCATTATTGAAATGCCCCCTGGAGCAATGCTCGTAGGTGTATTTGCGGTATTCTTCCAAGGTCATGCCCATCTCCTCAGCCTTTTTGCGTGAGCACTCTTCCACCAGATTGATGCGCTCGGTGGCGCCTGTTTCGTCGAAGATAGCCTTGAGTTCATCAAGATCTTCCTTGGGAACGATGCGAAGGGCACCCTCGCCCTGGCGGCCATACGCTGCGCCCATGCGGTCGAAGACCTCCTGCTTGTGCTCCAGCACCCATTCATACACGGGGCCTGTTTCAGGATGATCCTCGAAAACAATGGCATCGGGATGCACGCAGTATCCCAGGTTAAGGATGTTGCCGGTAAGTGCTTTTGTGAGAGGATAAAGCTGGCGACCTTTTTCGGATTCGGTGAAGTAGCCGAGCTTGGTGGAGAGATTGCGCAGGGCCATGACCACCAGGCCTGCCCCGTTGTTCCTCGGGCAGCGCGTCACGCAGGACATGCATTCCCCGCAGTACCAGATGGTCTCACTCTTCAGGAGCGCCTCGATTCCGGCCTCGTCCTTTCGCTGCACCGTATCCACGATCTTCCGCGGATCATATTTGTAGAACTCCGCGGCCGGACATATGGCCGTACACGTGCCGCAGTTGATGCACGTCTTCAGCCCCTCCTTGAATCGGTAGTCCTTGGCAAGTTCGTCGTATAGTTTACCCATAGTACACGTTTAACTCCCAAATATACGAAATATTTGGGATTGCCGCGCCGGGTGGCGGGATTGTCGGGCTGGGTGGCGAGATTCCGCGCCGGGTGGCGGGATTGTCGGGCTGGGTGGCGGGTAAGGTCCAATTTCATCCCCGGGACCTTACCGGCATTTCGGCCTCCCAGGCACTTCCGGTGGGTAAGGTCTGCCACCTAAAATTGGACCTTCCCCGGAAACAGGCAAACTAAAGTTTCGAATAATGGCAGAGGATGAGTTTGCCGTCGGCATCGCGGAGGTGCATGCCGTTGCCCTGGCAGTATTTCCAGACTTTGCAGGCAGCACACTGGTCTTTACGCATCCAGGAGCGGTCCCGAAAAGTTTGGAAACGGGTGTTCCAGACTTCCATGAAGTCATCCTGATAGATGTTTCCTTGATGGAAGTCGGAGCGGATGCTGGGGCAGGCGGAGATGGAGCCGTCGGCGAGTACGGACCCGACGGTAATACCGGCCTGGCAGGCATAGAAATGCCCCCGCACTTCGCCTTCGTAGTTGCCCAGGAAGCCTTCGCAGCCATATTCAGCCATGATGCGACCCTCCTTGCGGGTGGCCTTGATGAATTCCATCAGCCCGCGGAACTCTTCGTTGGATAGCTGGAGTTCCGGGTCCTGCGCGGCGCGCCCGACGGGGAAAACGGTGAAAAGACGCCATTCCTTTAGCCCGAGACTAATTAAAAACTCCTTTATATCAGAGAGTTGCGCATAGCTGCGCCTGTTCACGCATGTGACTACGTCGAAGGCGATCTCCCCGGAATCTATCACCATCTTGATGGCGGCCGAGGCCTTCTCGAAAGAACCCTTGTGGCCGCGCATCCAGTCGTGGGTTTCCCCGATGCCGTCCAGGCTGATGGTCATCGCCCTGAGACCACTCCGGAGGAGTTTTTCGTAGCGCTGGGGAGTCAGGGCGAGGCCGTTCGTGACCATGCCCCAGGGGAATTCCTTTTCGTAAATCATCCGGCCGCAGGCCTCGAGGTCCGGGCGGCAGAGAGGCTCGCCCCCGGTGATGTTGATCATCACTTTATGGGAATCGGTGACTGCGGCAACACTGTCCAGCACGCGGCCGAAATCCTCCTTTGGCATGTCCTTGATGGCAGAAACCTGCCTGCAGTCGCTTCCGCAGTGGCGGCAGGCAAGGTTGCAGCGCAGGGTGCATTCCCAGAACAACTGCCTGAGAGGATGCTCCCGCACAAGGTTCTGCTTAACCCTTTCGGTGATGTCAAGGGCGATTCTGCGGCGAAGAGACAGGGGTTCGGGCATCAGTCTTTCTTTTTCGGAGACATGGTGGCGTTGGCGGTGACTGAATAAGCGCCTCCATTCCAATTCCCGTCGCCTTTCTTGATCTGCTTGACTGAGAACACTCCGCTAGTCAACTTCACGGTTTCGAATTCGCCCCCATTCTCGGGCCCGTCAATGTCTTCGAAAGATATTTCGGCCTCTTTCAATTCATCCGGCCAGCCGTATTTGAGCCTGTCTTTCGAATACTTACCATCGGCATCTGTAAAAAGAGTGTCGGATGAATAGCGGCTGTAATCAGGATTGCTGGGTTGCGGGTCGATGGTCACGCGAATGCCCTTCAGGGGCGTTCCGTCATGCGATTTTACTTCACCGGCAATTTTGAATTCTGCATGGGGTTGACCATATTCAACACGGCCGAACTCGATAATGTTGCATCCCGAGAACCCAAGAATGGTCATCAGGAAGCCGTAGAGCAATTTTGTCCAGTTGTTAATTTTCTGTTTCATACCCTTTAAATCCGCGTTACGCCGAATCTTGCGTAAAGGTAGTCAAAAAAATCCATATGCTATCACGAATCGGGTAAGGTCCATTTTCATGCCCGGGACCTTACCGGCATTTCGGCCTCCCAGGCACTTCTGGTGGGTAAGGTCTGCCACCTAAAATTGGACCTTACCCGGTTCGTGGCTGGAAAACACCACCCTCGTGGTCAAAAAGAGCCCGTGGTGACCACGAACCCCCGGAAAACGCCACATTTCTAAAAAAATCACTACCTTTACGCTATGATTTCATTCCTTCTTTGCATCCTCGCCCTGATCCTGGGTTACACGCTTTACGGAAAATTCGTAGACAAGGTCTTCGGGCCGGATCCAAACCGGGTGACGCCGGCCGTCAGCAAGGCGGACGGGGTGGATTTCATCCCGATGCCCACGTGGAAGGTGTTCATGATCCAGTTCCTGAACATC
>JAEENZ010000184.1 GCA_016283985.1 Bacteroidales bacterium | reverse complement strand
GAGATTTTGCCACGGCGCTATAAGCCTCATAATTCTTGGATACCGAAGCGAAGTAATGATGCGCATCCCGGAAGAGGGCTTCACCTTTACTATAAGAGCAATAAGATTCAGGCACGATTACTCCATTGCGCACCCTGTACCCTTCGGGGAGATCCAGGAGACGACTCTTACAAAGCGACTTCTTTTCTCTGTCGGATAAAGTGCTATATGGTTGTGAATCAAGCAATCGGGCATACGGGTTAAAGAAAAGATTCCCACTGCCCCAGGGGTACGAAAAAGGAGTGTATCTGGGGTCGATCAGGTAGCCATTTCTGTTCGTGTATACCACCTCGTTGCGCAGCGCAGCCAGATCGGGAATCGGCAACACCTTGGCAGTGAAATCCACAAGGTTTTTATATCTGTTTTCGGCCGGATAATAACGCAGCATCCTGTTTTTTATTCTTTGGAAGAATTTTTGGCATAGGCATTCAGGACCTTCAAGAATAAAATGGAAGTGATTGCTCATTACTTGAAAGGTAATGATTTTGACTCCTGTCACGGCAACTGCTATTGCAATGAGATTCATATAAAAGACATAGTCCTCCCGTGTTTCACAAAGGATTTCCGTGAATTGCCCGGGGGTACATAAATGCCAGTATGGCCCGCCGTTAGAAAAAGTGGCTTCGCACCGTTGTTCTTGGCGGGAGAAGGACAGACGGATTGGTTTATCGTAATTATTCATATTTATTTTAGCATTGGTCGTGGTCACCAGAGACCTTATTTGACCACGAGGGTGGCGTTTTAAGGGGGTTCGTGGTCACCAGGGGCCCGATTTGACCACGAGGGAAGCGTTTCAAGGGGGTTGGCGGTCACCAGGGGCCCGATTTGACCACGAGGTGACCTATTGGGGCTGCCCCGGCCAAACCAAGGCCGATCTAGGGCCAATCCAGCCCAACCCGGGCCAGCCGGGCCTCGGGCAACGGTCAAAGCCAGAGCCAGGCCCGAGCGGCGGTCAGAGCCAAGGCAATCAAAGCCGGGGTCGCCAGAGCCCGGATGGTCAGAGTCCGGGCGGTCAGAGCCGGTAGTCGGAGAGGTTCTGGAGGCCGGGGAGTTTGAAGTAGGATTCGACCACGTCGCCGCGGAGCCAGACCTGACGGCCTAGAAGCGAAGGGTTGTCAACAAGATTCAAAGCGTTGCGGATGTCTCCGGCGGCCAGCTGGACGCTGAGGCAGCGTTCGCGGTCCGTGCACGTGGGTACATCCGCCAGGACAAGGTTCGTGCGTGATGAAAAGGGTCCTTCGAACGAGCACGATTTCGAACTCAAGTCTCCTCCCACGATATATCCGCATACCCATATGTCTTTTGAGCCGGCCATTCCGCGGGCCACACTCACGCTCACCGCATCCGGTACTACCGGCACGGGATTGTCAATCCCCGTGGAACTCCCGTCCCAATCGATCTCGGCAGAGGACCACAGCCGCACGGTATCCACCCGCACTGCAACATTCACTCCGGTCACCAGCATTGCCCTGGGCATGCTTTCAGCTATGCTCAGCCGCAGCGTCATGATCTCCCCCGGCCGCAACTCCAGACTGTGCACCGTAGAGGTCTTGCCCCCATCATTAAGCAGTATGGCAACCCTACCAGGCTGGAAGAAGGCGGTGCGGGTTTCTCCGAAGCCGAAGGCAAGAGTCCCGGCCGAACTCCGAAGGAACAGGGCTGCTTCTTTATAGGTGGCCACGAACTTCTCGTCCAGCTTCAGCCGCAAGCCGGAATTCAGTTGACTCACAACGAGTTCCACATCCGCAACCTGCCCCTCGGATAGAGTCACACTCCGGGTGTCGCCAAACTGTGGACAATCAAATTCCGGGTCTTTGAAAGTGCTGGAAAGCATGGAGATTGCATAGGTGTCCGGGGCAAGTTCGAACTCGGCCGGCCGCTCGCCCCAAAGGCCGCGGAAGGCGGTCTTGCCGTCGGAAGATGTCAGTGTGAGGATGTAGGCGTCGGTGTCGAAGGGGTCGGCGGTCGCGCGGGTGGCAAGGGCAGAAACACCGGAAGCTCCGTCCGCCAGCCCAAGCCGCAGCACGGCGGGTTCGACGTCAGCGGGTACGGGCACCAGGCACGATGAAACACAGATGGCGGCGGCAAGCGCTGCAGCCGCACGGGAACTGCGGGCGGCGCGCAAAACAGGAAAAAGGACTTTTGTTTTCATAAAGCGTTTTTTCCTGCAATAATATACAAAGCAAACTTAAAAATACCCCCTCAAACTTATCACAAAGAACGATTATTTAAGTTTCAACACACGCAAACATAAAAAAAATTCACGGGGACCCGCATCACTGCGAGCACCCCGCTACTTAACCTAAACTTAAACTATGAAAAACTTCAACGGCAAATGTATGCATTTTTTCTTACATTTGTACCACTTATTATTAACAAAACTCATGAGAATCATCAAATCACTACTCATCGCGGCACTGGCCATCATGGCTGCCGCATCCTGCTGCAAGTACGAAAAAGTGGCGGGAGACCCCATGCATTCCAAGATCTACACCTTGGACAACGGTCTGAAGATCTACATGACCGTCAACAAAGAAGAGCCCCGTATCCAGACCTTCATCGCAGTTCGCGTAGGTGGCAAGAACGACCCTAAGGAAACCACCGGCCTTGCCCACTATTTCGAGCACCTCATGTTCAAGGGTTCCGAGCAGTTCGGCACCCAGAACTACGAAGAAGAAAAACCCTATCTGGACCAGATAGAGCAGCTCTTCGAAGAGTATCGCACCATCACCGACCCCGCCGCCCGCAAAGCACATTATCACAAGATCGACTCCGTCAGTTACCTGGCATCCCAGATTGCCATTCCCAACGAGTACGACAAGATGATGAGCATGATCGGCAGCCGCGGCACCAACGCCTGGACCTCCTACGACGAAACCGTCTACACCGAGGACATCCCCTCCAACCAGGTGGAAAACTGGGCGAAAATACAGGCAGACCGCTTCCGTCACAACGTCATCCGCGGTTTCCACACCGAACTCGAGGCAGTGTACGAGGAGTACAACATGAGCCTCACCAACGACGGCCGCAAGATGTACGAGAACCTCTACAAGGGCCTGTTCCCTCATCATCCCTACGGCACCCAGACAGTCCTGGGCACGCAGGAGCAGCTGAAGAACCCCTCCATCGTCAATATCAAGCGCACCTTCAACACCTTCTACCGTCCGAACAACATCGCCATCTGCCTCTCCGGCGACTTCAACCCCAAGGAGATGGTCAAGATAATCAAGAAGTACTTCGGCGACTGGGAGCCCAACCCGGACATTCCCAAGCTCGAGTTTGAGCCCGAAGAGCCCATCACCGAGCCCATCGTGAAAGAGGTTGTCGGCCTCAACGCCGAGATGTTCGCCATGGGATGGAGGCTTCCCGGTGCCACCGACCTCAAGACCACCGCGGTCTCCGAGATCGCATCCAGCATCCTCTCCAACGGCCAGGCAGGTCTTATCGACCTCGACGTTAACCAGCAGCAGAAGGCCATGTACCTCTATGCCGGCGTCAACACCCAGCCCGACTACAGTTTCTTCGTGTCGATGGGTATGCCCAAGCAGGGGCAGACCCTGGATCAGGTGAAGGACCTCGCCCTCGAGGAAATGGCCAAGCTGCGCGCAGGTGACTTCGACGAGGAGCTCATCACCTCCACCATCAACAACATCCGCCTGCAGAAGATGCAGCAGCTCGAGAGCAACCGAGCCCGCGCCAACATGTTCGTGGATGCGTTCATCGCCGGTATCGACTGGAAGGACGCCGCCCTCGACATCGAGCGCTACAGCCAGGTGACCAAGCAGGATGTCGTCGATTTTGCAAACGAGTACCTGAATGACAACAACTACGTCGTGGTGTACAAGCGCCAGGGCGTGGACGAGAACCAGAAGAAGATCGAGGCTCCCGCCATCACCCCCATCGCCACCAACCGCGACAAGCGCAGCGCTTTCCTCGATGAGATCGCCGCGACCGAGGTCAAGCCCATCGAGCCTGTGTTCGTAGACTTCAACAAGGATATGAAGAAGTTCGACCTCTGCGAAGGAGTGGATGTCCTCTACAAGAAGAACGAGATCAACGACATCGCAACCGTTCAGTTCGTATTCAACCGCGGCATCGAAGATGAACCCCTCCTGAACTATGCTTTCACTTATCTCGAGTACCTCGGCACTCCCGATATGAGCAGCCAGGACATCGCCCGCAAGATGTACGACCTTGCCTGCAGTTTCAGCATGAGTTCCGACGCACATAGCACATCCATGCGCATCAGCGGCCTTAGCGAGAACCTTCCCGCAGCGGTGAAGATCGTAGAAGACCTTCTCTACAACGCCGTTCCGGACGATGCAATCCTCGCCAACCTCAAGCTCGACGCCCTCAAGAGCCGCGTAGATGCCAAGACCAACCAGAGTTCTTGCTTCAGCGCCCTGCAGCGCTACCTGTTCTACGGACCCGAGTTCATCAAGAACACCACTATCCCGAACGATGCCATCATGGCTACCAGTTCCGAGGCGCTTCTCACAGCCGCCCGCGAGCTTGCCGGTAAGGGCCACGAGGTGCTTTACTACGGCCCCGACAGCGAATCCGCTGTGAAGAAGATGCTTGCAGAGAGCCACAAAGTTGGTGAGAACCCTGAGGCTCTGGCAGAAAAGTACTCAGTACGCCAGCCCAGCGACAAGGCGGAAGTGATAATCGCTCCCTACGACTCCAAGCAGTTCTACTATGTTCAGTACACCAACATCGACGGCAAGTTCGATGCAGCCAATACTCCTGAGGTAACCCTCTACAATGAGTATTTCGGCGGTGGCATGAACAGCATAGTGTTCCAGGAGATGCGTGAGGCCCGCGGCCTTGCCTACAGCGCTTTTGCCGATCTTGAGGAACCTGCCGATCCTGAGAACGGATACATGTTCTACGCCTTCATCGCCAGCCAGAACGACAAACTGCGCAACGCTTCCGAAGCATTCAAAGATATCATCGAGAACATGCCTGAGAGCGATGCCGCATTCGCCATCGCCAAGGACGGTCTGCTTTCCCGCATGCGCACAAAGCGCACCACCGGAATGGCTGTGCTGAACCAGTATCGACAGTGCCGCCGTCTCGGCCTCTCCGAGCCCACCGACAAGGCCGTCTTCGAAGCCATCCAGGGTATGACTCTGGAGGATGTGAAGGCCGCCCAGCAGAAGTGGGTCGCCGGCCGCAATTACGTCTACGGCATCCTCGGCGATCCCGCCGACCTGGACCAGGCCTTCCTCAAGACCCTCGGCCCCGTGAAGCAGGTTACCCTCGAAGAAGTGTTCGGGTACTAATCTTCTACTTCAATAAAACGAAAAAAGGACAGGCTTCTACCTGTCCTTTTTTCGTACCCCCGAGGCGAATCGAACGCCTATCGTCGGAACCGGAATCCGAAATTCTATCCATTAAACTACAGGGGCGCAGCGCGTCTTGCCGAACAGGGGCAAAACGGACTGCAAATATACCATTTTTTTGCTATATTTGTAGATTAGAACCTAAATCGGATATGAAGGCATACGTTTTCCCCGGACAGGGGGCCCAATTCCCCGGAATGGGCAAAGAACTCTACGATAGCAGTCCAGAGGCCAAGGCCCTGATGGACAAGGCAAATGACATCCTTGGATTCAATATAACCGACATTATGTTCGGCGGCACCGACGAAGATCTGCGCGCCACCAAGGTCACCCAGCCCGCAATCTTCATCCATTCCGTCGCCCTCGCGCTATACGGAAAAATAGCCGGCCCTGACGGCCAGACGCCCGAAGCACTCCCCGCTCCCGACATGGTCGGCGGCCACTCCCTCGGCGAATTCTCCGCTCTCGTGGCAGCCGGAGCCGTCAGCTTCGAAGACGGTCTCAAACTCGTTGCAGTGCGCGCCAACGCCATGCAGAAATGCTGCGAGAAGGTTCCCGGAACCATGGCGGCCATCATAGGCCTCCCCGACGAAACCATCGAAAAGGTCTGCGCGGAAGTGCCCGGCATAGTCATCCCCGCCAACTTCAACTGCGACGGGCAGATAGTCATCTCCGGAGAGAAGGAAGCCGTTCTTGCCGCGTGCGACGCCCTGAAGGCCGCGGGCGCCAAGCGCGCCCTTCCCCTCGCGGTGGGTGGAGCCTTCCACTCCCCGCTCATGGAACCCGCACGCGCCGAGCTCGCCAAGGCCATCGAGGCGACCGAAGTCAAAGCACCCCGCTGCCCCATCTACCAGAATGTGACCGCCCTTCCCGAAACCGACCCGGTCCGCATCAAGGATAACCTCCTGAAGCAACTTACCAGCCCCGTCCGCTGGACCCAAAGCGTGAAGAACATGCTCGCGGACGGCGCAACCGAGTTCACGGAACTCGGCCCCGGAACGGTGCTGCAGGGCCTTGTGAAGAGGATTAGCGGCGCGGCCGGCCTTGAAGTTACAATAACAGGCATCAGCTGACCTGGCGCACAATCGGACTGCGGAGCAGACCACTTTACCAAACAAAGAAAACTACATAATATATCGATATAATATGGCAAAAGAAAAAAAATTCATCACTTGTGACGGTAACACCGCGGTTGCAGGCATCGCATACCTCTTCAGCGAGCACGCGGCGATCTATCCTATCACACCCTCATCTCCCATGGCAGAGAACA
>JAEENZ010000183.1 GCA_016283985.1 Bacteroidales bacterium | reverse complement strand
AGCATGATGGACAGTGCGAAGATGATTACCGTGAAGATAAGCGCAGTAGTGAACTTGTTCTTCAGCAGGCGGTCCTTCTTGAAGAGGTTCACTTTCCTGGTGAGGACGTTCACCAGCACTATGCTAACCAAGATTGAAATAACGAGCCAGAACAATACGAAGACGGTGAAACCGACCACCATGGGACCGCGCCACTGGCTGTGGACCGTGTTCCGGTTAAGGCTGTACTTGTCCTTCGCATCCATGCTTGCCTGGCGCCAGTAGCGTTTGAAGGATTTGAGCAGCGTAGCATAACCGGTCTGTCCGTCTATGAATATCTTGTTCTGGACCGTCTTGTAACGGTCCTGGGCATAATCATAAGCCGATTTCAGCATTCCCGCGGTCTGCTGGTAATGAGTGCTGTCGGCAACCAGACGCTCTTTCGATGCCATGCTGATGTCCAGAAGCCCCTGGGCGTAGAAGATACAGCTGTCGCGGTCCGCCTGGCCGAGAGAATCGAGCTGGAATGCGCTTGGACCCTTTCCGTACCTGCGCTCGAGGCCGCTGTGACGGCTGACGCGGACGCTTGCATCAAGCGTTACCACGTTCCCAAGGCTGTCCAGATACTCCACCGTAGTGGACGGAGGAAGGCTCCTGAGGGTGTGGATGAGGCGCGTGTAACGGTCGATGTCTATGTCCAGGCGCTTGATGATGTCGTCGAATGGCAGTTTGCGGGACGAGAACTCATCGTACTGACGCGATACCTCGTTAAGGGCATAGGTCATGTCGAAAGTGTAGTCCTGCTTCTGCGAATAGAGCATCAGCGACAGTTCGTTGCTCTGCTGCATCATGCGCACCAGGCGCGCGTGCTGGCGTTCGCCGCTCCCCCGCATCCGGGAAGACATACGCTCCGAATTGCGGTAGGACGCACTCAGTTCGTATCTGAGCACGGACAGGGTGTGGGCAAGGTCTTTCTCGCTCAGAACCGCATAGGCCGGTATGAGCACCAGCAGTGTCAGCAGAATGGCTGTAATCTTCTTTTTCATATCGCAATTATAGCATTTTTTTCACAAGAGAGAACAATTTATAGGGCATATACCTGAATTTCAGGTCGATACGCGTAGGCGTGGCTATCACCGACCGTTCATGGCTGAACGCGAGGAAACTGCGCTCGCTGTGGTAGCTGCCCATTCCGGAATTGCCCACTCCCCCGAACGGAACGTGGCTGTTGGCCACGTGCATGATGGTGTCGTTGATGCAGGCCCCGCCGGAAGTAGTGCGGGAGATGATATCCCATGCATCGGCCTTCCTGCCGAAATAGTAGAACGCCAGCGGCTTTTCGCGCGATGTCACGAAATCCACGACCTCGCTGCGGTCGATGAATGTCATCATAGGGAACACCGGGCCGAAAATCTCTTCCGTCATTACCGGTGAATCGGGCTTCACGCCACCAAGCAAGGTGGGTGCGATCCAGCGTGTGGCGGCATCCGAATGACCTCCGGCGAGCACGGTTCCGTCTTTCAGGTAGCCCGATACCCTCTGGAATGCGGCATCGCGCACCATGTGCACATAGCAGTTGCTGTCGCGTGTGCCATCCGGATAAAGGGCCTCCAGTTCGCGCTTGAACGCCTCTACGAACGCATCCTTAATACCCTGATGCACGAACAGATAGTCCGGAGCGATGCAGGTCTGGCCGCTGTTCAGGCACTTTCCCCAGACAATCCGTCGGGCAGCGATCTCGATGTCGGCATCCTTGTCGACGATGCACGGGCTCTTGCCTCCGAGTTCCAGCACCATGGGGGTAAGATACTTCGCCTGAGCGGCTGCAAGCACCTTGGCGGTAGCAGGGCTGCCAGTGTAGAAGACGAGGTCCCAGCGGGTCTCGAACAGGAGGGTATTCACCTCGCGGTTACCCTGTACGACGGCCACATATTCCTCCGGGAAGGTGTCCTCCACAAACCCCTGAAGCGCTGCGGATACCGACGGCACATAGGGCGAGGGCTTCAGCACGGCCGTGCATCCGGCGGAAATCGCCCCTACGAGGGGACTCAGGAGGAGCTGGACGGGATAATTCCAGGGAGATACTATCAGCGTGTTCCCCAGGGGTTCGCGCACTATGTAGGAGGATGACGGCATTACCGTAAGAGGGGTTGATACGCGCCGCCTGCGTGCCCATCTGCCCACATGCTTCAGGGCATCGGCGATTTCGCCGTAAACCAGGCCGATTTCGGTCATGTAGGCCTCTTCGTAGCATTTATGAAGGTCCTGCCATAGGGCATCCGTGAGGGGCTTCTCCCACTTCTTCAGGCCTTCCCGCATCCTGCGAAGCATGCTTTTCCGGAACGCAATGTCCCTCGTGGCACCGCTGCGATAGAACTCCTTCTGCCTGCTGATTATCTCCAGTATCCGTTCTTTTCCTGTATTTTCCATCATTTGATTATGTCTTGAATGACCAGCCCCGCCATGGTGAGGCCGAATATACCTGTAATATGGGCAAGCGTACCGTTTGTCTGCGCTTTCTTGAAAAGGCCCGGATCTTCTTCCGGCGACGGGGCCGCTCCCCGGTTAGGCAGCACCTCTTCGTCGTAGACGCAGAGGAATTCCTTAGCTGGAAGCATATCCCTCTGTCTCAGCCGCTTACGCAGCATCGAGCCCAGCGGGCATCCGCGCACCTTCCAGAATTCGGCCACGCGAATCTTCGTAGGATCCACCTTGAGGGCGGAGCCCATGGAAGAGAAGAAAGTGGCCCCGGAGGCCGATGCGTTGTATATAAGCGTCATCTTGTCCTTCAGCGAATCGATGCAGTCCAGCACATAGTCATAGTCGTCCAGAGCGAACTCCCCTGCCGTTTCTGCCGTGTAGACAGCGTTGATTGCGGTAATTTCTGCATCAGGATTGATTTCCAGCAGGCGGGCCTTCATCACGTCCGTCTTCACCTGCCCGACGTTGCCGGACGTAGCCATCAGTTGCCGGTTCACATTGCTGGCGCTGATGGTGTCGGCATCCACTATCGTGAGGTGCCTGATGCCGGAACGCACGAGAGATTCCGCACACCAGCTGCCCACTCCTCCTATTCCGAAGATGATGACCCTGACGGAGGATATTCTCTCCATCAGTTCAGGCCCCAGCAGCAGGGATGTTCTTGCAAACAATTCTGTTTCTTTATCTGAATATGAATTCATTTTTCTTTCATAAGTCTGATCCGCACGATGGTCCTTTCGTTGGCATTCAAAGTGAAGGTGAAACCGACGAGTACATTGTCCGGATTGGGATAATCATAGTCCGTCTGCGGCTGTGCGGACCAGACCGCCGCTTCTCCTTTCTTGGGGCCGTCCATGACGAGGAGCCTCACATGGCCGTTCCTGCTCAGTCTGATGGTCTGGGGACCGACAATCTCCGCATCCGCCATCGTACACATGTTCCATCTTACCTCTGCGGGGTTATCCCCTGCCTTCAAATCTTCCATCACGACCAGGGTTGGATCTTTCTCCCCTTCCAGCCAGACATGGCGCTCATATGCCTTCAGGTCTTCCCAGTAAGGCATCTTCAGATTCATCACCACGCCCTTGCAGAACTTGTCGTAAACTTGTTTGAAATCGACATACTGGTAAACGTCCGGTTTGTGGCCGTTCACGGTGATGATGTTGTGAGTGAAAGGACTGATGCGGAACACGTCGTAGCGCCCGCTGTTCTGCCAACGGTTCCACAGACTCACCCCCTTCGATTCGAGGGAAAGATAATTCTGTGCTCCAAGGTCGTCCGCCCAGGTTACCCCGTCGGCGTCGAATATGAATGAGCCGGTATCGCTATGGGAATGGTTGGATGAGGCCAGGCCGGCCTTCACTCCAAGATATGTGTCATCCGTACCGTTCCAGCCGCTGCGATAGATATAAAGAGGAGTAAGCCCGCCGGCGATGTAAACGTTCTCTGACGGCTCCGGGATATTGCTGAAGTCTATGTCCCTGCCGCAGATAAGGAAGAATGGAAGCAGACGCTGCATGTCCATGTCGGAGAAGTGGTTCTTCTTCAGTTTCTCCAATTCGAGGTACAGAAGCGAATAATCCCCCGTCTTCTTCGCCAGCCATGCAAGGATGTGCTCTGCGGATGCCTTACGACCGCTGTCGGCATAGTTGAAGCAAAGCCCCGTGGGTCTGTTCATCATCTGCATGAAACGCCCGCTGCGGTAGAATTTATCATAACCGTCCATCAGGCCCAGGTCGCTTCCGAATGCGCTCTCCAGCGCAGCCACCAGCATGATCTGGAAGGCGCTGCCGTAACCCCAGTAGCCATATCCTTCGGCGTATGCACCCTCTTCGGAATACCCTTCCTGCAGGGTGAGATAATTGCTGCCGAAACAGTTGTCCAGCATGTTCACGGCATCGACGTGACACTCGTCCCAGAGGGCTATGGCCCCGTAAACCAGCCCAGCATTGCACACCTGGTTCCAGTTCTGGAAAGCGGTGTAAAACCACGCGGATTTGTCATCGTAGGATGAATCGAAACCGTGTTTTTTGATGGCCGCCGCCACGGTTCCGCGTTCGGCAGGAGTCAGCACATCATATAGCCAGTCGTAGCCTATTGCCATCCCCATGGTGATTTCCGCCACGTCCAGATAGTGCCCCGGATTCCAGTTATCGTAGTCGGCAACCGTTATCATCTCCCGTATGGCCCTATCGGCATACTTTCGGTCACCGTGCACACGGTAGGCATATGCCAGGGCGAAGATTCGCCTTAGCGGCTCCTGCATCTTGTAGATGCGGAAACCGGCCATCTTTTTCTCGTGTGGCGGGAGTGCAAGCACTTCGTCGCAATAGGCCATCAGGGCGCTGTCGGCCGATGCCATTACGGGCTGGGATGCGATAGCGGCCCGTATCTGCGCTTCCTCTCCTTCATGCAGAAGTAGACGCGGATGTCCGCAGGGCCTGGGATAGGCACTGGAAACGATGGCAGATAAGGCCAGCAGTATGGTCAGGGCCGTTTTTCTCATAGGTTCTTATGACGTATCAGCGCCTCGAGGAAATAATAGTCTGCATAAGTCAGGGGCACGTCCACCTCGCTGTTTCCGGGCAGATTGCCCACGCAATGTTTTATCAGGAAACCGAAGTTCTCATCCTCTTTCGAAAGATACTCGTCCGAGGCAAGGGTCTGGAGCTGGGTCTCGGCCATTTTCAGGCAGCGGTGCGAAAAGCAGCCGCAGGTCAGTTTGCTCAGTTCGATGAATGCGGACGCCATGATTGCAGCGGCCGATGCGTCCCTGGGGTCGGTCGCCGGTGCATCTAGGTCCCAGACGGGAATGCCATCGGAAGGGAGCCTGGAGAGCAGCATCTGCGCTATATGCTTTGCCTGCTTCAGGTAACGCCCGGAGGCATCCTTGTAGCCTTTCTCAGCGCACTGCTCCGCCATCATGGTAAAGCCATAGAGGCCCCATGCCTGCCCGCGTGCCCATGCGGAATCATCCGACAGCCCCTGATGGGTCTGCTTGCTGAGCACTTCCCCGGTTTCAGGGTCGTAATCCAGCACGTGCCAGGTGGTGTAATCCGGCCTGAAATGGTTCTGGATGGTCTTGTTCGCATGGGAGATGGCCATTTGCCTTTCTTCTTCTGTGCCGAACCGCATCAGAAGTTCCAGGTTCATCATATTGTCAATTATGACCGGCCATTTCCACTTACCGTGGTCCCAGCTTCGGGTTGTGCCGGTAACGGGAGAAAAACGCCCGGCCAGGGCGGTCGCACCCTTCCTGAGGATCAGGGAATCGGATGCATCCCCCCTCAGAAGGAGGTGGTTTCCGAAACTGCAGTTCAGCATGAATCCCACGTCGTGGCTGATAGGATAGTTCAGCAGCGAATCCAGACAGTGGGTGTATTTGTCGGCAAGGACAGCCACTTCCTCGTCACCTGTATAAATAGCTGTAAGGCAAAGACTTCCGGGATAGAAACCGCTGCACCACCATTCTATGTTCCTGGTGGCCAGCCTGCCATTCTCGACACTGCGCGGCATTTCGCCATCGGACAGATACGTGTCCAGCAGCTCTAGCTGATGTGCGGCAAGGCCGAATACCTTGTCAGCCGTGTTGTCGATACTCTTGTCTTTGCCGCAGCAGGCCAGAAGCGGCAGGAATGCGAGGGTGATGAGGGCTCTTTTCATTAGTTGGGGTTGATGAAAGTATTAAGGCTGTCGATTGGAGGAAGGGAAGGATAATCCAGAGCATAGGCATCCTTCTGTGAGCGGTAGACGGCGATGTTGCCGGATGCCAGCCATGTGCAGTAGCCACCCGTGAGACCGGCGTCGTAAAGGCCGCGGATCTCGCGTTCTATGAAATTGGAGTTGTTGTCGATTCCATGAGGATCCACCCAGCGCATCACATGGTAGGCCTGTATCCACGTGCGCACGACCGCAGGGGATGCGGTTACGGCCTGTCGGCCCTGCACGCGCTTGCCCCAGGCCTTCAGGATCTCGTAGGGATGGTTCCAGGGCTTGGATATGCCATAGTAATGGTCGGCGAAGTGGTCGGGATAAGGCATTGCGCAGATCACGTCCGCAACCGTGGAGATGGCGGGCCAGTATTGGCCGTAGGCCGTCGTGTAGCCGGGATTCGCGGACTCTCCGAACACGTCTATCGAGACATATACGCCGAGCGAATGAAGCTCGTCGCAGGCATAGCGCACGAAGTTCTGGATGGCCTGCACCTTGCTCTCGCCGTAGCGGTTGCGGTAATCCATCTGGGCATCTATGCTTATCATCTTGTCCGGGAAGCGCACGTAGTCGAAGTTAACCTCGTTCAGGCCGAACTTGCGCACGGATTCCTTGGCGAGCTCCACGTTGAATTGCCAAACGTCCCTGCTGTACGCGCTGGGCCAGTAGCTCTTGTTGTGCAGGAAAGGC
>JAEENZ010000022.1 GCA_016283985.1 Bacteroidales bacterium | reverse complement strand
AGCGTCCCGTCATCCAGACCACATTCAACCTTCAGGCGGAAGACATCCATGAACTCCTGCCGGGGCAGTCGCTGATCGTCAGGAAGAGCGGGGAGGTCTGCCTGAAACAGATACTCCCGCCGGCGGCCCTCAGCGCCTGTTCTTTCGAGCGCATCTATTTCAGCCGCGGCTCCGACAGGGACATATACCTCGAGAGGAAGCGCCTGGGCGAACAACTTGTGCCGGCCATCATAGAGGCCATAGACGGGGAAGTCACGGATACCGTTTTCACCTATATCCCCAACACCGCCGAGGTGGCGTTCCATGGGATGACGGACGGTGTGCGCAGGCTTGACCACGATGTGCGCATCGAGAAAGTCGTCTGGAAAGACATCAAACTGCGCACCTTCATCACCGAGGGCGGGGAGCGCAACGACCTGGCCGCACACGTGTATGACGTTACTTACGGCTCACTTGTTCCGTACAAGGACAACCTGGTCGTTATCGACGACAGCATAGTCCGCGGAACCACCCTGAAGGAGAGCATATTGAAGATCCTGGACCGCCTGCACCCCAAGAAGATCGTGATGGTGTCCAGTTCGCCGCAGATCCGTTATCCGGACTATTACGGCATCGACATGTCTCATCTTGAAGAGCTTTGCGCCTTCAGGGCTGCCATGGCCCTTTTGCGGGAACGTGGCATGGAGCAGCGGATCATGGATATCTACCGGGCCTGCAAGTCCGATCCTTCGTCAGCCAACCACGTCAGGGGAATATACGAACCGTTCTCCGTCGGGGAAATCAACCGGAAGATTGCAGAAATGCTGCGCCCGGAGGGAATGCAAACCCCTGTGGAACTGGTGTTCCAGAGCATCGAGGGCCTGCATCAGGCATGCCCTGACCATCCCGGCGACTGGTATTTCACCGGCCGCTACCCGACACAGGGAGGCATGCGCCTGTGCAACACGGCGTTCGTGGACTACGTTGAAAAAGTGCTGATGTCCGCTGACTAGCGGAAGAGGCCTTCGAGTTTCTCTCCTGTAACGCCCGGGGTTAGCCGGTAGAAGGCGCAGCCATGCGGCGGTACCGCCGTTTCCCAGCGTTCCTTGAAGCTTACCTTGCCGACTTCCTGCTGACGCCAGAGGTCGCGCACGGTCTGCTCGCCGTAGAGTCCGAGCTTGTGAGGAGTGAAGCCTATGACCTTCTCGGCGTCTCCGAGATTGAACATGGCTACCGCCAGGGAACCGTCTTCCAGCGGCTTGATGTAGATCACATGGTCGTCGCCTTTGGTGAATATAACTCCCTTCACACCCAGCGGATCCTGGTTGACGTCCAGCACCTCGGAGTTGCAGAGCAGGCTCAATGTGAACGGGTCCAGCATCTCCATGTCGCAGCCGAGCAGCATAGGTGAAGCCAGTATGGACCAGAGGGTTATGTGGGTGTATTGTTCCCAGGGAGTGAGTTGGGTCCAGTGCATCTTGCGGCCCCAACCGACCTTGCCGAGCACCAGCATGTCAGCGTCCGGCCAGTGTCCCGGGCCGGTGAATCCTGCCCAGCGATCCTGACCTTCGAATCCTATCGAGGATAGGCTCGCCCAGGTGTCCCTGATGTCGCCGGTGGTACGCCAGCACTGGGCATATTTCAAAAGAGCAGGCCCCAGTGTGACCCTCGAACTGTTGGATATGCTGTACACGATATCGCGCCCGGTGGCATCCAGGGCTTCCTTCATGTCGCGCATCCACCATTCATCGTTCAGATTCCAGTCATACTTGAGATAGTCCACGCCCCATTCGGCCCATTGCAGGGCGTCCTGGCGGGCGAATGAATACTTGCCGAAACTGCGTATCGTCTCTTTGTCGATCTTGTTTCGGTCCAGTTTCATGAACTCATCGACCAAGCCTTGCTCAACCCACCAGTACTTGCCGTCAGGGTCGTCGCAGGAGGAACCGATGTGTGAGGCGTAAGTGGAGCACCATGGGCCAGAATAAATGCCGAACTTGAGCCCGCGGGCATGCAGCGAGTCTCCGAGCGCCTTCATGTCAGGGAACTTCTTGTTCGGCTGGATGCCATTGTATTTGCCGCCGCGCAAACCTTGCCAGCCGTCGTCGATATTGACGTAGCACCACCCGTAGTCGGCGAGCCCGGAAGAGACCATGGCCCGGGCGGACTGCAATATCTTCTCTTCCGATACAGAATTGCCCCAGCAGTTCCAGGAATTCCAGCCCAGCGGAGGTGTGAGTGCGATGAGGTCACCGATCTCGATGCGCAGCTGCCTGGTGTCGCTGCCAAGAGAGTTCGAGGCGGTCAGCGTCACGTCGTAGGTGCCTCGGCGAGCGGCCTTCCCGCTGATTATACCTGTATTCTTATCCAGCTTGAGTCCGCGAGGCAAACCCTTGGCGCTGAAAGTCATAGGCCGCACGCCTGTAGCCGGGATCCGGTACAGGAAATCGGCTTTCGGACGGGCACCGTAAACCCGCGGACCGTTGATGCGGGGCGTTTCCGGAGCCGGAGGGGTGAGTATGTAGGAACTGTAGTGGGGAACTAC
>JAEENZ010000182.1 GCA_016283985.1 Bacteroidales bacterium | reverse complement strand
ACCGTCTTCGTATTGTTCTGGCTCGTAATTTCAATCTTGGTTAGCATAGTGCTGGTGAACGTCCTCACCAGGAAAGTGAACCTCTTCAAGAAGGACCGCCTGCTGAAGAACAAGTTCACTACTGCACTTATCTTCACGGTAATCATCTTCGCACTCTCCATCATGCTGGCCAGCGCCTTCTCCACGCAGCACTTCTTCAGCATGGCCTCCAAGATACTCGTGGAATTCGCGTGGATGCTCGCTGCGATTTTCATTTCGCTCATCATTCGCGTGAACGAAGACAGCGTGCGCAAGGGTATCAGGCTCTACCTGCCTACTTTGCTGATGTGCTTCATCATCATATCCTTCCGCATCGCATTCATCCCCAACAGCCTGATCAACATAATCTTCCCGCCCATCCTGCTGATATTCACCATTTTCCAGGGATGGACGCTGAAGCGCTTCCGCAAGGTGCTGCCGCAGAGCGACTTCATCTTTGGCAGCGTCTCGATGCTGGTGATGGTGGCCACGACGCTGATTGCGTTCTGGGGATACGTCCTGCTGGGCGTGCAGCTCCTGATCTGGTGGTTCTTCCAGCTGACCCTGCTGCAGACGGTTACAGCCGTATACGATATCCTCAATATCTATTATAGGAACAATATACAGGATGTCAAGCGCCGCTACATCCAGGAGCATCCGGACATGCCCCACCGCAACGACAGGGACATGATCGCGGTCACCTGGCCTCATGCTTTCATCAAACAGGCCCTGCTGCCGGTTGCGATAGTGGTGTCGATTCCTCTCAGCATCTATATGGCATCCGGAGTGTTCGACCTCACCGAGGTGTTCTCGGAATACTTCAAATACCCGTTCCTGAACGTTGAAGGATATATCAGCCTGTCTTTCTATAAGATAGTGATGGTTCTGACCCTGTATTTCCTGTTCAGGTTCATGAATTACTTTGCAAAGGCCTGGTACAGGCAATACAAGATAAAGAGCATCCTGAACGCCTCAAGCGTGAAGGTGCTTAACGAGAACCAGGTTAATTTCACCCTGGCGGAGAATGTTATCGCAATCATCTTCTGGGGTATCTACATCATAACTATCTTCGTGCTCCTGAAGATTCCTACAACGGCCGTGAAGGTGATAGGCGCCGGCCTGGCCACCGGTCTCGGTTTTGCCATGAAGGATATTCTGAACAACTTCTTCTATGGGGTGCAGCTGATGTCCGGACGCCTTCGCGTGGGCGACTACGTGGAGTGTGACGGAGTCCGCGGCAAGGTGGACAGCATCACCTACCAGACTACCCAGATTGTTGCCGCAGACGGTTCCGTGATGGCATTCCCGAACAGCACGCTCTTCAACAAGAACTTCAAGAACCTCACCAAGAACCACTCATACGAGCTTCTCTCATTCACCGTCGGCGTGAAGTACGGTGTGGATGTCGAGGAAGTCCGCAAGGTTATCCTGGAGGCTTTGCTTCCTTTGCAGAAGACCGACAAATACGGACGCGACATACTTGATTCCAAGTTTGGGATCCAGATACGTTTCCAGGACTTCGGGGACAGCAGCGTCAACCTCCAGGTGGTGCAGTTCGTCACCGTGGAAGAGAAAATGGCCTACGCATCCCGCGCAAAGGAAGCGGTCTACAATGCCCTTAACGAGCACGGAGTCGAGATACCGTTCCCCCAGAGGGATCTCTACATCAAGTCGATGCCCGAAAAGTAGGGGATCAGATAAGGAAGAATATCGCTACGCCGGTAACGCTGACGACTACGCCAAGCAACTCGCGCAGCGATATTTTCTTTTTATAAATGATGGAATAAGGCAGCAGGATGAAAACAGGACTGAGGGCCATCAGAGTGGACGCTATCCCGGCATTTGCATAGCGCACCGCCATCAGCGAAAGCGATACGCCCAGCACGGGCCCCGTGAGTGTTACCAGGATGGCGAACATCAGGCCTTTTCTGTTATGGATGGCATCGCGGAGCATGTAGAGTTTTCGGCTCAGGCTCATGATAAGGAGGAATCCTGCACCGCCTATGATGGCCCGTATCATGGTTGCTGCAAACGGCATCATCGCGGCCACCCTTGTGGCTTCCTCCGGGATGACCTCGGAATAATACTGCATCCCGATCTTGCTTAGCACCAGGCCGACACCCTGCCCGATGCCCGCGCCGATTCCAAGAAGGATGCCGATAAGGGGGAGGGAAGTGTGAAGATGATGGTCTTCGCCCCGGCTGAGAATGGAAATGGCTATGCCGCAAAGGGTTATGGCCATCGCTATCCACGCTTTCCACGACATGGCCTCGCCCAGCATGATCCAACCTGCGATTGCGGCCATGAGAGGTGCTATGGTCATGAACAGCTGGCCGAAACGGGCGCCAACATAAATGTAGCAGTTGAAAAGGCAGAAATCCCCGAAAACATATCCCACGAGGGCAGACAGGGCTAGCCACATCCACGTGCGGGAATCTGCATACAGAGGCCAGGGAACACCGATGGTTATCCAGAGGATAGCACCGAGGAAGAAAGTACCCAGGACGAGACGGATTACATTAACCGTGTTGGAACCGATACGGTGACTGGCCTCGTCTGCAAAGATCGCAGTGCAGGTCCAGATCATCGCAACGGTCAGCGACAGTATTTCTCCTATATGGGCTGTCAATTGATTTTCTCTGAAGATTCAACACCTTTGGAGGTGTTCCAGTATCCGTAGATCTCACTCACGTTGCCTGCTGTGATGAAGTGGTCGAACTTCTTCTCAGTAAGGTAACTGTAAAGCTTGGCATATTCGTTCTGGGTGAGGAGTGTCACAACCTCTATTTTCTCTTCTCCTGTGAAACCACCCTGGAGATGATAGAGAGAGCAACCACGGTGAAGTTCATTGATAATGTAGTCTTTGATTTCTTCGTGGTGGTTACTGATGATGCAGACGCGTTTGCGGCGGTTGAGCGTGTCGGTGAAGAAATCGACGACAAGCCCGTTGATCCACGTGCCAATCAGGCCTATGATCACCATTTGGAAAGGATTGATGGCGAAAGCGGAGCAGCAAATAACTGCACCTGCGATGGTAACCGAGGCACCGATGTCGAAGTGCAGGTATTTGTTGACTATCTTGGCAAGGATGTCCAGCCCTCCCGTGGATGCATTGATGCGGAATAGAATGGCCTGGGAGATGCTCAGCATCAGCACGAAGCAGATGAGATCCAGCCAGGGATCGTTCATCACGGAAGTGCCTTCGGTGATCAGTCTGTCGTAGGGGAGTATCTTCTCCCACAGGTCGATCAGCGGACCGAGGATAAGGGCCGTGTAGACCGTCTTGATGCCGAATTCGGCACCTATCAGCAGCCATGCCATCACCAGCAGTATCGCATTGATGATGAGGATCAGAGTCGATGCCTTGATGGCCAATCCCATATTCCCGAACACTTCGGACAGGACTATGGAAAGACCGGAAATGCTGCCGATGATAAGTTTGCTCGGAATCAGGAAATAATACACCGCGGCGGCCCCGAAGGACATGCCTAAGGTCATTATTATCAGTTCTTTCCAGAATTTTCCGGTGGCTAGTGGCTTGAGGATGTTGGTCATGGTTTCACGGTTTTATCATTCAAATTTGCAAAAACGCTTTGACAAATCAAAATATTAACCTAATTTCGTCTGTCATTTTAACCACATTGATGAAAAAGAGCTTCATAGCACTTCTGGGGCTGGTCTTATGCACCGCCGCCCTTGCACAGAACAAGGTGGACGACCTGTTCTTCGACATGAGGGCCACCTTCCATCAGGAAACCGAGAACGGCGTATACAACAGCCAGATCGTGGGCGAATATCTCAACTTCCAGATGCTCGGGCACATCAGCCCGGATATCAACTACCGCATACGCCAGAAACTCAACAAGAAGGTTTTCGACGAGAAGAACATGTTCAATGCTACCGACATGATGTATATCAATTGGAGGGCGTCTGAACACTGGAGTTTCCTTTTCGGCAAGAGCGCGGTGATGATAGGAGGATATGAATACGATGCCGCGCCTATCGACGTGTACTACTACAGCAAGTTCTGCAACAACCTCTATCAATGTTTCACCTTCGGCGGTTCCGCCACGTATCATTTTTCCGACACTCAGGGCCTTGTGGCCCAGATATGCAATTCTCCGCTATCTCTCGGGGATCCTACCATCTATGCATATAACCTTGCCTGGACAGGCGAAGTGCTTCCCTGGTGGAAAACCCTCTGGAGCGTAAACTTCGTGGAAGACAACAGGAAGGATTTCATCAATTACATCTCCTTGGGCAACCATTTCATCTTCAAGGATGCCATCCTCGACATTGATGTGATGAACCGCGCATGGTTCGGCCAGCCACGGTTCTTCTTCTCCGACATGAGCGTCATTTCCAAGTTTATATGGAGCGTTGGGAACTGGAACATCTGCGCCAAGGCCGGATATGAATGGAACGATATGCTCAATACCGATGCCGACGGCAGGGCCTACGACGTGGTCATCGCTCCGGACACGGAGTATCTGTATGCGGGATGCGGCCTGGAATGGTTCCCTCTAGGCAGGGACAATCTGCGCCTGCACGCCGTCTTTTACGGAGACAGCGACAGGAACCGCAACAATTTCGAATTGGGCGTTACCTGGAAGGTTAACGTGATATCTTCCGCACAGGGTCGCAGGTAAGCCCTATTCCCAGTTTGCTGAAAGTCTTACGGTCCACCTCGCTGAGCATGACGGTGGAATGTACTTGCGCGCCCGCGAGATTGGGAAGCTGCTCGAGCGCAAGCTTGCAGTTCTCATCTATCAGGCTCATCATCGAAATGGCGACGAGGACCTCGTCCGTATGCAGGCGAGGGTTGCGCCCGTGCAGGTAGGTGACCTTGGTCGTCTGGATGGGAGCTATCATGGTCTGGGGAATGAGCTTCACGTTGTGGGCAATTCTCGCGAGATGCTTCAAGGCATTGAGCAGAAGGGCGGCGCTGGGGCCGAGCAGGGGACTGGTTTCCGCCGTGAGTATGGTGCCGTCGCTGAGCTCTATTGCCGCGGATGCCACGTGCGAGTGGTCCATCCTGTCTTTGGCTGCGACGGTGGTAAGACGGTCGGCCGTAGATATCTGCGACCTCTTCATCAGCAGGGCTATCTTGTTTACCTCGCTTTCGGTGGCCTTGCCGTCCGCAAAATTGCAGAGGGCGGTGTAGTAGCGGCGGATTATTTCCTGTCTGGCTGCTTCACGGCATGCATCGTCATCACTGATGCAGAAACCGACCATGTTCACGCCCATGTCGGTGGGAGATTTGTAGGGGGATTCGCCGTAAATGTCCATGAAGAGGGCGTTCATCACCGGGAAGATCTCCACGTCGCGGTTGTAGTTTACCGCCGTCTCGCCGTAGGCCTCGAGGTGGAAGGGATCTATCATGTTAACGTCCTCCAGATCGGCCGTGGCAGCCTCGTAGGCCAGATTCACGGGGTGGGTGAGAGGCAGGTTCCAGATGGGGAAGGTCTCGAATTTTGCATATCCTGCCTTGATGCCGCGCTTGTTTTCCTGATATAGCTGGCTCAGGCATACCGCCATCTTTCCGCTGCCGGGGCCCGGAGCCGTCACGACGACGAGGGGTTTGGTCGTCTCTACGTAATCGTTCTTTCCGAAACCCTCATCGGAGTCGATAAGGGCAACGTTGTGGGGATAACCCTCTATGGTATGATGGTAATAGACCTTGATTCCCATAGCCTCCAGGCGCTTGCGGTACGCCTCGGCGCTGGCCTGGCCGTTGAAATGGGTGATTACGACGCTGTTCACGCTGAGGTCCCTTGCGAGGAATTCGTCCCGCAGGCGGAGCACGTCCATGTCGTAGGTTATGCCGAGGTCGCTGCGGATCTTGTTCTTCTCTATATCGATGGCGCTGATAACGATGACTATCTCTGCTTCGTCCTTGAGCTGCATCAGCATCTTCAGCTTACTGTCCGGCTCGAATCCGGGCAGCACGCGGCTGGCATGGTAATCGTCGAACAGCTTGCCGCCGAATTCCATGTATAGTTTGTCGCCGAAATGGGCGATGCGCTTCTTGATCTGTTCCGATTGGATTTTGAGATATTTCCCGTTGTCGAACCCGTATTTCATATAAAGGTAAAGTGTTGAATACGGGTTACAAAATTAGTCAATATGCAGAAAAAAAACAATGATATTTTCGAAATAATATTTACCTTTATGGGTTAATTAGTATTGCCTTATGGATAGATTCGATTTGGTTAAAGAATCCTTCGAGAAGAAGGTGGTTCCCGCCGAGGTCCCTGCCGAAAAGACCTCAGACTACTACGGCGAGTTGGTGTTCGACCGCAAAAAGATGTGCAAGTACCTTGACAAAGACAGTCTCAAGGCTCTTCTTGCATGTATCGAAGGCGGTCAAGCCCTGGATCGCAAGACTGCTGATGGCGTCGCCCGCGGCATGAAGGAATGGGCTATGGAGCATGGCGTTACACACGTCACCCACTGGTTCCAGCCCCTCACCGAAGGCACTGCCGAGAAGCATGACTCTCTCATCGACTATGATGGAAACGGGGGAGTTATTGAGACTTTCGACGGAAAGATGCTCGCCCAGCAGGAGCCGGATGCATCTTCCTTCCCCAACGGCGGCATCCGCGCCACCTTCGAAGCCCGCGGCTACACGGCCTGGGATCCGACATCTCCAGTGTTTATCCTCGACGACACGCTCTGCATCCCCACCGTGTTCATATCCTACACGGGCGAGGCACTGGATTACAAGACCCCGCTGAAGCGTGCCCTCAAGGCCGTCAGCGATGCTTCCGTGCCAATCTGCAAACTGTTTGACCCCAAGGTCGAGAAAGTCTATTCATATCTTGGGTGGGAGCAGGAGTATTTCCTTGTGGATGAATCACTCTATTCCGCCCGTACGGACCTGATGATCACGGGGCGCACCCTTTTCGGCCATAATTCCTCGAAGAACCAGCAGCTGGACGACCACTATTTCGGGGCTATTCCTCCGCGCGTGGCCGCTTTCATGCGCGACCTTGAAGTCGCCGGCCACCGCCTGGGCATCCCGCTCAAGACCCGACACAACGAGGTCGCTCCCAACCAGTTCGAACTCGCCCCCATCTTCGGGGAAACCAATCTGTCCAACGACCAGAACCAGATAGTGATGAACCTGATGAACCGCATCGCACGCAAGCATGGATTCGTGGTTCTCCTGCACGAGAAACCCTTCGCTGGCGTGAATGGTTCCGGAAAGCACAACAACTGGTCCCTGGGCACGGATACGGGCACTCAGCTTCTGGCTCCCGGCAAGGATGCGAATGGAAACTTGCAGTTCGTTACATTCTTCGTAAATGTTCTTGCGGCCGTTCAGAAGCATAACGGACTTCTGAAAGCATCCATCGCAAGTGCGACCAACGCGCACAGACTCGGTGCCAACGAGGCTCCGCCAGCAATAGTGTCCGCTTTCCTGGGCCGCACGATGACGGAAGTCCTGCATAAACTTCTCGAGGTCCCCTCCGACACTCCGATCGAGATCGCCGGCAAGAAAGGCAAAAAACTCGGCCTGATTGAAATCCCTGAGATTTTCGTAGACAATACCGACCGCAACCGCACCTCTCCGTTCGCATTTACCGGCAACCGCTTCGAGTTCCGCGCAGTTGGATCCTGCGCCAACTGTTCCGGCGCCCTAACCACCCTGAACGCGGCAGTTGCTGAACAACTAATCGATTTCAAGGCCGCGGTCGACAAGGAGATCGCTGCCGGGAAGAAGACCAATATCGCCATCATGGATGCCCTCAAGCCCATTATCAAATCGATTATCAATGTGGTTTGCTTCGACGGCAACGGCTACACTGAGGAATGGAAGGCGGAGGCCAAGCGGCGCGGCCTGAACGTGGAAACTAACGTTCCCAAGATGTTCTGCGAGTTCACGAAGCCCGAATCCGTGGCGATGTTCACCAAGACCGGCGTCTACACGGAGAAGGAGCTCGAGGCCCGCAACGAAGTGAAGTGGGAGACATATATTAAGAAGGTACAGATCGAATCCCGCGTGATGGTGCGGATGGCCATCAACCATATCATCCCGGCAGCTCTGGAATACAAGTCGAAACTCCTGCAGGAAATCACCCTTGCAAAGGGCATCTATGGCAATCTGGACAACTGCTCGACCGAACTTGGCATCCTGGACGACATCAACAGATACGTGGAGGAAGTCCGCGTGCTGGCCGCACAAATGAAGGAAGCCCGCAAGGCCGCGAATGCAATCGAGAACGACTACGAACGCGCCCTTGCCTATCACGACATTGCCGAGAGTTTCGCTGACCTGCGCAAGCCCATCGACAAGTTGGAAGAAGTGGTGGACAACAAGACCTGGCCGCTTCCCAAATACCGTGAACTGCTGTTCATCAACTAATCCATATGCAAAAGATTGTCATTTTGGATTTTGGCTCCCAGGTGACGCAACTCATAGGACGTCGCCTACGGGAGCTTAACGTGTTCTGTGAGATTTTTCCTTACAATAAGGTTCCTGCGCTGGACGAGAGCGTGAAAGGCGTCATCCTCTCAGGAAGCCCATGTTCCGTACGCGACGACAACGCCCCCCAGGTAGACCTGAGCCTCTTCCGGGGCAGGCTCCCGCTTCTGGGAATATGCTATGGCGCACAGTATCTGGCCCATACCGGAGGCGGAAAGGTAGAGAATTCGAACTCCAGGGAATACGGACGCGCGATGCTGGACGTCGTGGATCCGGAATCCCCGCTGTTGAAGGGCGTTTCGCTCCAGACACAGGTCTGGATGTCCCATGGGGACACCATATCCACCCTTCCTTCAGGCGCCAGGGTGATAGCCTCTACGGCAGATGTTACCAACGCTGCGTTCCAAATAGAGGGGGAGCCGACGTATGCCGTTCAGTTCCATCCTGAGGTATACCATACCACAGAAGGCACACGGATGCTCGCGAACTTCGCGCTGGGCATCTGCGGCTGCAAAGGGGACTGGACGCCGGATTCGTTCATCGAAACCACCGTTGCGGACCTGAGGGCGAAAATCGGCGACGATAAGGTAATACTCGGACTTTCCGGCGGAGTTGATTCCACCGTGGCCGGCGTGCTGCTGAACAAAGCCATAGGCCATAATCTCATATGCATCTTCGTAAACAACGGCCTGCTTCGCAAGAACGAATTCGAAGACGTGCTGGCATCCTACAAGGACATGGGACTCAATGTGATAGGAGCCGATGCATCCAAAGAGTTCCTGGAACAGTTGAAGGGTGTGGAAGAGCCTGAAGCCAAGCGAAAGGTGATAGGCAGGTTGTTCATAGAGACCTTCGACAAATATGCAAGGCAGATAGAAAATGCCCGCTGGCTGGCCCAGGGGACCATCTATCCCGATGTTATCGAGAGTGCCGGCATCCCCGGCATCGCTTCCAAGATCAAGAGCCATCACAATGTAGGAGGCCTTCCGGAAACGATGAAACTCCAGATCGTGGAGCCGCTCCGCATGCTATTCAAAGATGAAGTACGTCGCGTGGGCCGTGCCCTGGGCATCAAGGAGGAGTTGGTTGGAAGGCATCCTTTCCCGGGCCCGTCCCTGGCAGTCCGCATCGTGGGAGAAGTAACCGAGGAGAAACTCCGCGTATTACGTGAAGCAGACGATATCTTCATCCGCTCCCTGCGCAGCTACAACTGCAGCGGTATGGGATTCCAATCAGCATCGGACCCGCGCGTGATGGCTACGAATCTTTACGATGCAATCTGGCAGGCAGGGGTCATCCTCCTGCCGGTCAAAAGCGTGGGCGTAATGGGGGACGAGAGGACTTATGAGAATCCCGTGGCTCTCAGGGCGGTCGTTTCGACGGATGCCATGACAGCCGACTGGTTCCCCTTCCCTTATGACTTCCTGCGGGACGTTTCCAACGAGATCATACGCAAGGTCCGCGGCGTGAACCGCGTCGTATACGACATCTCTTCCAAACCACCGGCAACCATCGAATGGGAATAGACATGAGCAGAAAATACATATTCATTACAGGCGGCGTAGTTTCTTCCCTCGGGAAGGGCATCATTTCCGCCAGCATAGGCAAATTGCTGCAGGCCAGGGGTTTCAAGGTGACCATCCAGAAATTCGACCCCTACATCAACATAGACCCCGGCACCCTCAATCCCTACGAACACGGGGAGTGTTACGTGACCAACGACGGCATGGAAACCGACCTGGACCTCGGGCATTACGAGCGATTCACGGGCATCCATACCACTCGGGACAACTCCGTGACCACCGGCAGGATATACAAGGCCGTAATCGACCGTGAAAGGCACGGGGACTACCTAGGCAAGACCATCCAGGTCGTACCTCACATCACCGACGAGATCAAGCGCAGGATGCTGCGTAAGGATGTGGAAGGGGAGGATCTGGACTTCATTATCACGGAAGTGGGCGGCACGATAGGCGATATCGAAAGCGCGCCTTTCATGGAGGCCATACGCCAAATGCGATGGGAACTCGGCCGGGACGCGGTATGCGTTCATCTGACCTACGTTCCCTACCTGAAGGCAGCGGAAGAGTTGAAGACCAAGCCTACTCAGCACAGTGTCAAAGAGTTACAGGGCATGGGAATTCAGCCGGACATCGTCGTTCTCCGTACCGAACGCCATCTGGACGATGCCATGCGGATGAAGGTCGCATCTTTCTGCAACGTCGACCTCGAGTGCGTGGTGCAGAGCGAGGATCTGCCCAGCATCTATGAAGTGCCTGTCAGCATGCAGCGGCAGGGGCTGGATGCGGCCATCCTCCGCAAGATTGGCATTCCGGTGGGGGAGACTCCCGCGATGAAGAACTGGCACTCTTTCCTTGCCAAGCAGCGCAATGCCACACGCGAGGTAGAGGTGGCCCTGGTAGGCAAATACGACCTTCAGGATGCCTACAAGAGCATCCGGGAGAGCCTGAACCTCGCCGGCATCTACAACGGCGTGAAGGTGAAGATACAATTCATCAACAGCGAAGGCGTAACACGGAAGAACATCGCAGGCCTGCTTTCAGGCATGGCCGGTGTGGTCATCTGCCCTGGATTCGGCCAAAGGGGGATTGAAGGGAAGATAATCGCCACGGAGTACGCCCGTACGCACGACATCCCTTGCTTCGGCATATGCCTGGGAATGCAGATGATGGTCATCGAGTTCGCGCGTAACATCCTCGGCCTCACCGACGCGGACAGCAGCGAGATGAATCCTTCTACGCCTCATAACGTCATCGACCTGATGGAAGAACAGAAGAACATAACCCAGATGGGCGGAACCATGAGGCTCGGGGCATATCCTTGCCGGGTCCGACCGGGCAGCCGTGCTTTTGAGGCCTATGACGGGCAGGAGAGCATCCAGGAACGTCACAGGCACCGCTATGAGTTCAACAACCGCTACAAGGAAGATTTCGAGAAAGCCGGCATGCAGTGCGTGGGTGTCAACCCCGATGCAGACCTTGTAGAAATCGTCGAAATCCCCTCGCTGCGCTGGTACATCGGCACCCAGTTCCATCCCGAGTACTCCTCCACGGTGCTGCATCCTCACCCTCTGTTCATGAGTTTCGTCAAAGCGATATGCATGTCTTGATTGCTTTGATGATATGAAAAGGAGTATTATTATAATCTGCACCTTGCTGGTAACTATGGCCACGGGGTGCACAGATAAGAAGAAGGCCTCGAAAGTCTCTCTGAAGTTGGATCCGCAGAAGGTCGAATGGTTCAAGGACGCCAAGTTCGGGATGTTCATCCACTGGGGGCTGTATTCCATTCTGGAAGGCAGTTACAACGGGCACACGATGCCCGACAAGTCGTTCCCGCAGGGGAACTCGTGGTATGCCGAATGGATAAAGCCCCGCCTGGAGGTTCCAGACGACTTCTACAATGGCCTTGTTAACGAGTTCAACCCGGTTAAATATGATCCCGAAAGCTGGGTCAGGGAGGCCTGCAAAGCGGGAATGAAATATCTGGTGATCACCGCCAAACACCATGATGGTTTCGCCTTGTGGGATTCCAAGGTGTCGGACTTCGATATAGCCTCGACTCCTTACAAGAAAGACCTGATCGGCCCACTGGTGAAGGCCTGCAAGAAACATGGCCTTAAATATGGCTTCTATTATTCTCACTGGCAGGATTGGGAAGATCCGGACGGAGCCATGCCGTTCTGGTATCCCTGGCGACCGGACGAGGATTTCGAAAAGTATTGGCAGAGGAAATCCCTCCCTCAAGTTAAAGAGCTTATCGAGAAATACGATCCCGACCTTTTATGGTTTGACACATGGGGCTGGGATAACCATATCACTCCGGAACGCAGGGACGAGCTTATCCGACTGGTGAGGACCTATAGCGACAAATGCCTCATCAA
>JAEENZ010000181.1 GCA_016283985.1 Bacteroidales bacterium | reverse complement strand
TTATGAAAACTACATTTAAAATAGCGCTCGCAGCCATAGCAGCTATGGCGCTCGCAATAGCTCCTGTTAATGCCCAATCCAGAGGCGGATCCAGCAGCAGCCGCTCGACCACGAGCTCAAGCTCCAGCAGCCGTTCGTCTTCCGGCTCCAGCGCGTCCAGGAGTTCTTCTTCCTCCAGCTCTTCACGCAGTTCGGTGAGTTCCTCTTCGAGCAGCTCCAGGGCAATGGGCGGCACCATCAGCCGCTCAAGCAGCAGTTCCAGCAGCAGCCGTTCCGGCAGCACTGCCAGCCGCTCCAGCTCGAGTTCTTCGCGCTCCAGTTCGAGTGCTTCCCGTTCCAGCGCAAGTACCTCCCGCTCAAGCAGCAGCTCAAGCAGCAGCCGTTCCGGCGTAAGCACTTCCCGTTCCAGCAGCACAGGAACCAGTTCTGC
This sequence comes from Bacteroidales bacterium, assembly GCA_016283985.1. The sequence goes on along the minus strand of JAEENZ010000181.1, from coordinate 9,975 downwards.
CAGCCGCTCCAGTGCAAGCACATCCCGCTCAGGTAGCAGTACCAGCAGCCGGAGTGCCGCCTCGGCAGCCAAGACCACCACGACTACCACTACTGCAAGTGGCGGAAGCCGCAGCAGCGTGGGCGGCGTGGGCAATGCCAACACCAACAGGAACGTGAATCCTACCAACAGCTACGACCGTCAGACCGCCGGCGCACCCAACGAGGTCCGCTTCGATCCTCACGGCAAGAGGATAGCTCCTATCCATCGCGATCCCGTTCCTTATAACCGTCCCGGCTACTTCTACGGGCGTCATCCCCACTACTATGGATATAGGGTGCACAGCCTGCCTCACTACAACAGGTATCGCTACTGGGGACGCACCTACTACTACTATAACGGTATCTACTACCGCTACTGGGACCATGTCTACCACGTCTGCCGTCCTCCTTACGGCATCTTCTTCGACCGCGCCCTCTATGAGCTCGAGCTCGACGTGCTGAGGTTCTCGTACTACAATAATGTATACCGGACCTACAACGTGGTGAACAACAACTACTCGACCATCAACGAGCAGAACCAGATCATCGCACAGAACAATGCCACCATAGCTGCCCAGAATGCGGCTATCGCGCAGAACAACGCCACCATCGCCGCCCAGCAGCAGGTTGCCGCCGCAGGCGCCCCTGCCACCACTACGATGGACGTAAATACCCTCAGGTCGTACGCTTCCTACCAGCTGGCCACCCAGCTCGGCCTCGTGCAGAGCTTCGCCGCCAACGGCCAGGAGTACTACTACGACGACGGCGTGTTCTTCATGGCTGATCCCAAGGGCCAGTACAAGGTGATCGTGCCTCCTGCAGGCGCACTCATCAAGGCTCTGCCTGAAGACTACAACGTGGTTACCCTCGCTGACGGCAAGGAGTACTACCAGGTGGATGACACCATCTACAGGATGACGGTTTCTGACGGAGTCCCTTACTTCGAGGTCCTCGGACAGATTCAGAAGTCATAAATCAGACCTGCTTGTAAGGTCTTGCTCTTTCGACCTGGTGCGATTTCTTAGTATTTCGCACCAGGTTGCTTTTTTAGGCCCCGGTCCGCTCGGCTCGCGGTTCCCGGCTCGCCCCGCCCCGCCCCGCCCCCTTCACTCCGCTGCGCTACCGCACTCCCCGCTGGCATGGTCGCCGGCGAGGAGAGCCATTCCGGCGAGCTCCCCGCAGCCGGCGGGCACCATAGCCGCGGAGTTGTGTGCGACGCGGCGGCCAGCCCCTCGCGGACCCCATGACCCGTAGAGGTTTTCCGCCTTTTCCTTGACGGGTAGGGCAAAAATACCCCGACCCGTAGAGGCTTCCCTGGTTTTCCTCTACAGGTAAGCCCAAAAACGCTCCACCTGTAGAGGTTTTGCGGGTTTTCCTCTACGGGTGGCCCCCCACCAACCCTCACCCGGTGCGGAAAGGGCCTCCAGCGCCCCAGGTCCCCTTCCTAAACCAGCCACTTGGGGCAAATAGGAGGGAATCCGCACCAGGTGAGGGTGGATGCCTGAAGATTTTACCGGATTTTTTGTAGATTTGCATTATGGCAGTAATCGGCATAATGGATTCAGGCGTAGGCGGCCTCTCGGTCTTTCGGGAGATCCGTAAACTCCTGCCGGATGAACACTATATCTATTATGCCGACAATGCCCATTGCCCTTACGGCGAAAAGACTCCGGAATACATCCGGGAGCGCCTCCGTGCCATAACGGACTTCTTTATCTCGCGGGGTGCCGGGGTAGTGGTGCTGGCCTGCAATACCGCAACGGCAGCTGCAATCGAGTTTCTCCGCAAGGAATACGATATCCCTTTTGTGGGGATGGAGCCTGCAGTGAAGCCGGCGGCGTTGGGCACAAAAACGGGCGTGATCGGCGTCCTCGCTACTGCCGGCACACTCAAGGGCAGCAAATATCTGAATACAAAAGGCCGATTCGAAGACCATGTGAAGATAGTGGAACGCGTCGGGCAGGGTTTCGTGGAGCTGGTGGAAGCGGGCAAACTGACCGGCCCCGAGGCGGAAAGCGTCGTGAAGGCTGCGCTGGAACCTCTCCTCGCTGAAGGGGCCGACCGCATCGTTCTAGGATGTACTCATTACCCATTTTTGCTGGAAACACTCAAGAAGGTTGCCGGGGATCTTGGGTATGGCGATGTTGAATTCATCGACCCTGCACCGGCGGTGGCGAAGCGGCTGGTTCAGGTGCTGGAAGAAAAAGGCGTCTCTACGAAGGAAAAAGATCCGGTTACGGAATTGTTTGCCTCGGGATCCGATGTGCGTTTGAAGGAGTTGTATGCCACATTGAATAAAAGCACCGTCAGCGCAGTAATCGTCAGCATGGACCGTCCGGACATGCTGGAGGCGTGTGTTCAGTCCATTCAGGAGCAGAACGTGACTCTGGTCGATCTTTGGATAGTGGCATACCGGTATTCGCCAGAAAACTTTGAAAGAATCAAGGCCCGGTTCCCATCCGCGCATATTGTTGAAAGCGATGGCGTGCGTGGCTTTTCCGAGAACAACAATCTTGCACTGCGGCAGCTGGATTCCGACTATGTGTTCATAGTGAACGACGATACCGTGCAGACCATGCCGGTGGTTGATACCCTTTTGGAAGATTTCTCTAAACTTCCCGGGAACGTGGCGGCCATCTCCCCGAAGATCGTTTTTCCCGACGGCCGCCTGCAGACCTGCGGGCGCGGTCCGTGGACGGCCTGGCGCTGGATGAGGCACTATCTGCATCTGGTAGATGAAACCCGGCCCGGCAAATGGAGCGTAAAGGATGGCCTTTTCCGCACCTGGACGCTCAACGGGGCGTGTTTCCTTGCACGCACTGATGCTTTTCGCGAAGCAGGATGGTTCGACGAATACTATGCATTCACCCCGGAAGACATAGCCCTGGGGCACAAGTTCAATGATATGGGCTGGCAGGTCTATGCGGATGCCGATGTGTCCATCACCCACTTCGCTGGGGGAACCATTTCGGAAAAGGAAGCTGTCATCAAACCCGTCCGGATCATGGGGTCCCTGCATTTCCATTCCCGCGGGAGCCGCATCAGGTTCTGCCTACTGGCCTGCTATGCTTGGCTTGTAGAAGCGGCGCGTTATACGAAATATCTGATCAAAGGCTGCCGGACCGACCGCGACCGCATCATGAAGGCCAGCGCCCGCAATGTGATGAAGGCGGTTTTTTCCGGAAAGAGTCCTAAAGAGTTGTTGGAAAGGATATGAAGACGCTGGTGATCATAGTCACGTGGAACGGGATGCAATGGGTTGACCGTTGTCTGGGGAGCGTTTTCTCTTCGGAAGTGCCGGCCGATGCATTCGTGGTGGACAATGCTTCTTCCGACGGCACGGCTGATTGCATAGCCGGCAATTATCCTGCTGCACATCTGGTCCGGAATGCCTCCAATCTCGGCTTTGCCGAAGCCAACAACATGGGATTCCGTTACGCCATGGAGAACGGATACGACTATGTGTATCTCCTCAATCAGGATGCATGGATTGGCCCGGATACCCTTGGGACCATGATAAAAGTGCATGCCGCACATCCGGAGTTCGGGATACTGAGTCCGGAACAGATGCAGCTGGACGGCATCTCATACAATCCGGTTTTCGAACGCGAGGTTATACCCAGCGAGAAGCTCGTGGATGCCGCCATGGGCCTGTACCAGGTGCCTTTCATCATGGCCGCCCACTGGCTGCTGCCTGTCAGCACTCTAAGGGAAATCGGCATTTTTGCAGAAATGTTCCCCATCTACGGCAATGATGATGAATACTGCAACAGGGTGCTCTACAATGGCCTGAAGCTGGGCGTCGTGCGGGGAGTGAAGGTCGTTCACGACAAGCAGTATTCCCCGCAGAGTATCGAACATAGAGTTTACAGGAACTATTATATGGGCAGTCTCGTTTCGCTTGTTGATGTCCGCAGGCCGTTTTTCCTGCAGATGGCTTATGTGGTCGCCCATACTCTTGTGAAAGTCGTAAGATATCGTTCTTTCCGTCCTTTTTCGTATTTTTGGAGGATAATAGGGAGACACGATATTCGTGCCGTCCGGACCCTACGTAAGGAGCTGCGCAAATGAAGAAGCTAATCAACCGCATACAGCAGGTTTTCGGCTGTCTTTTCCCCCGTGCGAGAGTGCGGGTGGTGTTCTTGCGCAAATTCGGACGCCTGCCGGACCTGAAGGATCCATCCGACATAAACGAGAAGATTCAGTGGCTTAAGTTCCACTCCGACATGAAGGCGTGGGCGGTTCTTGCCGATAAGTACAGGGTACGTGATTACGTGGCATCCAAAGGCTTGGAAAAGTTGCTCGTACCCATCTATGGGAAATACGATACCGTGGAGGAATTCGCGGCGGCCTGGAATTCGCTTCAGGCTCCTTTCGTGATCAAGACAAACAATGCCTGCAAGGAGGTCATTATCGTAAAGGACAAGGCTTCGGAGGATGTCGGCAAGATTTGTGAGCAACTGCGCAAGTGGCTGGGCGATAAGACCTTCTGGGGTTTCTTCGTGGAGCCCCACTACCGCTTCATCGAGCCGTGCATCATCGTTGAGAAATATCTGGAAGAACAGGGAGAAGCTGCCGGGCTTTCATCTTCCCTCATTGATTATAAGATATGGTGCCTGGGAGGCAGGCCGCGCTTCGTGTTCGTCAGTTTCGACCGCAAGCCGGAGAGCCTCTGCATCGATTGTTATGACACGGACTGGAACAGGCTCGACGGCAAGTGTGTATATGCAGGGCATTACCGCCAGGGGCCCCTTCTGCCTCGGCCGGATTCGCTGAAAGAGATGCTGGAGTATGCCTCCACCCTCTCGGAAGGCCTTCCGCAGGTGCGGGTCGATTTTTACGATATCGCCGGCCAAGTCAACGTCGGAGAGATGACGCTGACATCCAACGGTGGTTTCATGAATTATTTTACTCCTGACTTCCTGCAGGAAATGGGCAGGATGTGCGAGATATGATTACACAAGATCAGATAAAAGATCTGCGTCAGCGGATCGGAGCGTTGGAAAAGTCCCTGGACATAGCGGGGAAGAGGCAGGACGTGGCCGCGAAGGAAGCCCAGAGCCAGGCTCCGGATTTCTGGGATGACCCCAAGGCGGCTGAGGCTTTCCTGAAAGGCGTGAGTTCCGTCAAGGCTTGGTTGATAGCATTCGATACCGTGGTATCCGCCACCGACGACCTGGAAGTGCTGATGGAACTCGACCCCGAGGGCCCCGATACCGATGCCGCTTACGCCGATGCACTGAAGAAGCTGGAAGACCTGGAATTCAAGAACATGCTTGGCGAGGAAGGCGACAACCTCGGTGCCGTGCTCACAATCAATTCCGGGGCCGGCGGCACCGAATCCAACGACTGGAGCTCCATGCTGATGCGCATGTACATGCGCTGGGGCGAGCGCAACGGCTATAAGATGACGGTGACCGAGCTCGTGGAAGGGGATGAAGCCGGCATCAAGAGCGCCACCATCCAGTTCGAAGGGGATTATGCCTACGGCTACCTCAAGGCCGAGAGCGGAGTTCACCGTCTGGTGCGCATCTCTCCTTTCAACGCCCAGGGCAAGCGCCAGACCACCTTCTCATCCGTCTTCGTATATCCTCTGGTGGATGACAGTATCAACATAGAAATCAATCCCGCCGATATCGAGTGGGATACCTTCCGTTCCGGCGGCCACGGAGGACAGAACGTCAACAAGGTTGAGACCGGCGTGCGCGTGAGGCACATCCCCACGGGCATAATGGTGGAGAACACCGAAACCCGCAGCCAGCAGGACAACCGCCAGAATGCCCTCCGCATTCTCAAGAGCCGCCTCTACGACATCGAGCTCAAGAAGCGCCAGGAGAAGCAGGCGGAGCTGGAAGGACAGAAAAAGAAGATAGAGTGGGGCTCGCAGATACGCTCCTACGTGCTGCATCCCTACCGTATGGTCAAAGACCTCCGCACCGGTTACGAAACCGCCGACACCCAGGGCGTGCTGGACGGAGACCTCAATGAATTCATGAAGAAATTTTTAATGGACAACTAAGATATGGCAGAATTCAAGAATCGTAATCACAGTTTGATACAGCTCGCGCTTTCTGCCCTTGCGGCCCTGTCCGTCCCGTTTCGGAATAAACACAAGATGAATTAGCTTGCTTTTTCCGCTTGCTTAGGTAATAAACATTTATTACCTTTGCAAAAAAGAGCTGTTATGAATCAGATATTCTTTGAAGCAAAAGGGGAGGCGTTGCTGGAAAGGATTGGGATGCCAAAGGTCGAGTTCGCCAGGAGGATGGGAATCCGAAAGCAGAACGTGAAGGCGCTTTTCAAATCAAAAAACCTGGTGACCATTTATAAGGCCGCTGCCGTAATGGGTGTGCCGTTTGAAATGCTTATCGGCTATATCGAAGAACCGGATTTGAGTGAGATTCCAGATGCTCCGTATGAAGATGATGAAGCTGAAATCACCGCTGTTGATATCCCGACCGGAGATACTCCAGAAGACAAAAGAGCTCGTCATAAACTCATTCTGTCTTTCTATCACCAATGGAAACACAAGAATCCGGAAGCAAAGCGGTACAATTTCAGTTTGAAAGATGATATCAATATCAAGAATGTCTCTTTGGTGGAAACTGCCGGACATGCATCATTGACCTATTTATCTACGCTGGCCGTTCTTCAGCTGGATGCAATTCTATCCAACGCCATCTTCGTTGAAAAGGTTCCCGCCAATCAAAACAAGAATAACCAGAGCAAGTTTGAAAGCATGCTGAGAATGGAGTATCAGTGCGTAGGCATAGGCCTTGTCAAACTTCTAGTCGGTGTCAAACGAAGCGACAAGACCAAGGTGCAGTATTGCATTACAGTGATAGAGACCGATCAAAAAGGGAGGTTCCAAAGAACCTCCCAATAGGCTTTGCCCCAAGACACCGCAGCGGAATTACTTCAAAAAGCGAGGGACAGCTGGCGGGGACTTTTGCACTAACCCTTTACCCATCCTGCCTGCGAATTATTATCTCGCCGCAAAGGTAGCAAAAATAATTAAATTCACAAAGATTTGCAGAGGTTGGAGGGATTGTTTATTTTTGTGTGATAATAAACTGTTACCCAAATGCCTGATTTCAAGTACGCACCCATGTTCCAGCTCGGGGAAGACAATACGGAATACTACCACATCCCCGGTTCGGAAAGACTGGTATCCACCTCACAGTTCGAGGGACACACCATAGTCAAAGTCAAGCCCGAGGCTCTCACGCTCGTGGCCCAGCAGAGCTTCCACGACTGTGAGTTCATGCTACGCCGTGCCCATAATGAGCAGGTGGCGGCAATCCTGCACGATCCGGAGGCGAGCGAGAACGATAAATACGTCGCCCTTCAGTTCCTCCGCAACGCGGAGTGCTCGGTGAAGGGCGTGCTACCGTTCTGCCAGGACACCGGCACCGCCATCATCCATGGCGAGAAGGGCCAGCAGGTATGGACCGGCTACGAAGACGAAGAGGCCCTCAGCCTAGGCGTGTTCAACACCTACACGCAGGAGAACCTGCGCTATAGCCAGAACGCTCCGCTGAACATGTACGACGAGGTCAACACCAAGTGCAACCTCCCTGCCCAGATCGATATCGAGGCCACTCAGGGCGACGAATACCGCTTCGTGATGGTCGCTAAGGGCGGCGGCAGTGCCAACAAGACCTACTTCTATCCCATGACCAAGGCCACCATCCAGAACGAAGGCACCCTGCTGCCGTTCCTGGTAGAGAAGATGAAGACCCTCGGCACGGCGGCCTGCCCTCCGTACCACATCGCGTTCGTGATCGGCGGCACCTCCGCGGAAAAGAACCTGCTCACGGTGAAGCTGGCGAGCATCAAATACTACGACAACCTGCCCACCACCGGCGACGAGACCGGCCGCGCTTTCCGCGACATCGACCTGGAGCAGAAGCTCCTGAAGGAAGCCCAGAAGATAGGCCTCGGAGCCCAGTTCGGAGGCAAGTATCTCGCCCACGATATCCGAGTTGTGCGCCTGCCCAGGCACGGCGCCAGCTGCCCCATAGGTATGGGCGTAAGCTGCTCGGCCGACCGCAATATCAAGAGCAAGATCAACGCCGGCGGCGTGTGGATTGAGAAGATGGATACCAATCCTTCCGAACTCATCCCCGAAGAATACCGCAGGCCGGGAGAGGGCCCGAAGGGCATAGAGATCGACCTCGACAAGGGAATCGACTTCGTTCGCGCCGAGCTCAGCAAGTATGCGGTAGGCACCCGCGTGAACCTGAAGGGCACCATCATCGTGGCCCGCGACATAGCCCACGCAAAGCTGAAGGCCCGCCTGGATGCAGGCGAAGGCATGCCTGCCTACTTCAAGGATCATCCTATTCTCTACGCCGGCCCCGCCAAGACTCCGGAAGGATACCCCTGCGGGTCGATGGGCCCCACCACGGCCAACCGCATGGATCCGTATGTGGATGAGTTCCAGGACAATGGCGCTTCCCTGGTGATGATAGCCAAGGGCAACCGTACCCAGGTTGTGACCGACGCGTGCAAGAAGCATGGCGGCTTCTATCTCGGCACCATAGGCGGCGTGGCGGCAGTTCTGTCACAAAGCAGCATACGCAGCATCGAGTGCGTGGAATATCCCGAACTCGGAATGGAAGCCATCTGGAAGATTACCGTGGAGGATTTCCCCGCATTCATCCTCGTGGATGACAAGGGTAACGATTTCTTCAAGAAGTTCTAGGAAATGAAACGTCTGGTCAGGATACTGGGAATAATCGTGGCGGTCTTCGCCGTGATCATCCTTGCGCTGCAGCTCACGCTGAACAGCGCCTGGATGCGCAAGAAGGTGGATTCCATCGCCGCTAACGCCCTGGAGAACGGCCAGTTGCGCTACTCGCGCCTGCATTTCAAGACCTTCCCCAACATTGTGGCCGAGGCGGATTCGCTTTCGATTACCTATCCTCACGAACTCTTCTCGGAGTTCGACCGGGTCGGGGTACGCGGGCCTCTGCTTGCGGAGGGCCGCGGTGCGGTGGAGGACACCCTCCTCGCGGCCGACAGGTTCGCCGTCGCCGTGAATCCCTGGAGGCTGCTGCTCGGCCGCATCCGGGTGAAACGCCTGCATCTGGACCATCCCCAGCTATATTATCATGCCTACACCCCCGGCCACTCGAACCTGGACATTTTCAAGAAGGGGGAGGAGAAGCAGGAGGATACGCTGAAGAAGGGCACCGGCCTGCCTTGGATCTCGCTGGCGGACGTGCGGATAGGGGAGAAGCCGAAGGTGGTGTATACCTCGCAGGCGGATACCGTGCATGCCCGGGTGGCGTTCGACGAACTCGCGCTGCGCGGGGACTTCCGTTTGAAGAAAAACGTGCTCGCGTCCAAGCTGCGCGGGGCGCATCTGAATCTGGATTCGCTGCGGCTCAGCGGGCGCCTTCCGGCGGATACCCTCGCCGTGGCGGTGGATGCCCTCACGCTGGATAACCCTCGCACGAACCTGCTGGATCTGGGCCTGAGCGGCGAGGCGCTTTACTTCTCGCCTTCGCTGGGAAGCCTGCAGGTGCCGGCGGAACTGGACACCCGGGTGGGATTCAAGAATCATCATTCGCATTTCGATGTCGACCTGGATCATTTGAAGGGCCGCGTGGCATATGTGCCGCTTCGCGCGGAGGGCCTTTTCAGCAAATACGACGATCATTCATACGTGAAGGGTTCCGCCGGCATAGATTCCTGCCGCCTGGCGGACGTGCTCGACAATTACGCCCGCAAGCTGGTGCCGGCCGCGAAAGACATCCGTTCCGATGCTCTGCTGAACCTGGCGGTGGGGGCGGATGGCAACATATCTTCTGCTGAACTGCCGGAAGTGGATGTGGCGGTGGACATACCTTCCGGGCACATCTCCTGGCTGCCCAAGCAGATACGCGCGCTGGTAGACCTGGGTGCGAAGGCGCATCTCTCGAAATCGAAGAACTTGACTGCCGACGTG
>JAEENZ010000180.1 GCA_016283985.1 Bacteroidales bacterium | reverse complement strand
TTGCTGTGCCTGCCGTCCCACTCCAGAGGGGCCACGATGCCGGTCTGGCCGATTCGGGCGCTGACGCTCATCTTCGTGTTCATCAGCGTGAGTCCGTAGGAAAAGTGCTTGCCCACCGCGTTCACCACGCCCACCACGCCTGTGGTAGTCACGATGCCCGTCTGGGGTTTCACCCCGTCTTCGGAGCCCTTGTTCAGTACTATGTAGTTGTGCTGGGAATTGCGGCTGGCCTTCACGATGGTGGCGGGAATCATGCGGAAGTTGCCCACCTTGCCGTCGTAGAGATGGTTCTCGCGGTAGGAGATATCCCTTTCACCGTTTTCCCAAACCTCCCGGACAAGTTCCAGGTTCTTGGTGGCCAAGGCACGGTTCTGCCTCTCGAGGGTGAAGTAGTTGCGTATGTTCTCGCCCGTTCCCCAGATGCCGGCATGCACTCTGTGCGATGCCCGGTTGATCCATATGTTCTGGAGGGAGGAAGTGCGGCTCAGCATAAGGATCGCGGCAATCTCCAGAAGCAAGAAGACTGCCGCGCTGATTACAAAGCCGAATCTCTTTCTCCCTTCGGCCATGGCTATCTCATCAGGAAGGGATAGCTCTCGGTATTCTTGAGTGCCATGCAGGTACCGCGTCCGACTGCGTGGAGCGGGTCGTCAGCCACATGGAAGGGGATGTTGACCTTGTCGGTCAGGCGCTTGTCGAGACCGCGCAGGAGGGCGCCGCCGCCGGAGAGGAAGATTCCGTTTTCTACGATGTCGGAGTAGAGCTCCGGAGGAGTCAGCTCGAGCACGTGCAGGATGGAAGTCTCGATCTTGGCGATGGACTTGTCGAGGCAGTGGGCGATCTCGTCGTGGGTGATGGTGGCCTCCACGGGATGGGCGGTCATAAGGTTCGGTCCGCGCACGATGAAGGGTTCGGGCTTCTCGTCCAGGTCCGGAATCACGGCTCCGACCGCGATCTTGATCTTCTCCGCAGTGATCTCACCGACCTTAATGTTGTGCTGCTGGCGCAGGTAGTACTGGATGTCGGCCGTGAACACGTCGCCCGCGGTACGGATGCTGTCCTGGATCACCAGGCCGCCGAGGGAGATGACTGCGATCTCGGTGGTGCCGCCGCCTATATCCACTACCATGCTGCCCTTAGGCGCAAGCACCTCCAGTCCGATACCCAGGGCGGATGCCATAGGCTCGTGGATGAGGAAAACGTCCCGCCCGCCGGCATGCTCGGTGGAGTCGCGCACGGCGCGGATCTCGACTTCCGTCGATCCGGAAGGGATGCCGACCACGACCTTCAGGTTGGGGGTGAACAGGCTGTGACGCTTGCTGTTCACCTGCTTGATGAACCCTCGGATCATCATCTCCGCAGCGTTGAAGTCTGCGATCACACCGTCCCTCAGGGGGCGGATGGTCTTGATGCCGGGGTTCGTGCGCTCCTGCATCAGCTTGGCCTGATGGCCGATGGCGATGCACTTGTTGGTGTTATTGTCGATGGCTACGATGCTCGGTTCGTCCAGCACGATTTCGTCGTTCTGATAGATGACGGTGTTGGCTGTTCCGAGGTCGATTGCCAGTTCCTGGTTCAAAAAAGAAAATGCCATTTTGATCTTGTTAGGTTTAGACTAACAAATATAAGAATTTTAGTTAATTTTGCCATGAACTTTCAGCCTTATGGAAAGAAAAAAGTATGTCATCTTCACCGCCGCCGGCAGCGGCACCAGGATGAAGGCCGCCGAGCCCAAGCAGTTCCTGCTTCTGGGCGGTCTACCGGTACTCCACCGCAGCATTTTCGCCTTCGTGGATGCATGCCCGGACGTGAAGGTGGTCACCGTGCTGCCCAAGAACCAGATCGAGCACTGGAAAGACCTCTGCATCGAGTATCCCCTCGACGTGCCCCAGATAATAGTGGAAGGCGGGATCACCCGTTTCCACAGCGTGCGTAACGCCCTGGCGAAGGTGCCGGACGGGGCTGTCGTGGCGGTTCACGACGGCGTTCGCCCGATGGTATCCAAGGAGCTGATACGGAAGATGTTCGACAGGATGCGGGAGTGCCGCGGCCTCGTGCCCGTGGTGCCGGTGACGGACACGCTGAAGAGCCTGGAGCGCAACAAGGACGGCGAACTGGTATCCACCGGGAATCCCGATCCAGACCGCAGCCGCGTATTCGGAGCGCAGACCCCCCAGATGTTCCTTTCCGAAGAACTGAAGGCCGCCTATGCCCTTCCCTACGACACCGCTTATACCGATGACGCTTCGGTGGCGGCCAGATACGGAATTCCCCTCTCCTGGATCGAAGGAGAGAGGAACAACGTAAAAATCACCACCAGGGAAGATTACTTATTCCTGGAGAATCTTCTGTAACCTGTCTTTGCGCTGCCGGTAGGGCCTCCTGCGATGAATTCCCTGCACTGCTGCTCCGTAAGGGTTTCCACTCTGGTACCCTTGGGGATGCGGTAGTTCTTGCCGGCGTATTTGATGTACGGACCGTAGCGGCCGTTTATGATGGCGATGTCCGTCCCGGGGAACTCCTTGAGAACGTTGTTCTCGGGGGCCGCTTCCTTCTGGGCCTCGATGGCCACTATGCAGTCCTGGATGCCTATCGTTAGGGGGTCCGTCTTCCGCGGCAGCGTCACGTTGAGGTCGCCATACTTGATGTAGGGCCCGAATTTGCCCTTGGTTACGACGATGTCCGTACCGAGATAGTTGCCCACCTTTCTCGGCAGGGCAAGCAGCCCGATCGCCTCCTCCAGGCTTATGGTTTCTATCAGCTGTCCCTTCTCGAGGCTGGCGAAACGGCGGGTCTCGCCTTCACCCTTCTGCACGTATGCGCCGAACTGGCCGTATTTGGCCACGACCTGCAAGCCGTCCGCCGGATCGATGCCGAGTACCCTCTCGACATGGGTGTACTGCCCGTCGCGCATCTTGCTCTCCACCTGAGTGTGGAAAGGAGGATAGATCTGGCCGAGGTAGGCCTTCCAATCTTCCTTACCTTCCGCGATCATGTCGAGGTTATTCTCCACCTCCGCGGTGTAGTTGTAATCCATGATGCGGGGGAAGTTCTCCACAAGGTAATCGGTTACCAGAAGGCCGACGTCCTGAGGGAGCAGTTTGCCCTTGTCTTCCCCGACCACTTCCTTCTTCTTCGAGGAGCTCAGCTCGGATCCCTTCAGCTTGAAATTGACCACCTCCATCTTCACTCCTTCCCTGTTCCCGGAGGTGATGTAGCCGCGGGTCTTGGTTAGGGTGGTGATGGTGGGTGCGTAAGTGGACGGACGGCCGATTCCCAGTTCTTCCAGTTTCTTCACGAGGGATGCCTCGGTGTAGCGCTGGGGTGCGCGGGTGAACTTGCATTCGGCGTTTATCTCCTTGGCGTTCAGCGCGTCTCCGGTGCGGATGTCCGGCACCACGGTGAGTCCCGCCTCCTCGGCCACGTCATCGTCGCTGCCTTCCATGTAAACCTTCAGGAATCCGTCGAAGATGATCTCGGAGGCCTCGGCCGCATACTGCTCGGGACGCTTGTCGGACGCGATGCGGATGGTGGTGTTTATCAGCCTGGCCTCAGCCATCTGCGAAGCCACGGTGCGCTTCCAGATGAGGTTGTAGAGGGCCTTTTCTTGGGTGGATCCGCTGATGTCGGTATGCTCGATGAAGGTCGGGCGGATGGCCTCGTGGGCCTCCTGCGCGCCCTTGCTGCGGGTGCTGTACTGCCTGGGGTGGGAGTACTCCTCGCCGAAGTTGTCCAGGATGTACTTCTTGGCGGTGCCCAGCGCGAGCGAAGAGAGATTCGTGGAGTCGGTTCTCATGTAGGTGATGAGACCTTTCTCGTATAGGGTCTGCGCTACGCGCATGGTGGTGCTGACGGGGAAGTGGAGTTTACGGGATGCCTCCTGCTGCAGGGTGGAGGTGGTGAAGGGCGGTGCCGGATAGCGGCTGCCTTCCGCCTTGTCTACGGCGGAGATTACATAGTGCGCCCCGATGCTGTCCTGGAGGAACTTCTCCGCCTCGTCGGCGGTCTTGAACTTTGCCTCCAGCACGCCTTTGAGAGCGACACCGGCAGGATTGATGAAACTTCCTTCTATTTTATAGAAAGGTTCGGGGTTGAAAGCCATGATTTCCCTCTCGCGGTCCACCACGAGGCGCAGGGCGACGCTCTGCACGCGGCCGGCGGAGAGTCCGCGGTTGATCTTTTTCCAAAGGATGGGGGAAAGTTCGAACCCGACCAGTCGGTCCAGCACGCGGCGGGCCTGCTGGGCGTTCACCAGGTTCATGTCCACCTCGCGGGGATTGCCTATGGCGCGCAGGATCGCATCCTTTGTAATCTCGTGGAAGGCGATGCGGCGGGTACGGGCCTTGTCCAGGCCGAGCGTTTCGCATAGATGCCAGGAGATGGCCTCTCCCTCGCGGTCTTCATCGGAAGCAAGCCAGATGACGCTGGCCTGATTTGCGAGCCGGGTGAGTTCGGCCACTACCTTCTTCTTGTTGTCGGGGATTACATATTCCGGGGTAAACCCACCTTTAATATCTATGCTGAGCTGCTTTTCCTGCAGATCCCTGATGTGTCCTTCGCTGGCTTTCACCGTGAAACCTTCGCCGAGGAATCGTTGGATTGTCCTGGCTTTGGTGGGTGATTCGACTATGACTAAATTGCCCTCCATAACTTTCAATTTTCTGCAAAGTAAATCACAAACTCGCTAATTTTCAAAATTTGTCGGCAAAAAAAATTAACTTTGTAATTCTAATCGAAGATTAAAAAAATGGACGACGCAACCAAGAAAAAGATAGTCAAGTGGTTTTGGATCCTGGTGACGGCTCCATTCGTGCTGGTGGCCTTCCTGCTGCTGCTCGTATGGATGTTCGCAAAGATTCCTTCTTTCGAGGAACTCGAGCATCCGGACAGCAAACTCGCGACCCAGGTGATCGCCGACGGCGGCGAGGTGCTGACCACCTTCCATATAGAGAACCGCACGTTCGTCAGCTACGACGAACTGTCCCCCAACCTGATAGCGGCCACGATAGCGACCGAGGACGCCCGTTTCCGCAAGCATTCCGGCATCGACACCAAGGGTCTCATCCGCGTTGCGGTGAAGACCATCCTCATGCGGGACAGCAGCCAGGGCGGCGGCTCCACCATCACCCAGCAGCTTGCCAAGACGCTTTATCCCCGTAAGGAAGGCGTGGGTAAGATCGGGATGGTGTGGATCAAACTGAAGGAATGGATAACGGCCGTCAAGCTTGAACGCAACTACACCAAGGACGAGATCCTGGTGATGTACCTGAACTCCGTTTTCTTCGGCAGCAGCGCCTACGGTATCCGCGCGGCATCCGAAACATTCTTCGACAAACTGCCTTCCGAACTGACCGTAGAGGAGGCCGCAACCCTGGTGGGCATGGTGAACAAACCCACGCGCTACAACCCCGTCATCAATCCCGAACGTGCCCTCGCCCGCCGCAACTTCGTAATCGGGCAGATGGCCAGGAACAAGTATATTTCCAAGCACGAGGCCGACTCCATCAAGCAGGTGCCCATCAATCTGGTGTACCAGGTGAGGGACCACAATGCCGGCCTGGCGCCGTATTTCCGGGACATGCTCCGGCGCGACATGAACGCCGAGAAACCCAAGCGCAGCAACTACCAGTATCCCGAGGATTACACCGCGGATTCCCTCCGCTGGCGCGACGACGAACTCTTTGGCTGGCTGAATAAAAACAAGAAGCCGGGCGGCGAGAAATACAACCTCGACAAGGACGGCCTCCGCATCTACACGACCATCAACTACCGCATGCAGCAGAATGCGGAGCAGGCAGTTGCCGAGCATCTCGGGAAGAACCTACAGCCCGCCTTCGACCGCGAGAACAAGTGGAAGCGCAATGCTCCCTTCGCAGGCGATGTGGACAAGGCCACGCGCGACCGCCTGATGAGCAACGCCCGCCGCTGGAGCGACCGTTACCGCATTCAGCACAAGGCAGGCGTGCCGGATGCGGATATCCTCGCCGGCTTCGACAAGCCGGTGAAGATGAGGGTGTTTGCCTGGAATAAGAAGGGCTACATCGACACTGTGATGACCCCTAACGACTCCATCCTCTGGTACAAGAGCGTTCTCCGCTGCGGACTTGTGGCCATCGAGCCCGTCACCGGTCATCTCAAGGCTTATGTCGGCGGCCCCAACTACCGCTATTTCAAATACGATAACGTCGGCCAGGGCAAGCGCCAGGTGGGCTCTACCATCAAGCCTTTCCTCTACACTCTCGCCATGCAGGAGGGGATGTCGCCCTGCGACAAGGTCATCAACGTGCCCCAGTCCTTCATCGCCGGCGACGGCACCGACTGGACGCCCCGCTCCACCGATAAGGACGAGTGGATAGGAAAGACGGTCACGCTCAAGTGGGGCCTCACCCATTCATCCAACAACATATCCGCCTACCTCATGAAGCAGTTCGGCCCCCATGCCATGGCGGAGATGATGCACAAGATGGGCGTGTACAGCCATCTGGACGAGGTCTATGCCCTTTGCGTGGGCGCTGCGGATATCTCCATACAGGAGATGGTGGCCGCCTACAACGCCCTGCCTTCGAGGGGAGTTTATATCACGCCGCTGTACGTCACCCGCATCGAGGACAGTCAGGGGAACGTGCTTTCTGAGTTCACCAACCGCAAGCGGGAAGCGATCGGTGAGAACACCGCCTATCTGATGATCAATCTGATGGAAGGTGTGGTGAACCACGGTACCGGCGCCCGGCTGCGTTCCGCATACGGACTGAAGGGTGAGATCGCCGGCAAGACAGGAACCACCAACGACAACTCCGACGGTTGGTTCATCGGCTACACGCCTTCGATCACCTGCGGCGTGTGGGTCGGCGGAGAAGACCGCCAGATCCACTTCAATTCCCTGGCGCTGGGTAGCGGCTCCAACATGGCCCTTCCCATCTGGGGTATCTGGATGAAGAAATGCCTGGCGGACGGACTGTTCTCCGAGGCCGACCGTTTCATTGCGCCAGCTGCGGTCAACTTCAACCTGAACTGCACCGGCGGCGACATCGAGACCACCGATGAAGGCCAGGCCGAAAACAAGAGTGAAGAAGATTACTATTTCGAATAATATGGGAAAGTACAAGACTATAGCCGTTATCTACGGAAGCGACTCTTCCGAGTGGGAGGTGGCATGCCGCAGCGGGGAATTCACGGCCTCGCGCATCGACGGCGACCGTTATGATGTCTACGAGATTTTCGCCCGTTTCGGCAAGTGGCAGCTGGTAGCCTTCAAGAAGAAGGACGCCATGCGCGTGCCTTTCCCCGAGGGCTCCCGCCCCGAGGTTGACAAGACCGATTTCAGCATCACCGTGCTTGGCGAGAAAGTGCGCTTCGACTACGTGTACATCATGCAGCACGGCGCTCCGGGCGAGAGCGGACAGCTTCAGGGCTATCTGGAGATGCTCGGCATCCCCTTCAGCACTTGTTCTTCTGCTGTCAGCGCCATCGCGTTCGATAAATACGCCTGCAAGAGCTATATTCGGGATCTCGGCATAGTCAAATGCGCTCCCGACGCCTTCGTTCACAAAGGGGCCGACCTGGAGGCTTTCTCCTCCCAGGTCGCGGCATCGCTCAAGTTTCCCGTATTCGTGAAGCCCACCATTGGCGGGTCTAGTTTCGGTGTGACGATGGTGAAGGATCCCGCCGACGTGGCTACGGCCGTCGGCTATGCCTTCTCCGAAGGACCTACCGTGCTGGTCGAGCAGGGAATCAACGGCCGCGAGTTCACCTGCGCGGCATACCGTACATCCGGCGTCGTCCACACCCTGCCAATCATCGAGATCATCACCGAAAACGAGTATTTCGACTACGATGCCAAGTACAACGGCCACAGCCGCGAGGTTTGCCCAGCCGAGGGATCGGAGGATATCGTGAAGCTTGTCCAGTCCACGACAGCCCGCATCTATGAGAATCTCGACTGCTCCGGCCTGGTGCGCATGGATTACATCTTCGCCGAGGACGGCCTGTACTTCCTGGAGGTCAACACGATCCCCGGAATGACCAGCGCATCTCTCGTCCCAAAAATGGTCCGCGCCGCCGGCATAGACATAACGGATTTCCTTTCGGACATCATCGAAAACGGATAAAAGCTGAAAGAATCTGCCCACCGGAGTGCTTCGGTGGGCTTTTTTATCAAATAAACGTTTAAAAACCGCTAAAACGGATAATAATCGCTCACTTTGCAAAAACGAAAAGTGGGTATGAAAACGTTATCCGTAAAACTCTTTGCGCTGGCGGCGGGGCTGCTCTGCGCAATCGCCTGCAACCGGGGCGACGAACCGGTTGGAACAAAGAATTCCGAGGGCCTGATGACCAAGAGGGACGTGGCCAGGATGCTGTCGTCCCTGCCTCTCGGAGACGGGCAGTTATATGAAGTATATGATGCCGTAAATGCATCATCGGCCAACGGTTATGACGAAGAGTATATGATGGCCGACCTGCTGACCTCCCCGGGTGCCGGAGTAGGCGAACGGGGCTCCTCGGCCACCAAGGCATCCTCCTATCAGAGACCTCTCCGTTCCATGATAGAGGATTATCTCGCCTCGCACGTATCCTCGTCTACGAAGGCGGGTGCCGAGGACGTGCAGCGCTATCTGGATTATCTTCAGGAATCCGGCATGCAGATATACTGGCCGTACTCCGAAAACTGGGACGGACGGACGCTTCCGCTCATAACTTTCGATCTGGGCAACGGCGCAGAATCGAACTATGCCTATGTGATAACTTCTACGGACAACGGTTACGAGGTCGTGGATTCCGTCTTCGTAGACGAAACCGTGGCTAGGAGCCGTCCGGTGTGGGTTATAAACCAGAATGACGATTCGGACTGCGTGCCCCTGGAATCCTTCCTGGACACAAAATCGATCTGGGACTTCGATGACGACCCCGAGGATGTGGACAGGTACAACCTTTATATAAAGGATTTCACCATGCTCCGCAACTACGACAGCTGGCTGGCCGGTGCTTCCGAATTCCATGTCTGGTGCGGTGCCGTCAACGGGTTTTATGCGACAACAGAGGAGGATTTGAAGAATTATCAGCCGGAGGTGACGGATTTCGTGGTGGTGGTCAAACGAAGTGAGATTGGCAAGAAGAAGAGTTTCAAGGCCCTGCTTGTTACGGATTTCTCGGACCAGCTCGACAAACTGGCATTCCTGATTGTCGAAGACGACGGCGGAACCAGGACCAACTGGAAGTGCGCCGCCTCGGTAAAAATCAAGTCCAAGACATACGGCTTCGACGTAGACATCCCATATCGCAGTTCCGACGACGTCGTCTGGCGCGGCCAGCTCGGTGCCACCTATTTCACCAAAGGAAAATCCATCGAAGGCCGCTTCGGTGACGTAAAAGTCACCTTTGCTTTGGAATAATGTTATAACATATTGATTATTTATGGAATTTGTTTTACCTTTACCGAATATCAAAAACAATGAAGATATGCGTGGTAAAATCATCAGGATAGGTCACAGTCTCGGAATAATCATTCCTTCGAAGGTATTGAAAGAGATGTCGTTAAAGGAAAAGGATGTGGTAAGCATGGAATTACACGGTCCAAGGTTGGTCGTTGGGTCTGTGCTTGCCATTGAAGACCCGTTTGCCCCGATTTCGCACGGCGGATGGCATGATAACCCGGAAGAGGCTGATGCATTGTTAAGGGATATCGAAGAAGGCCGGCATATTTCAACCAGAGAACCGATAGAGCTATGAAATACCTTTTGGATACCAATGTTTTGATAGAACTGTTCAAGAATAATCAGCAGGTAAGGTCCGCCGCTGCAATGGCTGGCCTTCCCAATTGCGCCGTGAGTGAAATAACGCTGGCAGAATTGATATACGGTGCAAATAAAGGTGGATTTGACAGGCACTATCACGAGATAGAATTTGTAAAGAAACAAATCACGGTCCATCCGATAAGTAATCATATCGAAACGTACGGAAGGTTAAGAGCGTTGGTTGAAAAGAAAGGAGCCAGAATTGACAACTTTGATTTGTTGATAGCTGCAACGGCTCTGGATCGCGACCTTACGTTGGTAACCCACAATGCCGGTCACTTCGAACGTATCCCGGGATTGAAACTTATCGACTGGGAGCAACCATGACGCCCATTTCACAGGCCTTGCAGTCGAAGTGAAGTGCAAGGCGCCTGCCATTGTTCAGTAGATACAGCGGTCCCATCGGTTTCGCCCCCTGATGCGTTGGGCAGAGTCCTAACTCATATTTGATGCAATACTTGGATTTCATCAGATAATTTGCCGCCTGAGTGTTGTGGGCGGCGGATGCGTCCTCTGGAGAAGTCGCTTTTCCGCCGCCCACAGAAATCTTCATTGAATCCAGATCTTCGGCAATCAGTCGGCGTATGCTGTTGATCGTGGATGCGCTGAGCAGCGGCAAAGCCGCACCGGGGGCATCTGAAATCACCGAATCCACATGGAAATGATAGTGTAGGCTGCGCTTTCCGAGTTGCTCGCGGAGCATAGCTTCCGCCCTGTCGCGGTTTTCGGCCTTCTCAAGATCCGCCTTGAAAGGGCTTGTAAACTCCCTCCCGTCCTCCGAAACAGCCGTAACATCGATGTTCCATTTTCCATGCACGCGCACAGAAAGCGCCACTGAGACCTCCCTGTGGCTGGGGTTCCGGTCAAGTTCTTTCTCGAAAGCGGTGTCAATGTTACGGTATAGAGACACCCCTTCCTTCAGTCCGTCTACGGGCTTGCAAACTATTGTGTTACACGAACATAAGTCTCCCCGGAATCCCACGACCCCGTTCTTTCCCGCAAAGGCGAATCCGTCTCCGTTATGCAATTCCAGGCCCATGGAGGCGGGTTTCAGCACAATCTCGGCATCCTTGCCGTGCCGGCGCACGGAAATAACTGTGCCGATAAACTCTCCCATCGACTTCGGGGCATCCATCGAAGACCACTTGCCCCGTTTTCCGTCGAAGAACAGTTCGGTATAACCCCGGTTGAAAGTCTTCCAGGGATCCGGCGCCACTCCGCCGTAAACCTTTCCGAACGAGGCCCGGGCGTATTTGTCCGGCTCTGCGGCCACAAGTGCGTCCAGGGCATCCGAATAATAGCGAGTGATGTTCCGCACATAGGAAGCGCTCTTCAGTCTCCCCTCGATCTTGAAGGACATCACCCCGGCCGCGGCCAGTTCCGGCAGGCGGTCGTGCAGGTTGAAGTCTTTCAGCGAGAGCAGGGCCTTGTTCTTCACCAGCACCTTTCCGGAGTCGTCCACAAGGTCGTACATGGAGCGGCAGGCCTGCACGCATTCGCCCCTGTCGGCGCTGCGCCCGTTCAGGTACTCGCTCAGGCGGCAATCCCCGCTGTAGCATACGCAGAGGGCTCCATGCACGAAGCATTCGACCTCACAGTCCACAGCATGGCAGATCTCCTGAATCGTTGCCAGCGGCAGTTCGCGCTCCAGCACTATCCTGGTGCATCCGGCATCGGCGCAGCGCCTGGCATCCTCCACGGTGCGTATCGCGCATTGCGTCGAGGCATGCAGGGGAACGGTGATATCTTCCCAGCCGCAGATGCGCATGTCGCGGATGATAAATGCGTCCACCCCGGCTTCCTGCTCGGCGAGCATCTGGCGGTGGACTTCTTCCAATTCGTCATCCCTCAGGAGGATGTTCACGGTGACGAAAACCTTCGCCCCGAATCTGTGTGCATATTCGCACAGCCTGGCGATATCCTCTACCGTATTCCAGGCATCTTTCCTTGCCCCGAACTGCGGCCCGGCGATATATACGGCATCGGCACCGCAGTCAATCGCAGCGATGCCGATGTCAGCATTCCTTGCCGGAGAAAGGAGTTCCAGGCAGGTCTTCATCCTTACTTGATGGCGGCGATCATCGCCTGCGCATTCTTCAGGTTGTTGGGGTTGATCTTGGTAGGATCGGCGACGGCCTTCTGGTAGTACTCCTTTGCCTTGGCATTATCCTTCAGCTGCTGATAAGAAACTGCGATGCTGAAGAGGATGTCTCCGGAATTCTTCGCATTGGGAGCAAGCTCGATGTACTTCTCGAAGTATTCGATGGCCTGCTTGGTCTTGCCGCCGTTGGAGGCAGCTGTGCCTGCGATCTGGTATGCCTTTGCATTTTCGCCGTACTTGTTGGATTCGAGGGCGGCGGCGATGGCATCGTCATACTTCTTTGCCTTGAGGCTTGCTGCGGCATCCTGCTGATAGAGATTGATGAGCTGCTTGCTCGCGGCCTTGTCCTGTCCGTTCGCGATAGCGGCCTCGAAAGCCTCGACCGCACCGGCCTTGTCTCCAAGGGCCTTGAGGGCTGCACCGAGACGCAGGCTGGCCATGCCGTTGGCTGCATCTTCTGCGAGGACTGCCTTGTAGGCCTCTGCTGCGCTGGCGTAATCCTTATCGTTGAAGAAACCGTTGGCCTTCTGCATGAGGACCTGGGGGATGAGGACGGTGGCCTCGTCGGCAATGTTGTCCACGCCGTATTTGGTCGCCACCTCGATGGTCTCCTTCAGGCCGGCCACGGCCTTGTCGTATTCGGTCTCGTTCACCGCCTTCTTGGCGATGGAGAACATCAGTATAGGAATGGAACTCTTGCAATTGGCCACGATCTCGGCACCCGGTTCGCCCAGGGCTTCAGCCATCACAAGGGCTTCCTTGAAATTCTGAAGAGCCATTTCAACGTTGCCGGCCTCATTGGCGGTAATACCGTTGTTGTAGGTCTCAGTTACCGATGCCAGATCCTGTGCATAAGCGAATCCCGCGAAAAGCATCGATGCTACAATGATGATAAGCTTTTTCATTTTCTTATAAGTTTGTTTTGGTTCAATCCTTGTTACAATTCGCAAAAATAGTAATTTTTGTTGTATTTTTGTGTCCGGTTGCCTTAATATGACCAAAGCGTTCAGACATATACTCTTTATTTCAATTTTCCTGGCATTTTCTGCCGGGATGTCTGCGCAGGACCTTCCTACTCTCAGTCAGCAGGCCGGCATCACTTCCGGGCGCTTTGCCAACGGGCTCTCCTACTACATCGTCCCCAATCAATCTTCCAAAGGTTATGCCAACTTCGCTCTAGTGCAGAAAGGCATTGACAATCAAGAAGATGCGCGCTCGGCTCTTGGCTATGAATTCCTCGCTTCTAAAGGCGTCGGCTATACCCGCGACGGCTATATTTCTTATGCCGGAGGAGCCGCAATCTTCAATTTTAAGGATGTTCCGAGCTTCCAATCCGTTGCATTGGACTCCACCGTCATACTTATATTCAACCTGATCCAGAACTTCAAGGGAGAGCAGGCCATCGTGGCCTGCGGAGACCTGGACGCCGCCCGCCTGAAGGACCGCCTGTACATGATGTCGCTGACGGTTAGCAAGCGTACCCCCGCACCGGAAAAGGAACCATACATCTGGGCTCCTTCGGACCGTGCCCGCTTCATCCACTACAACAACGGCTGTCGGGACCTTGCGGAAATCCGGGTGGTCTATTCCACCTCCCGCACGCCCCAGAAGTACATGAGCACCCCCCAGCCTCTGGTGACCGAGATGTTCGCCCGCCAGCTCGGATACATCGTACGCAAGCGCATCGAGGCCCTTTTCGAAGAGAAGGACATACCGCTAGGATACCTGCGTTTCAGTTACACGGACACGGCCCACACCGACTCGGACGAGGAATATTCCTTCCTGGCCGGCGTCAGTGAAAAGGATGTCGCCGCCGCGACGGCCCTGATTTCCGGGGTGCTGGCGGATATCGACAGGAACGGAGTGTCGGCG
The DNA here is from genome assembly GCA_016283985.1 of Bacteroidales bacterium. The sequence goes on along the minus strand of JAEENZ010000180.1, from coordinate 41,252 downwards.
GACGAATTCCTGGATGCGAAGGCCCGCTTCCGTACCTGGGCGCAGAAGACATCCAACGCGGGGATGACCAATGAGGAATACGTTTCCATCTGCACCGCGAACTACCTCTACGGCGCCAGCATGGCCTCCAAAAAAGAGATAGACAACTTCTTCGGCGGGCGCAGGATATCCCTCGAGCAGGACCTTTCCATGTTCAACCGTTTCGTGTCCGCCCTCATCGATCCCCGCAGGAACCTGACCGTCCGTTACGGCACCCCTTCCGACACCCTGGACACGGAGGCCCTCCGGAAGATATTCCAGGACTCCTGGAAGAATACCCCTCCGGCGACGGCCTACCGCGTGAAATCCGCCGACTCCCTCTCGCTCTACTACCCGGTGGACAAGAAGATGAAGATAAAGACTGAGACCACTGATCCGCAGACCGGCGGCAGCGTGTGGGCTTTCAACAACGGCATGAAGGTGGTGTTCCGGAAGACATCCGATTCGCAGGTCCGCTACGCCTACATGGTGCGTGGCGGATACACCGAGGTTCCTGGAATAAAGGAAGGGGAGAGTGCCTTTGTGGGCGACATACTGGGGCTGTACGACGTGTGCGGGATGGATGGCATGCAGTTCCGTAACATGCTTGAGGCCAACGGGATAACGATGACGTGCCGGGTGGGGATCGCGGACATGTGCATAAGCGGTACGACCCCGCAGGACAAGCTCAACCTGCTATTCCGCTCGCTGCTGTCCGTCCAGAAACAGCGTACCCTCAACCAGAAGGCCTTCGATTACTACCGGCGCAGCGAAGCTCTCCGCCAGGAGGATTTCCGCTTCTCCGCCGACGGCATCAACGCCGTGACGGACAGCATCATGTGCCCGGATTTCTACTATCCCCTCACCAAGTCGGTAGAAAAGTTGACTGACGAGCTTCCGCAGAAGGCGGAAAGATATTTTGCGGCCCAGTTCGCGAAGAGCCAGGACGGGGTGATTTTCATCGAGGGCAACCTCAACCAGTATGATCTCCAGAAGTTCCTGTGCCGGATAATCGGCGGATTCCGCGGAAGCAAGAGTTTCTCGGTGCGGCCCAAAGTCAGCTATCAGCTCCGGTCCGGATGGTCCACCTACACGGTGGCGAAGGATGACAGGATGGTGGGAGACGGATCCAGCGCCAACCTGGCGATGGCGGCCGAGCGTCCGTTCACCATGCAGAACTGGTGTGCCTTCCGCATCGCCGTGGAGCATCTTCGCCGCGAACTCGTGAAAGACATGGCCCCGATGGGGCAGTATTTCGATATCGTGACCGAACTCCGGTTGCTGCCCGTCGAGCGTATCGCCGTCTTCATCAACTGCCGCCCCTGCCCGTCCGAGGGCCTGCCGGCCGATGTCGAACCCGCCGATCCCATGGAGGTGATGAACCGTATGCGCGAGGCCCTCGTCAGGATATCCCGTACCCCGCTTTCCGCATCTACCCTGAAGGGCCTGAAAGAGGCCCTGGCCCAGGAAATGGCGGGCGAGCAGTCGGATCCTGATTACGTGATGGACGCCTTCCTGCTCCGCAATTCCGAGGGAAAGGACGTGCTGTCCAACTACTCCACCTATCTGGGTAAGGTGACGGTGCAGGATGTCTCGGATGTGATCGATGCCCTGGAGCGGGGAAGCAAGGTCGAATACGTGATAAAATGAGGCGGGAAGATTTCGGAACGATAATCCAGATTGGCGATGTTCTCGTGAGTGAGGATGTCGTATGCGAGTTCTTCGCGTGCGACTATCCTGTCTGCAAGGGCGCATGCTGCATTGTAGGTGACAGCGGGGCCCCGTTGGAAGAGGAAGAAATCCCCGCGCTTGAGCGGGATTATCCGTCTTTTTGCGGGCTTATGTCCGATGCCGGCCGTGCCGCCGCCGAGTCTTCCGGCTTCTTTGCGGTCGACCGCGAGGGCGACCTGGTGACGCCTCTGGTGCCCGGAACGGAGGAATGCGCCTACTGCCGCTTCGAAGGAGACAACTGCCTGTGCGCCATAGAGAAAGCCGGGCTGACCAAGCCCATCTCCTGCGCGCTTTATCCTATCCGTGTAAAGAAATTCAAAGGTGGCGGGATGGCGCTAAACCTGCATCGTTGGGATATATGCAAGTGCGCTTTCGAGCGCGGAAAACGTGAAGGCATTCGCGTTTATCAATTCCTTCGCGAACCTCTAATCCGCCGCTTCGGCCCCGAATTCTACGAGGCCCTCTCCGCCGCCGCGCAGCACGTTATAGCAGATCAGGGATAATTTCGTCGGCGATGAACCAGTCCCTTTCGGGAATGGGGCCTTTATCGGTTCGCGCCAGCAGCATAACTTCTTCTTCGTGAATCTGTTCGGGAGTCAGGTCTTCGCCCTGCGATGTCCACCCGCACAGCTCCTGGCTGTTCCAGCTCCGCCTGTTTCCGATCAAAGAATGCGCGCCCGGACCCAAACCCACGTACGGATGCCTTGTCCAGTAGGCCGAATTGTGTACGGCTTCGTGGCCGGGCAGGGCCCAGTTGGAGATTTCGTAATGATGGTATCCGGCTTCCGCCAGGCGACGACACAGATAATCGTACTGCGCCCGGCACGCCTCCTCGTCCAGTTCCTCCACCTCGCCCCTTTCTATCATCCTCGCCAGCGCGCTACCTTCCTCTATGCTCAGCTGGTACGCCGATATATGTTCCGGCCGCCATCTTATCACCTCCTCCACCGTCCTCTCCAGAATTTCCATCGTCATCCCCGGCACCCCGGTTATCAGGTCTACGCTAATATCAATAGCGCGTTTCCGGTCAGGGGCAGCCCACGCAAACTGTCTCGACTGCTCTGCAGTCTCAACCCCACCATTCGCTTTGCTCATGGTCCCCCCTCTTACAGTGCCGAGGGTGGCATGAGTTTGCTGCGGGCTCCCCTGACCGGAAATGATACTAAATGCAGTTCGTGCGCCATCAGCCGAATGACGGCGGTTCATCCAACGAAGGATACCGTCATCCAGCGACTGTACTCCCATGCTTATACGGTTGACCCCCAGATCCAGCAAGCCCCGGACATATTCCTCCCCCCGCTCGACGATATCCTCCGGATTGACTTCAATTGTAAATTCGGTGTAGGGATGGCCTTCGGACGGGCAATGCAGGTACTGCTGGCCCCTTGTGGGTCGCAGACCTGCCCTTTGCCCGTCGCGGAGTGCCTGTAGTGTAGTTAGGATTCGCTGAAGAACGGAAAGAGGAAGCACGCTGGGCGTACCTCCTCCTATGTATAAAGTATTCAGGTCGAGTGTAGACTCTATCTCCTGCCGGCGCCCCTCGATTTCTTTGCACACATCATCCGCCCAACGGGCGATTGCCGCCTCATCCTTCCCCTTGCACGCAATCTCCGAATAGAAATCGCAGTAGGTGCAGAAACTCCTGCAGAAGGGGACGTGCAGATAGATCATTACCTCAGCATGGTCTCAGCCTTGCCCAGGCGGCCGCTGGCGGTGTACACCTCGGCGGTGTAGATGCCCTTGGTGAACTCTCCGGTGTTGTTGACATATATGCTCACGTCCACATCCTTTCCGTTGTAGTCGATTTCGCGGGATGCGGTGGCGGGAACGGCCTCTCCGTCAAGGGTGAAACTGGCGCCGGAGCCGTCCATCAGCAGGATGCCCTCCGGATCTTTAACGCGCACGAAAATGCGCACGGGGCCGGTGGGAGCAAGGTCGTTCTCGGCGAGGGTGAGGTTGACAACCATTTGGGTGACGCGGCTGCTGCGGTCCATGACCTTTCCGGATGCTCCATAGGCGGCGAGCTGAACGCTGCGTGCCTTGATGATGGAACCGACCGCAACTTTCTCGGTGAGGGCGTTGACCTGTTCGTTAAGCTCGGCATTGCGGGTGTTGACTTCCTGAACCTCCCTGCGTGCGTTGGACACCTGCACGGTGAGCTTCTTGTTGAGGGTGTTGAGGGAGTCTATCTGCTTCACGTAGCCGCGCATAATGCTGCGGAGTGTGCCGAGTTCCTTCTCGTACTGGCGCATCTTGGCGCGGTTGGTTGCCTCTGTTTTCTTGATGCGCTCCACGAGTTGGGCTACTTCCTCCTTGGAGGAGTCGAGCTGGGCATTCACGGAGTCATATTCGGTGGAAAGGGACTCGTAGTCGCCCTGCAGGCTGATAATCTGCTCGGTGAGTTGCTGTTTATCGATTTCGAGGTCTTCCACCAGTTTGTTCTTACTGGACCAGACATATGCCAGAACTGCGCCCAGGGCTATTGCTATAACGGCCAGAATCCACATTACGGGTTTCAGGCTGGTGTTGCGTTCTTTGCGTTCGCGCTCTTCGCGCTCGATTCTCATCAACGGATCTTCTTTTTCCATAGTAAAAATGCTTATCGTGCAAAAATAATGATTTTTCCGTATATTCGTGGTATGAAATACCTTATACGTGCTATCAAATACTTTGCCTACCTGGCGATATTCCTTTTTCTGGTGATTTTTCTGCTTTCAGTATCCGGGATAGTCGGCTCCTCGCTGGACGATATCTTCAGCGACGGCCTCCAGTCCGTCTGGAAAATCCTGGGAATAATGGCTGTATTTGCAATCATCTATCCCCGGCTCGGTTTCGGCACCCGCAATGCCCTGGTGCCCGGCGCATATGAAGAGATCCGCGGCGGAGTCGTGGACGTGATGCACGACCGCGGCTATGTGCTTGAAGATGAAGACGGCGAGAACCTGAAGTTCCGCCTACGCTCGCCGGTGATGCGGCTATTCCGTATGCTCGAAGACCGCATCACCTTCACCCGCACTGCCACCGGTTTTGAGCTTGAGGGCCCCACTAAGGACATGGTGCGTATAGTTTCAGCCCTTGAATACAGGTTCCGTCAGGAATAAGCAGATATTGCCATGGCGAACATCTATGCAGAAAGAATAGAGCAGTTGCGTGCCATGATGCGCAGCCGCGGATGGGATGCGGTGATGCTGACCGGATCCGATCCCCACGGGAGCGAGTATCCCGCAGAACGCTGGAAATGCGTGCAATGGCTGACGGGTTTCACCGGCGAGGCCGGGGATGTGGTCGTTACCCTGGACCACGCCGGACTCTGGACCGACACCCGTTATTTCATACAGGCAGTTCAGCAGTTGGAAGGCACGGGGGTAGAACTTCACAAGATGCGGGTGCCCGAGCAAGTGCCCATCCCTCAGTGGCTGGCGCAGAAATTCGATGGGGAAAGCGAGGTTTACCTTGCTCTCGACGGCCTGTGCGTTGGCTTCGGGCAGGCACGCGAAATCAAGACAGCCCTTAATGCAAAGGATGCCGCCTGCCATATAGTCAGCATCCCGGACCTGCTGGATGCCATCTGGCAGGACCGCCCGTCCATCCCCCAGACACCCATCTTCACCGTCGATCCCGGGGAGAGCCGCATCGAGCGCCTCGGCCGGCTGCGGGACTTCATAGCCGAAAAGGGAGTGGACTACATCCTCCTGAGCGCACTGGACGATATTGCCTGGACCCTGAATGTGCGGGCGTCCGACATCGAATACAACCCGCTGGTGATATCCTTCCTTCTGGTGGGGCAGGAGAGCGCGGAGTGGTTCGTGCAAAAGGGGGAGATAGAAGACGCCGGCACGGAGAAAACCCTTGCAGAACTGCGCGAGGATGGCATTTTCATCCGCTATTACGAAGAGACTGAAATCGCGCTGAGCGAGATAGACGGCAGCGTTGCGGCGGATACGGCTACCCTTAACTACCACCTCTGCTCGCTCATCGGCACCGCCAGGCTGGTGGACACTCCCTCGCCGGTGCAGGCTTGGAAAGCGGTCAAGAATCCCATCGAAACCGGAGGCTTCCGCGACTGCCATCTGCAGGACGGCATTGCGATGGTGCGCTTCCTCCACTGGCTGGAACGCTGCATTGAGAACGATCATTCCATCAGTGAGTGGGATGCAGCGGTCAAGCTGGGCCAGCTGCGCGCGGAACTCCCGGGATATCAAGGAGATAGCTTTGAGACGATATCGGCCTACGGCCCTTCGGCGGCTCTGCCGCATTATATCACGCCCAGGGAGAAAGCTCCGATGCTGGAGACTCGAGGGCTTTACCTCTGCGACTCCGGAGGGCAGTATCTGAACGGCACCACCGACATTACCCGGACATGGGCCCTGGGGCCCTGCACACCGCTGGAGATGGAGGACTACACCCTTGTGCTCAAGGGCCATATCGCCCTGGCGCGTGCGGTCTTCCCTGCCGGCACCCCCGGCTGCAGGCTGGATGTGCTTGCCCGCGAACCGCTATGGAGCCATCATCGAAACTTTGGGCACGGCACCGGGCATGGCGTAGGCTGGTTCCTGGGCGTCCACGAGGGCCCGCAGGATATACGGCAGAACCTGAATCCTGCCGGCTTCCAGGCCGGGATGGTAGTATCCGACGAGCCGGGAATCTATCGTGAAGGCCTGTTCGGCGTGCGTCACGAGAACCTGCTCCTTTGTGTGAATGCCGGCACTAATGATTTCGGAGGATGGCTTCGCTTCGAGCCCCTCACCCTATGCCCATTCGACACCTCTATTCTGGTGCCGGGGCTACTTGACGCCGACGATATTGACTGGCTTAACGACTATCACTCAATGGTTTACACACGCCTTCGCCCGCATCTGAACGATGCCGATGCTGAATGGCTTCAGAAGCGATGCGCTTCGATATAATAATACTACGATGAAGAGATTTCTGTTTTTTTCCACCCTGTTGCTTGCCCTGCCGCTCGCTGCCCAGATTACTCCTGAGCGTCTGGCGGCGGATCCGCTGCTGGCAACGGATGTATACCGCACATACGAGTACTCTCCTGCGCTTGCCACCCGGCCTCCACGTGGCTATAAACCCGTGTATATCAGTCATTTCGGGCGCCACGGAGAGCGTTATATCAACAGAGAGTCCTACTTTTTGCCCGGGCTGGAAGTGCTTGAACGTGAAGCCCTGACCCCGCTCGGAGAGCGTGCCAGGAAGGAAATTTCCGATATGGTGAAGCGCACCGAGGGGAATCTGGGGTATCTGTCTCCACTCGGGGCAAAAAACCACAGGGCCATCGCCAACCGCCTGTTCCATAAGTTCAGACGCGTTTTCCGGCGCGGGCGGACTGTGCGCTGCGCATCTACCGAAGTGCCGCGCTGCATAGTGAGTATGGCCAGTGCCGGAACAGCCCTGTCTTCGGCCCGTCCGGGCTTGATGATCGAGTACAGGATTGATGAAAAACTGCGGTGCTATATTCAGGAGCCCTGGTTGAGGGAGTATCTCCTGGGCAGGCGTGATTCGCTGTTTGCAGCGCACCCAAGCTCATTAGACTGTATCAAGGACTGCTTTGCCGATGCGTCCCGTCTTTCCCGAAAGGAACTTACGGCCGTTGCCGATGCGTTGTTCTATACCTGGAAAGATCTGCCTTGCCTGGATCTGGAAGCCTTCGATATCAAGGATTTCTTTTCTGATGAGCTGTTTTTGCTCTTCGCCCGTCACGGTTCCTCCTGGGACTACTGCCTGCTCTCTCGTTCCCCTTGGTGGAACAGGGAATTGCTGAGGCCGCTGACAGACGATATTCTTATCCGCGCCGAAGAAGCCCTGGGGCGTAATGATATCGCGGCAGACCTGCGTTTCGGCCACGATTCCCAGCTGATTCCTCTCTACACCCTTCTCGGCCTGACCGGGAACGGCCCTGTGCTGGAGTACGATGAGGCCCCGGACGTCTGGGATCCGGCCTCGGTCTGCCCGATGGCATCCAGTCTCCAGATAGTTTTCTACAAGAACAGAAAGGGCAATGTGCTGGTGAAGGTTCTGAAGAACGAGCACGAGTTTGCAATCCCTGCGCTGACCCCCGTCAAGGGCCCCTATTATCTTTGGCAAGACCTTGCCGAAATTTTGAAACACGGGGAATAATGAAGATAGGGAATTTAGATCTGGGCCCGAGGCCGGTGCTGCTGGCGCCGATGGAGGATGTGACGGATGTCAGTTTCCGCATCCTCTGCCGGGAGCAGGGGGCGGATATGGTCTACACCGAATTCATCCCCTCGGACGGGCTCATCCGCGACGCGTCCAAAGCCCTGGCGAAGATGAAGACGCTGGAAGAGGAGGCGCCGGTAGGCATACAGATCTACGGGCACATCCCCGAATCCATGGTCGAGGCGGCGAAGATGGCGGACCATGCCGTGGATCTGGTCGGCGGCCACGGGGCGGATGTGATAGACATCAACTTCGGCTGCCCTGTCACCAAGATCGCAGGCCGCGGAGCCGGTTCCGGAATGATGCGCTATCCCGACAAGATGGTGGCCATCACCAAGGCCGTGGTCGAAGCGGTGGGCAAACCCGTAACCGTGAAGACTCGCCTCGGATGGGACAACGACAGCAAGATAATAGTGGAACTTGCCGAGCGCCTGCAGGACGTTGGAATACAGGCACTTACCATACACGGGCGTACCCGTTGCCAGATGTATAAGGGGGAGGCGGACTGGACTCTGATCTGCGAGGTGAAGAACAATCCCCGAATGCACATCCCCATCATCGGCAACGGCGACATCACCACTCCGCAACGCGCAAAAGAAGCTTTCGACCGCTACGGAGTGGACGGCATTATGATAGGCCGCGCCACCTTCGGGCATCCCTGGATCTTCCGGGAAATCAAGCACTTCCTTGCCACGGGCGAAGAACTGCCGCCGCTCTCCGTGCCGGAGAAGGTGGCCCTCGCCAAGCGGCAGCTGGCCCTTTCGCTGCAATACAAGGGCGAGCCGCGCGGAATCTACGAGATGCGCCGGCACCTCAGCTGCTATTTCAAGGGCCTGCCGGACTTCAAGGAAACCCGCATGCGAATGGTTACCACTCTGGATGTGGCGGAGTTGTCCGAGATTCTGGATGGAATAGCAATTCAATACAGAAATATATGAATAGGTTAGCAGCCCTTCTTTTATCAGCACTATCAGTCGTTGCCGCCTGCATTTCAGGTAAGTACGATTATCATGTCTGCGCATACGTATGGCCGTCCTGTCACGACGATTCCCTGGCTCACAGATGGCTCTGGGATGACGGAGAAGGGGAGTGGGAAGTCATAAAAAAAGGGAATCCCCGTTTCGAGGGCCATTACCAGCCCAAGCAGCCCCTGTGGGGATACGAAATGGACGATGACCCACAGGTGGTGGAGAAGTGGATAAAGACAGCGCTCAGATATGGAGTAAACACCTTTATCTATGATTGGTACTGGTATAAAGCTCCCGACGGCTGGAGCGGCCCGTACCTGGAGGATGCCCTGGACAAAGGTTTTCTGGGTGCGCCCTCCAACCGGAAGATGAACTTCTATATCATGTATGCAAACCATGATGTAAAATACAGCTATTGGAATTGGCACAAGTGGGGTGCAGATGCCGATTCTCTATTATTCAATCCCCGCGTAGGAATGGAAGACTGGAAGAAGATAGTGCACAGGGTGATAACTCAGTACTTCCATCTGCCCAACTATGTAAAGATAGGCGGATGCCCGGTGTTCGCCATGTTCAACGCAGATATTTTCCGCCAGGGCTTCTCTTCGGACGAGGAGGCTGCGGGTGCAATGGAATACTTTCGGGAAGAAGTACGCAAGGCCGGTTTTCCAGGCTTGCACCTGCAACTGACTCCCGGCGGGGGAAGCGACCCGAGTGCAAAGAAACAGGAGCACATGCGTGAGAACATCGCCCTGCTGGGCATCAACAGCATCGCTTTCTATAATATGGGAGGATTCGACTGCGATTACGAAAAGCACAACGGGAATGCCGTGCGCATGCGCGAAGCCACCGATGCTGCCTACGACATCCCGCTGTTCCCCACGGTCTCAATCGGTTGGGACGACACGCCCCGCTTCCCGGCGAAAGGCGAAAAGCATGTAACCCGATTCAACCATAGTCCCGAGGTCTTTGGCCGATACCTCCGGATTGCGAAGGATTATGCCGATGCTCACCGGGACACCCAGCCACCGTTCGTGATGATCAACGCCTGGAACGAATGGGTGGAGGGCAGTTACCTCCTTCCCGACAAAGTGACGGGATTCGGATATCTGGAAGCGGTCGGGAAGCTGTTCAAATAATCGTCATAACCCGGCGATAATCGAGTCGAATGAGGCATTCGTATGCAAGGAATGCTTCTGCAGGTTGCTGTGATACACATACACCGTATCCACCGACATATTCAAAATCCGGGCGATTCTTTTTCGTTTGGATATCCCCATTCTTATCAGGGCGAGGATGCGAAGTTCTGTTGATAGTGTGCCGGAGGATGGTTTGGTGAGGTGATAACCCTCTTGCATATTCGCATTTACCTTATCTACGAAATCCGGAAAAATGGCAAGGAAGGTAGAGTCGAACTCCTGAAGGAGCGAATTAAATTCGCCGGCGGCGAAAGATGGCTTGCGCAACAGCGCCCTCACGGCTTCCAACCCCTCGTCTTTCATCGTTCCGCGTAGTGTGGAACGATATTCGTCAACCTTATTGAGATAATCCACACAAGACTCCATGTAGCGGGCCAGGAAGTTGTCTTTGATGTTAGAAACTTCCTGCAGTTTCTTTTTGGAGGAGGATAACCTGTTGGATTGCCTTGCGATGAAAACCAGCAATATCACGGAAATGACAAGCAGCAAAGTAACGGCAATCATTGCAATCAGATTCGCCCTTCTTTTTTGTGCTTCCTGCGAGAGCATGGTATTAAGTATTACGAATTCGGAATCCAGAAGATACTGATAGCGTTTAGTCCAGTTGGATGCCTTGGCATCCGCAAGAGCGATGCGCATATAATGCTCCGCACGGCGAATGTCCCCCGTTTCAAACAGTAATCTGGATAGTTGCAGCAGCGACTCGTAATTCTTTCCGGACACATACATATCGTATTCGGCGCTTTTCGAGTAGTACTTGATTGCCTGATTCGTGTTTTTGTTAAAGGCATGGAGACGGGCCAGGTAATAGTAGAGCACCGCTGTGTCTCTCTGTGAATGACAGACGCTTTTCGATATATTGCGGATGGCTTCCGCGTATTGTCCGTTTCTGCGCAAATCGACATCATGGTTGAAAATCGCACCGGAATTGGTGCTGTCTGTCTGCCACCACAGATTTACCACCTCCCGGAATCTGTCCCTTTGCCCGACATCCCTGAAAACCTGATACGATGATCTGCAGAAAGCATTTATCATTTCAGGGTCCGTGGACCGGATGAGAGACAGGTCGTACTTGTCCAGGACCTGCAATGCTTTTTGAAGCGAGTCCAGCCTGTAGAGAGTCTGTACGTAACGGGCGTCTGTGATGATTTGATGGCGAAGGTCCTGTCCCTGCAGCCTTTGCATTTCATGTATATAGTATTCACAGGAATCAACGTCGTGAATATAATAGGTGTTTTCCAATGCATATGCTGCTTCCCACTTCGCCGAGTCGTTTTTTGCCCTGTCGTATTCTTCCCTCAAAAGGCCTTGCCGGAGTTCGAATTGTTTGTCGTACAGGGCCTGTTTTTCTATGGCTTCATCGAGGGCTAGAAAAACTTCGTGTTCAGCGGGGCAACAGGCATAAATAAAGACGCCGATAATGCATATACAGAGAAAAGAAGACTTTTTCATGGCGCAAAAGTAAGAAATTAATCTTATATTTCAAAACGACTTGCAAATATACAATAGATTGAAAATCAGGTAAATATGTTTCAGAAATCGCTTATAGAAACCTTATTTTCCCGGGAAGGTGTGTTCAACGAGTGCCCTTTATGGATATTTTTGTATCGAGCCTGTGTTATACTGTGGTGCAACCACAATGTGATTAATAACTACATAACCATATTGCCATGAGACATGTTTTCAAAGTAGTGCTGGTTGTCCTTTTATCTTTATCGTGCGTGAGCGCGTTGGGACAGAAAATCAGCGTATCGGGAAGAGTAACCGATGCCTCGACCGGTGAGCCGGTTCCGGGTGCGGTGCTTTTCGTGCGTGGAGAAAGCGGCGGAGCGGCAACGGATAATCAGGGCGTTTATTCCTTCTCTGTCGACGCCAATGCCACCCTGATCTGCTCCTGCATCGGGTATTCTGAGACCGAACAGGCGGTGGGCGGCCGTACGACAGTCGATTTTGCACTTGCCCTTGATGCGGAAATGCTGGAGGAAACGGTCGTCGTCGGTTACGGCACCCTTAAAAAATCCCAACTTGTAGGCAGTGTCGAGCAGATTTCCGGAGAAGCTCTGGAGGATCGTGTCAATGCCAACGTCTCCCGTGCTCTTCAGGGACAGGTTCCGGGATTGAACATCTTCCAGGTTGATGGCAAACCCACCCATGGCGGCAATATCTACATCCGTGGAGGTGCCACCAGTTACACAATGAAGAAAAACATGAACTCCAGCACAATATCTTCCTATTCCATCGGACAGGGAGGCAGCGCGTTGGTGCTGATTGACGGCGTGGAAGGGGAACTCTCTTCGGTGAATCCGGACGACGTGGAGTCGGTTTCAGTCCTCAAGGATGCGTCTTCTTCTGCAATCTATGGTTCGAGGGCCGCTTACGGCGTTATCCTCGTGACCACCAAGAATGCCAAAAACGAAAAGATCACCATCAACTACAATGGAGCCTGGTCGCTCAACCGCAGGACAGTGATGTGGGAAGACAATGTCATCACAGACGGGCTTGAATATACCCGCACCTTCTATGATTTCTGGGTTGGGCGCACGGAAACCCCGACGGCGGCGGGCGCACTCCCGACAAAGATAAACACTTTCAATATCCCGTCCAATTATCTTGAGCTGTTCGAAGCCCGCAGAGATGCAGGCAATACGGATATCTACGACATGAACGGCAAGAACTATCTGTATTTTGCCAGTGAAAACTGGCTGGCCAAGTTCTACAAACGTTCCAACACCACCCAGACCCATTCGATGAGCATCAACGGCTCCTCGAAGAAGATGTCCTACTCCCTATCCGGCCGGTACTACACCCAGGACGGCATATACAAGATAGGGAACGAAGACTACAACCAATATAATATAAGGTCTAAAGTGGTGCTCCACGCTAAGGACTGGCTCACGGTCGACAACAATACCTACCTACACCATTTCGACTATAGCCAGCCGATCTTTTCCAAGAACAACTCTTCCGTGGGAAGCCAGTTGTGGCAGATCGGCATGCTCGGACTTCCCGTGATGCCTACGAACAATGAAGACGGAACCTACACCATAGGCGCCGCCGCTTCCGGCTATGAGGCATTCGTGGAAGGAAATTCAGCTCAGGAAACAAAATCGATGTCCGTAACCACCACCACCGGCGTCACGGTAGAACCGGTGAAGGATGTATTCAAGATACGCGGAGACATCTCCTATAAATTCGTGGCCCGTCACACCCAGCGATACGTCGCCCCCACCAGCCAGAGTATCCAGCCCGGAGTGGTGACTTATTATGTGACTGAAGCCGATTCCTACAAGCGCGAGTACAACTATGAAACCAATCATCTCTCGGCCAACGTAGTGGGCACCTGGACCCCGAAATTGGGGGAGGCTCACAGACTCAACGTGGTCGGTGGATGGAACCTCGAAGACCATCGCTACGACACCGAAACCATACTCCGCATGGGGATGATGTATCCCGGCATGACAAGTTTCGAGATGTTCGACGGCACGGAGGTAACTCTCCAGCAGTACGATAGCAATTGGCGCACCGTGGGCGGTTTCGCACGTGCGAACTACACCTATCTTGGCAGATACATCCTCGAAGGATCCCTCCGATATGACGCCAATTCGCGTTTCCCTGTCAAGCAGAGGGGCGGATGGTTCCCTTCCGCATCGGCCGGATGGCGAGTGTCCGAAGAGCCCTGGATGAAGCCCCTCAAAGGCACGGTGGATAATCTGAAGATACGTGCAAACTGGGGTTCGCTCGGCAACGGAGGCATCAGTCCTTACACTTTCATGGAGACGATGGCGGTGGGAAAGACCAGCGTAATCTTCGACGGAGGATTCGTTACCGTGGCAGGGCAGCCTGCGATAGTGCCCGACAGCCTTACCTGGGAGAGGATTACGACCTGGGACCTCGGTCTGGACCTGGACATGTTCAGCAACCGTCTCTCATTCTCCGGCGACTATTATGTCCGTTACACCAACGACATGTATTCTTCCGGTCCGGAAATCCCTGCAATCCTCGGTGCCGCCACGCCTAAAGGCAACTACGGCCAGCTCACCACCAAGGGTTGGGAAACCACACTCTCCTGGCGGGATTCCTTCAAGGTTGCCGGAAGGGACCTGGCCTACTCCATCAAGGGCAGCCTCTGGGACAGCCGCACATGGGTGACGCAATTCTACAACGAAAGCCACAATATCTTCGACTTTTACGAGGGTAAGGAACTGGGCGAGTTGTGGGGCTTCCGCACGGACGGCCTGTTCATGAGCAATGAAGAGGCGGCCGCATGGTATCCGGACAGATATCACAACCTGCTGACCTCCACAACCCCCTATGCAGGAGATATCAGATTCCTGGATCTTGACGGCAACAAGGAAATCACCGCCGGCGCCGGCACGCTTGAAGATCATGGCGACCTGGATCGCATAGGCAACATCATGCCGCGTTATCAATACGGCCTGAATATAGACTTGAAGTGGAACGGCCTCGGCCTCGGCCTGTTCTTCCAGGGAATCGGCCATCGCGACTGGTATCCTTCAGAAGGCTCTGGTTTCTTCTGGGGAGGATACGCCCGCGCATACGATTACGCCCTTAAGGACCAGCTGGACAGGGTAATCCTCGACAAGAGCACGGAAAACTGGACAGTCACCAACCCCGGAGCCTACTGGCCCCGCCGGCTATATGCGGCCGCGAATGCCGGCAGTGGTCTTGGAACGATGAATTCCTACAACGACTACTTCCTCCAGAATGCCGCCTATCTGAGGCTAAAGAACCTTACGCTGGACTACACTTTCCCGAAGAAACTTACAGAGAAAGTGAATATAGAAAAGCTCCGCATTTATTTCTCCGGAGAAAACCTGCTGACATTCTCCCCCATCTACAAGCATACCTCCATGTTTGATCCCGAAGTGATCGGCAAGGGAGATACCGATTTCGGCGGCCAGACTTCCACTACCGCGGGCGACGGGTACAGCTACCCCATGCTCAAGACTTTCACCTTCGGCATTAATCTTACTTTCTAAACTACAGGACGATGAAAAAACATATAATAATCATATTTGCAGCGCTTATCGCCTGCTCCTGCAGTGAATGGCTCGAGAGGACTCCTGCCAACAAATTCGCAGCCGAGACCTTCTTCGCATCTGAGTCCGACCTTGAATTATATGCGAACGGCCTGATCAATTCCGCCCTGCCGGGTGCTTCCGATATGGCTCTCGGCAGCGACCGTTACACCGATTTCTGCGGCACACGGCAATCCTATGACTTCTTCTGGGGCACATTTACCGCCGCCCAGGCGACCAACTGGAACTCCAGCACCTGGAGCTTCAACCGCCGTGTGGCGTATATGATAGAGAATATGCCGCGTTGCAAGAACAATGTTTCCTCCGAAATCTACAACCATTACGAAGGTGTGGCCCGCTTCTGGCGCACGTGGATAACACTCAAGCGCATGAAGGTCTTCGGCGATATCTATTTCATCGATAAGGTCATCCAGCCTTCCGATTCCCTTATACTCTACGGCCCGCGCCAGGACAGGGAATACATCTGGCACAGGATGAAGGAAGACCTTGAGTTCGCCTGCGAAAACTGCCTCACTTCCGGCCAGGGCATCAACTCCGCCGGCAGGGTGTACGTGAACAAATATGTGGCCCTGGCTTTTGCATCGCACGCATTCCTCTTCGAAGGCACATACCGGAAGTACCACAGCGTCAATCCTTCCACGGGCAAGCCCTGGAACGGGGAATATGAAAGCGCAAACGAACTGCTCTCCCTCGCGGAAAAGTATGCCAAGGAACTTATAGACACAAAGGCGTTCTCGCTGAACAGCGATTACCGTTCGTTGTTTGTTTCCGCCACCCTTCCCACCGATGAGGTGATATGGGGATGCACTTATTCCAGCGAACTGAGCACGAACCATGGTGTCACCTACAAGTACTGCTCCACCACCTCCTCTCTCAGCTATTCTCCTACCAAGGAATATGTGAGGATGTTCCTGAAGACCAATGGCAAGCCTGCAGAAGAGGCGGTGAGCGTGACCAAGGAATTCATTGGCCGCGACAAGCGCCTCGCCGCAACCGTGCTTTCCCCCGGCCAGACCTGGAAACGCCTGAACGGCAGCAATGAGGAACTACCTCCGAACTGGACCTGGACCTGTGCGGGATATGAGTGGATCAAGTGGGTTCAGCTGGAAGAAGAACCTATGAGTGCGGATAACAAGTCCTATAACTCCATCCCCATTATCCGTTATGCGGAGGTGCTGCTGAACTATGCCGAAGCTGCCGCGGAACTGGGGCACATGACCCAGACCATCTGGGACCAGACGATAGGGGCCCTGCGCACCAGGGCAGGAGTCGCCAGCATTTATCCCGGCAGTGCAGGATATGTGGCCGATACATGGCTCCGCAACTATTACACCCTGGATGTCAAGCATCCTTCCACCCTCACCGACATACAACTGGAGATTCGCCGCGAAAGGGCCACGGAACTCACTCTTGAGGGCCAGAGTCGTTATGACGACCTGATGCGCTGGTGCCTCGGGGACCTTATCGAGCGCCGCTACAACCACCAGGGATGGAGGGGTATCTATATTACGCCCGAAGAGGCGGCGTCAGGATTCACCTGGGCCGGCAAGACATATACGGTGTCTTCCGCCAAGGCCTCGAATGAAACCAATTATAAGATTTCCGGCACTGCCAACAGCAACTGGAGCCTGTCCAACGGCACTTACGGCTATCTTATCTACAACTACAAGCTTGTTTGGGATGATATGATGTACACCCATCCGATTCCCCTTTCTGCTCTGAATGTAAACCCCAACCTCGGCCAGAACGAAGGTTGGCAATGGATGTAATATAAATAGTCATATACTATGAAAAAGAATTTATTGCGTTTGATCGTTGCAGTTTCTGCGCTGGGTTTCCTGGCTGCGGGCTGTGAAAAAGATCCGAAAAATGAAGGCAAGGAGGACCAGTTCATCAACGTCAGCCCCGATAAGATCGAGGCCGGCTTTGAAGAAAAAGTCACAGAAATCACTGTCGAGTCCAACTGCTCATGGACTATCTCCAAGACGGATTCCGAAGGTACGGCCGTAGACTGGGTTAAGTGCGACAAGACCACCGGAAAAGACAATACCACCTTCAATGTGAAGGTTTTCAAGAACGAAACCGCATCCGCCCGCAGGGCCACCGTAACCCTTGCAAGCGGCGATACCAAAGCCTTTATCGACGTCTCGCAGGGAGCCAATCCTAATCCGGAAAAACCCGATGACCCCGTTATCCCGGATGATCCTCAGCCCGGCACGGATCCGGAGCCTTACGGAGATGTTGTCAAACTTGCTTTCGACTTTACCCAGACTCCTTTCGACGGCTGGCCCACGGCTGCAAGAAATCCTGCCGATGAAGGTAACAAGCTGGAGTGTGTATATCCGCTTGGCGGAAGGGATTATACCTTCGTGCTTGCGGATTGCGGACAGGCATCTGCTTCTCAGATGTTCTGGGCCGTGGACGGCACTCCCCGCCTCGCTTTCGGCGCCCAGTACCGCTACCTAGGTCTTCCCGTCATCGACGGATATATCCTCTGTGCGGTTTCCTGCACGAGCGTGTTGCTGAATGCCGCTTCAGCATCGTTTGCCCCTAAAATCGCCATAACCAACAAGATTGCGGCTTCCCCGGCAGATGCCAAGGCCATAACGGATGAATCGGACGATATTGTCGCCGGAGGTAAATTCCAGGTTTGGACAGCCGGTGGAGGCGGAACCTACACTTATAACCTGACAGGCACCTCAGCTGGTACCATGTACTATATGTATGCCATGGTAAAAGGTGCGGTTTCTTCCCTGGAACTCACTTACTACAAAGAAGGAACGACCCCTCCCGCCCCGGATCCCGGAACCGATCCCGGCACCGACCCTGATCCCGGCACTGACCCGGATCCCGGAACTGATCCTGACCCCGGCACGGATCCCTATCAGCCGTCTGCCGATGCCATCGCCCTGAGTTTCGACTTTACGGTCACGCCTCTGGAAGGTTGGCCTACGGAGGCTAAAGGATATGACACATCAACCGGAAAAGAGTGCGTCTATCCTCTGGAAGGAAAAGATTACTCTTTCCTTCTTACCGACTGCGGAGGTGCTGCCAATGCCAACATGTTCTGGAATCCCGGCCCTCCCGCATTCCTCTCGTTCAATGCCCAATACCGTTATCTTGGACTTCCCACAGTGGAAGGACTCAGGCTCAAGAGGGTTTACTGCGAAAACGTGTATCTTTCGACCCAGGTTCCCAAGTTCTACATAACCAACAAGGTCGCAGCATCAGCAAACGACGCGAAAGCGATCACCAATGATTCCGATGATGTCGTGGATGGCGGAGAGTTCCAAGCCTGGGACGCTGCCGGCGGTGGAAAGTACACATACACCCTTAGCGGTACGGAACTTAATACCAGATACTACATCTATGCGCAGGTAAAGGGCGCCGTTTCCAAACTTGTACTCACCTATGACAAATAGGCTATCAATAATCCTTGTTGCTATCGCAGGGGCCCTTCTGGGCTCCTGCGGAGAGAAGGACACACCGCCGGTTGCAGAATCCCTTGCCGTCGAGCCCTCGGAAATCAATGCCGTCAAGGACATTGCAAGCTACAAGATCGATATCGTTTCCAACACATCGTGGACGGCGTCTTTTGCAGGAGAATCCGGAGAAGAGGCTACCTGGGGAGTTCTTAACCGCACTTCCGGCACGGGGGACGCGAGCCTGACGTTGCGTCTTTACGAAAATAAATACAAGAGCAGCCGGGCAGCAACCCTGAACGTGAAAACAAAGGGTGGACTGTCTGCGAGCATATCGGTCACGCAGGAAGGAGACTCCGGCTCCCAGCAGGAGCAGGCCACCATAAAACTGCGGGCAGGCACATATAACATGCGCGGAAGCTGGCTGACGGAGAGCGACGCCAACAACTCATGGGAAAACCGCAAAACGCGCATGCAGCAGTCGCTGCAGGAATGCGCTTTCGACATATTTGGCATGCAGGAGGTTGGGACCGCCCAGCAATCCTGGCTCAATTCCACCTTTGCCGACACCTGGACATTCAAATTCTTCAGCCCTTATTCCCAGAATGGCAGCGGTGACAGGGGACAGGGAATCGCCTGGAGGACGGACTCCTTCACCATGAGCAACTGGCACTATTTCTGGCTTGGGAGCGACCACGGCACGATGAGCACCAATGATACCGGTACTAACGGAAGTTTCAAGCGTGGCGGATGCTGCTGCGTGCTCACGCATAAAGCCAGCGGAGTTAAGCTATTCTTCATGAACACTCACGGATGCATGAATGCCGATAAGAGAGAAGAGTATGCCGCACAGTATGAGCAGATGGAGAAACTTTACAATGTGGACGGCCTTCCCTCCTTCTTTGTCGGAGACATGAATTCCTCGGAGTCCTCGGAATTGGGTTCTCCCTACATGGTTTATACTTCTTATTGGAAAGACTCCTTCAATGAAGCGCCGGCAAACAGGAAATCCGGCAGCACCAATACGTTCAACGGCTATTCTTCAACTAGCGGAAAGAGCCGCATAGACATGATATTCTTCCGCGGAGGAAACCCCATATCGATCGAAGCATATGCGTGCAAGAACACGCTTTACGGAGGGTTGTACGCCTCCGACCACTTCCCCGTGTATGCAGATGTATCGATCACAAACTGATTTATAATGAAAAAAAGCTTTATAATAGCACTTGCGTCGCTTGCCTGCGCGTCTGTAATACAGGCAAAAGATATAGACCTCAAGAAGTACGGAGCAAAGGCCGATGGCAAGACCAAGGTTACCAAAGTGCTTCAGAAGGCCATTGATGAGGTTTCAAATGCCGGTGGCGGAAAGGTTGTCCTCTCTGGAGGAACCTTCCTCGTGACCCCTTTCGAAATCAAAAGCGGAGTGGAACTGGTCATTGACGCCGATGCCGTCCTCCTGGCTTCGCCCGATCTCGCAGATTATCCGGAACGCACCGATGTGCGGCATTATGATTCCGAGGCGATGCCACGCTTCAGGAACGTTTCCCTGATTTATGCCGATGAGGCCGAGAACATAGCCATCACCGGCCGCGGCGTAATCGACTGCAACGGAACATGTTTCACCAAACCGAAGGAAGGAGACAATTGGACGGGCTGGCACTTTGTCCGCACCGTGCCGCGCAAACAATCCCTCCCCAGGGTGGTATTCTTTGCCGGATGCAAGAATGTGAGGATTACCGATGTGACCATGCGCAACCAGCCTGCCGGATGGAGTTATTGGATTCACGACTGCGATTATGTCCATTTCGACCGCTGCAACATCCTTGCAGACGTCCGCTATCCCAACAACGACGGCATTCACCTGAACTGCTCGCGCGATGTTACGGTGTCCAACTGCATCATAGAATCCGGCGATGATTCTATCATCATCCGCGCCAACAGCCGTTCCCTAAAGGAGGATAAGGCCTGCGAACGCGTGACCATCACCAACTGCGTACTTCGCAGCTGGTCGGCGGCAATTCGCCTCGGATGGACAAACGATGGGATAATACGCGACTGCTTGCTTTCCAATCTGGTTATTTATGACTCTTCGAAAGGGGTGAGCATAGATCTGCCGGAATACACGGCTCGAAACCCTCAGGATGCATCTAACGACTATGGCAGAGAAGCCACCCTGATTGAGAATATCCACTTCTCCAACATCCGCATGGATAAGGTATTCTACCCCGTTTACGGCCGGGTTCATGAAAATCCGGAGGTCCTTGCTGCGGCTATCCGCAATCTCCGCTTTACCGACATGCAGGTGGAATCTATGTATATGCCTTATCTGCAGGGCAGGAAAGACTGTCCTTTCCAGGATATTCTTTTCAGCAACTGCCGGTTTACGCGTCTTACCCAGGCAGATATGCCTGATGTGAACCGCCATGGTCCCGTGCCGAAGAAAATGCCCGAAATGTTCGTACATGTGGAGAGAGTCAACTTCGAGAATTGTTCATTCACCTTTACCGGCGACTTCAATTTCAAGAACAATTACGATTGGACTGCAGCGGACAGATAATGCCTTGGTTATGCGAAAGATATTCTTTATGATGGCCGCCACCATGGCAACTCTCTTTCTCGCCTGTGCAATTTGCCCGGCGAAGAAGCCGGCACAGCTCCGTGTCGGTTCATATAACCTGCGTCGTGCTCCGCTGGATGCGAAAAGCCCGGACAATAACTGGCAGGCCCGTGAGCCGAGGGTTATCCAGTCCATCCTGGCCTGCAAATTCGATATATGCGGCTTGCAGGAAGTGGATTCTAAGGAGCAGGAAAGTGTTCCCCGTCTGCTCGCTGAAAACGGGGCGGATTATGATTGCTATTTCTTCGGCCCTTATGCGGAAGATGGCCATGGCACCAAGGCACACGGCGTAATCTGGCGCAAAGATCGTTTCGCCCTCGTGGGAGAACCCCATTATTTCTGGACATCCAATCCTCCGGAGAAAAGACAAATTAACGACGGAGGTAAGTTCATGAGGGGTGGTTTTTGCCTGACGCTGAGGGAGTTGAAAGGTCGCCGCTATTATTTCGTGATGGTGACGCACGCTCCTCTCAACAAGCAGGACCATGCCGCCGGTGCCCATATCTTTATCGATATGGAAAAGAAATACAATCCGAAAGGGTATCCCTCTTTTTTCGTTGGTGATTTCAATGCCAGGGAAAGCGACGACGCTTCGGCCACCTACAGGACTTGGTGGACGGATTCCTATCATGTCTTCGACGATAGGCCCGAACTCCGCACCGGCCCTCAAGGCACATTCAATGGTTGGAAACCGGAACCGCTCCCAACCAACCGCATAGATTTCATTTACTACAAGGGAAAAGGAGTGACGCCGCTTCGTTATGTTTGCGATGACACCCTCTACGATGGGCTCGTCGCATCAGATCATTTCCCCATCTACGTCGATTTCAAAATAAGATAGCATATAACCGTATGAAAACAAAAGAGTATCTGCCACCGGCAGTCCAAGTTTTATTCATGAAAACAGAAGGTCTTGTGTGTACCAGTGACATCATCCTTTCTACGGTAGCCACCGAAGAATGGGATGTAGTTGATTTATCCACCCTTTAATGCAGACGATTATGAAAAGGAACAGATTATTCATATTTGTTGCAGCCGTCGCAGCGATGGCTGCCTGCACGAAAACGGCCGATCCGGAGAATGCTTCCAACGAATATATAGTCGATGGTGTGCGTACCGTGGTTTTCAAGGCTGTGATGGGAGGTGTCGCCACGCCGGATTCAAAAGCCGTACTTGATCTTAACGACAAGAGCAAACCGCAGACTTTCTGGGAAAATGACGATGAAATTACCGTCTATACCTCCGCCGATTATTCGGGGTCTGTTGCAATGTCCATGCGTGGTTATGAATTCAGTACGGACCTGGTCTCCAATTCCACCTCCGCCACATTTACTTACACGGGGGATGGCTGCACCAGCGGAGACTATCTTGCTATTTATCCCGCTGCAAACGAGAAAAGGGCGATCAATTACACTCCCACTGATGGGGCGTATAGGATGGCGGCTGTCGATGTGCCTACAAATCAGACTCTTGTGGCAGGCAGTTTCGATAAGAGCGCTGCTGTCATGACCGCCTATGCTCCTGCGGGATCCAGCACCTTGAACTTCAAGAATGCGACCGCCCTCATCAAGTTCCAGGTGGCTGATGCGGATATCAAGGGCGGTAGCATAATCGCAGACGGTGCCGACCGTATCTCCGGAAGATTCCGTGCCGATGTCAGCACGGCATCTCCCTACGAACCGGTACTGTCAGAGTATAGCGCCACGGGCGTGGTTGAACAGAACTATGTGAACTTCACCCTCGACGGCGGCGCATCTCTTTCTGTTGGAACGGATTACTATGTGGCGGTACGCCCTACCGACCTTACAGACGGTTTCAAGGTTTACTTGAATGGATATCTGGTGAAAACTATCAGCAAATCCGCTTGCGCCTCCTTTGCAAGGAATAAGGTTTACAATCTGGGCACATTGACAAAGGCCGGTGCCGAGGAAATGGTCTTGCCTTTTGATTTTTCCGGCACTCCGCCTGCGGTGGATCCTGCGTGGCCTACTTCATATGGATACGCACATGTTGATGGCGGTATTGAACGCATATATCCGCTGTATGGAACGAATTACTCTTTCTGCCTTGCCGATTGTGGCGGAGCGGGCAAAGCAAATGTTTGTTGGTACAGTACGGGGCTCTTATTCAATGCGTCGCAGCGTTATTTTGGTCTCCCCGCAATTCCGGGATACAAACTGACCAAGATAGACTGCTACAAAAAAAGTGGCGCCCTCACAGCAAAATTTGAAATAGTGGAAAGCATAGTTGGCAACACTTCGGACGCTCCTGCTGATATTGTGACAGGTGGTGAGGCGCAGGTATTCAACGAGAATGGCAAATGGTTCACTTACGAATTGTCCGGGACGGCGGTCAATACCAGATACTATATCTATTGCATGGTCAAAGGGACTATTGCCGCCATCACGCTAACCTACGAACAGTAACGACAACAATATAATCATGAAAGAAATGAAAAGCAATATGTCCGGTGTGGAATACACCGCTCCGCAGGCCGAAGTCCTGGTCTTGAAATACGAAGGCATAGTATGCGCAAGCAAAAAATCTTCTTTTGAAGATTGGGACGAAGTAAACCTATAATGTGAACAGACATGAAAACAAGAAGATATATACTTTTTGCAATGGCGGCACTTGCATTCGCCTCATGCGAAAAAGCCATTGAACAGACCGCGGAAAACGAACCCTCCGGCGAAATCAGCACGATTACTTTCAGTGCCACCATGGACGGTAAGGCGCCTGACTCCAAGGCCGTCATCGGCACGAATCCGGAAACCGGAAAGCCGCTGAATTTCTGGGAAGACGGAGATGAGATTACCGTTTATTCGCAAGGGAAAGGCGATTCGGAAACTCATGCCGGATACACATTCTCTACAACCCTGGGAGCAAACGCTTCCTCTGCCGATTTTACCTACACCGGGGACGGCTGGGTGGATGGAAGTGCATATATGGCAATCTATCCTGCCACGGGCCGCAGGACAGTTAACTTTACCGGTGAAGGTGAAATATATAAAATGGCCGCTGTTGATGTCCCCCATTCCCAAACACTGGTTGCAAACAGTTTTGACCGCAGTGCCATGGTGGCTACGGCTTACAGTACCGACAATACCTTCGCCTTTAAAAGCGCCGTGGCGCTTCTTAAATTCCAGGTATCGGATACGGATATCAAGGGAGGAAGGGTTGTCGTTGCCAACAAGGTTATTTCCGGTCGTTTCCGTGCAGACCTGAGTACCACTTCACCCTATGAACCCACATTGACGGATTATGGCCAGACAACTTATGACAACGTGGAGTTTTCCATAGATGGCAGCACATCTCTTTCCACGGGAACGGACTACTATATTGCGGTAAGGCCTACCGAGTTGGATACCGACCTCAAGGTTTATTTGAACGGTTATCTTGTAAAGACGGTCGCCAAAGCCACGCTTACCACTATCGCCAGGAACAAAATCTATAACCTTGGAACGCTCTCCAAAGCCGGTGCGGCTGAAATTGTTCTTAACTTTGATTTTACGGGCACACCTCCTGCGGTGGATCCTGCGTGGCCGACAGATAAAACAAAAGGGGATTATCCTCATGTGGAAGGTGGTATTGAGCGAGCTTACCCGCTTTATGGAACTGCCTATTCGTTTGTCTTGGCCGATTGTGGTAATGCCACAAATACTTCAGCTGTTTTATATTGGGATACATCAGCCAAAAGATTGGCGTTTAATGCTCAGAAACGCTATCTGGGTTTCCCTATAATATCTGGATATAGACTTAAGCAGGTAATCTGTGTCGATAAAACATCCTCCGGTACTCCGGAATTTGAAATAGTCAAAAGCATATCTGCGAATACCAGCCATCCTGCAGCATCTGAGATTGTATGTGCAAAGCAGTCTTGGAGCGAAAGGAATGTCGAATACACTTATGATATGCCGATTGATGCCGATGCTGCGATAAGATATTATCTTTATGCTTATGTCAAAGGCTCAATCGCATCCATAACCCTCACCTACGAACCCGAGTGAAGGGCAGTTTACGATGATGTCTTGCGCGTGGGGACATACAATGTGCGTGTAAGCAAAGACGACGAAGACGATCCGCAGAACAATTGGGAAAACCGCAAGACTCGCGTAGTTCAGTCCATCCGGGACAATGATTTCGACTTCTTCGGCCTGAACGAATGCAGCAGCGGAATCCAGACTTACCTGAATTCGCAACTTTCCGACACTTATGCCTTCCGTTTCTTCAGCCCCTACTCCCAGGACGGGGCTGGAGACAAGGCTCAGGGGCTGGCGTATAAAAAGGATGATTTCACCCTGACGGACTGGCACTATTTCTGGCTCTCCGATACGCCTGGTACGATGGTTACCAATGATGGCACTATGAATCGCGGTGGGTGCTGCGGAGTGCTGACAAAGGGAGGCAAGAGCATATTCGTGATGGTCACCCATGGGGCTTTGGATGCCGATGTGAGGGCGGATTACGCTCATGTATATGAAGATATGGAGAAACTTTACAACACTTCCGGATATCCTTCAGTTTTCGTCGGCGACATGAACGCCCGCCCGGCCGATGATGCATCCGTGGCGTACAGGACATACTGGACTGATGCTTATGACGGGGCCGGTCCCTCCGGCAGGCTGGGCCCTTTTGCGACCTACAATGCTTTCGACCTAAGCCGTAACATGTACTCCAACGCCAGCCGGATAGATTATATTTATTACCGGGGAGGGATTACTCCGCTGAATTACGTGTGCAACGGAATACTTTACGGTGGATACTATGCTTCGGACCATCTTCCATTGTATTCAGATATGAAAATAGATTGATACGGAATGAAACGATACTATAAATGGGAGGTCCTGCTGTTGCTCTGGATGGCATATCTGCTGAACCAGGGCGACAGGCAGGTGTTCAACACGGTGCTGCCCGCAATCAGGGATGCACTCAACCTCACGGATACCTCGGTCGGTTTGATCGCGACGATCTTCAATCTTTTTTATGCCATCATGGTGCCTGTCGGCGGATGGGCGGGCGACCGCTTCTCCCGCAAGTGGGTTACAACCATCAGTATTCTGTTCTGGAGCGTCGCAACCATGTTCACTGGACTCGCTACGAGTTTCATGTGGCTGGTGGTGCTGCGCAGCGTTGCCACGGGCGGAGGTGAGGCCTTCTTCGGCCCGGCGAACTATTCGCTGCTGGGCCAATACCATACGGATACCCGCGCACGTGCGATGTCCATCCACCAGACGGCATATTACGTCGGAGTCATCCTTGCTGGCTGGCTCGCCGGGCTCATCGCCGACCGCCTCGGCTGGAAATACTCCTTCATCATCTTCGGCGCCGCCGGCATCATCTGGGGAATCCTTATGATCCTGCGCCTGCGCGACTACCCGTCCACATCCGTCGAAGAGGCGGAAGTGCGGGATCGAAAACCCGCCTTTTTCGACGGCTTCCGCACCGTCTTCACAACCCCCACCGCCCTTATGCTCACCATCGGCTTCAGCGGCCTCATCTTCGTAATCACGGGCTACATGACCTGGGTCCCCGCCTATCTGCAGGAGGAATTCGGGCAGAGCCAGGCAGCCGCGGGCTTCAACTCCATGTTCTGGACCTACGTTGCCGCCTTCATCGGTGTGCTGCTTGCCGGCACGCTTTCGGATAAGCTGGCCTCCCGCAGCCACAAGGTGCGCATGCAACTCCAGGCTGCCGGCCTTCTCGGAGGTGCGGTATTTCTCTTCCTGATGGGAGGACATCCCGCTCTCTGGGTGCTCTATGCCAGTTTCGCCGGATGGGGCTTCTTCCGGGCATTCTTTGATGCCAACACCTATTCTGTGTTGTACGACGTTACCCCCGAACGCCTGCATGCATCCTGCTCCAGTGCCATGATTATGACCGGATTTGCTGTCGGGGCACTGGCGCCCGTAATCCTCGGCGCCCTGAAAGAAAGCATGGGCAGCCTCAGCGCCACCTTCCCCATACTGGCGGTAATCTGGGTGGTGTGCAGTGTGCTGATGTTCATAGTTGCGCGAACCAGTTATCAAAAAGATTATAACAAGAATCACTGATATGGATAAGTTACTTAAAACCTCCAAACCCAAAGCGGGGCTGCTGCTCATTGCCAGCCCCCGCTTTAAGAATTTGAGTGGCCCCAAGCGTGGCACGTATGGCGAGCGCAAGGATAAAGCCGTCAAGGAAATAAAAGCCACCATGGATTTCCTCGACCTGGTGGATCCCGGAATCGTTTATGAAAGGGAAGATGCCGAACGCGCCATGAACCTCTTCTATAACGAAAAGGTTGATTTCATATATGCCGAGTTCCTCAGCTGGAGCGAGGATTTCGCTTGGATTCGCTTCCTTCGCGACTGCCCTGAAATCCCCATAATCTTCTGCAACGTGGCTAAGTCCAGGATGACTTTCGAGACCACCCTGGACGAGGATGACTTCGTGGATTACCTCTGTGCCGGCACCCTTGTGGGCTCTCTCGAAGGTTCCGGAAGCGTTGCCCGCACCCGACGGAAGAATGTGAAGACCGTTCTCGGCACCCGCAAGGAGATAACGGAGAAGCTCCGGGTGTTCGCAACTGCAGCAAAGACCAGAAGCGTACTTCGCCGTTCCAACGTGGGGCTGATGGCCAATATGAACGAGGCCATGTGGAGCACATATATCGACAACTATGATCTCTTCACCAAGATAGGCCCCGAGATTCACTATCTGCCATACAGCGACTACGGCACGGAGATAGAGAATCTTACCGAGGAGGAAGTGAAGGCATATGCCGACGAACTTACATCTAAATACAAGATGATGCCGGATGTTGAGTACGACAAATTCATCGGCTGCGTCAAGGCAACCCTGGCTATTAAGAAGATGGCGGAAAAGAACGACATCGACTGTTATGTTTACAACGATATCGACCAGGCCACATTCCGCACTGCCGGCTGCCGTGCTGGCTTCTATCCGCAGTGGTTCAACGAGAACGTGAGTGTGCTGGTGCCGGAGGCAGACATAGGCGCAGGGCTCATCACCTACATCCTCAAACTCATGAGCGGAAAGAACGTCAACTTCGTCGAGCCTTTCCATATAGAGGATGATTTCGGCACCTTCGCTGGCGGCCATGCCGGTCCCAACGACCATAACGACCCTGCCTGGCAGGACAATGTGATAATCTCCCGGGACGTCCGCTTTGCAAAGACATCCTGGAAATATGCCGGCGCCCCCTTCGCCTGGTACCGTTTCAGCCCCGGCATGAAGACCGTGGCGGGCCTTTACGAAGAGGATGGCAGGTACAAATTGATTACCTTCATGGCGGAAAGCCTCTCTGAGAAGGATACTCCGCAGAGCAGCAAGAAACACTTGCTTGCAACCTACAGCCACACCATCTTCCGTCCCGAGACCCCTGTCAAGGAACTCTTCGAGAAGATACTGCGCATCGGCGCCACACAGCATTATGCCATCGTTGACGGTGACTGGCGTGCTCAACTGGAAGCATTTGCAGATATTATGGGATTTGAATACTACGCGCTATGAGTTTCATGTACAACCCCTTTCCGTTCGATGACCCTAAGCCGGTCAATCGTCCGGAATTGTCAGAGAATGTAAAACAGTCAATAATAGCCGGGGGCACACCAAATGTGGCCAGGAGATTTGTTGCCACCCTGGCGGAGAAAGCCCGCAAGGAAGGCGTTGTGGTGGGGCTGGACGGTTACACCACCGCACAGTGGGGAAGGTTCGTCAGTCTGATGAACCGCGAATGCGACCTTCTTGGGCTGGAGTTCCAATCCATTGACGCAGACGCCGCCTTCCTAAAGAGCGGCAAGGAAATAGATGCCATCATAGACCCCATGCTTATATGGGATACAAAGATAGACCCCACCCTTCTCTACGGCAAGGTTTATCATGGGGGATATGCCGGTCTTATCGACCCTTCAAAGGCCGATGCTTTCCGGAAAGACGTTGCCGCAGCAAAGACCGCCGGCAAGATTATGGCCGTATATGGCTACGGCTCCCTGTTCAAGGGCTTCCGTGACCTGTACGACGTCAAGGTCTTCTTTGACATCACGCCCAAAAACAGCATGCTGCGTATCCGCGCCGGAGAATATGCCAACCTTGGCAAGAAGCACACAGGCATCATAAACCGCACCATCCGCCGCTGCTACTATTGCGACTTTGAAAACGCCGTGCAACTGCGCAAGGAGCTGTTTGCAACGGGAGAACTGGACTGGTACGTGCTGGACAATGACCCTGCAAAACTGCAGATGATGCCGTTCTCCACCTTTGCTGAAATCTGCGCCCAACTCGTCAAGTATCCTTTCCGCGCCAAGCCCTGTTACCTCGAAGGTGTCTGGGGCGGAACCTATATGAAGAAACTCCGGGGTCTTCCGGAAAAGATGCGCAACGCTGCCTGGGTCTTCGACTTCATCCCCATGGAAGTGAGCGTAATGGTGGAAGCCGGGAGCGAAATCCTTGACATCAACTACTGCTCATTCGTCCACAAAGAAGGCGTAAACCTCATGGGAGCGGAATGTGTACGCAAATACAAGGGCTATTTCCCCATCCGCTTCAACTGGGATGACTCCTATCATTCCACCGGCAATATGAGCATACAGTGCCACAGCGGCGGCAAGTTCAACGTGGAGAACTACAACGAGTTCGGCCGGCAGGACGAGAGTTATTACGTGGTAATTACCGGCCACGAGGCCAAGACCTTCATCGGCTTCCGCGATGATGCCGACATCCCCGCTTTCTTCAAGGAAATAGAGGCTGCCGACACCAGACACGAGGAATGCGACTATATGAAATACGTGAGTTACGAGGAATCCAAACCCGGTCTGCAAGTGATGCTCCCTGCCGGAACCATTCACTCCAGCGGCCGCAACCAGGTTATCCTGGAGATTGGATCCCTTACCATAGGCTCATATACATATAAGATGTACGACTACCTGCGCCTGGACTTCGACGGCAAGCAGCGCCCTATCCATACTCATCTGGGAGAACTGAATGTCCGCCAGGACCGCCGCCATAGCGTCATCCACGACCCTTCAAGCCCCGAATACATTGTTCAGGAGCCCCGCCTTGATTGCGAAGGGGATGGTTGGAAGGAATATATCCTCGGCGAGAATCCGCAGATGTACATTTCCCTACGCCGGCTCGAGTTCGAAAAGGCGTGTGAGCAGGATACCCGTGGCGAGAAGTTCCATGTGCTTACCCTCGTGGACGGAGAGCATGTCCGTATCCGCAGTGTAGAGCATCCTGAAAGGTACTTCGACCTTGATTTCATGGAGATTGCCTGCGTGCCCGCAAGCATGGGCAAATATATGATTGAAAACCTGGGCAAGGAGCCCATCCGCGTCCATAAGACCTGCCTGCGT
This sequence comes from Bacteroidales bacterium, assembly GCA_016283985.1. The sequence goes on along the minus strand of JAEENZ010000180.1, from coordinate 10,695 downwards.
GATGGCTACCAAAACGATCCTGCTTGACGTAGGAGGCACTTTTATCAAGTGCTCCGACGGTCGGACCGTGCCAATTGATTCCGGTGGCTCCCGCGAGCAAATCGCGGGGGCTCTTTGCGAAGCGGTAGGGGATGCTTCAGATGTGGCTGTGGCCATCCCCGGGCCGTTTGATTATGCAAACGGGATATTCTTGATGAAGCATAAGTTCGCCTCCGTTTATGGCGAACGCTTCGCGGATCTGGTGGCGGCAGACTCCGACCAGCCTTCCTTCCGCTTCATCCACGACGTAATTGCCATGCTCTTGGGAGAAGTGCATTCCGGGGCCGGACGCGGCTATTCGCGAGTGGCGCTTGTGACTCTCGGGACTGGACTGGGATTCGCCATCAGCATCGACGGCAAACCTCTTCTGAATGAAATGGGATCGCCGCTGGTGCCCATCTGGAACATTCCTTATCGCGACGGCATCCTCGAAGACTATGCCTCCAAGCGCGGTTTCCTCCGCGGTTTCCCGGAAGGTCTGACGGTCAAAGATCTGGCGGGAAATCCTGTCGCTGCAGATGCCGCGCAGCGCTTTGCGGAGGTCGGCGGCATTTTGGCTGAGGCCCTTGCGCCCATCCTCGCGGAATACGGCATCGAATGCCTGCTTTTCGGCGGGCAGATATCCCGTTCCTACCATCTGTTCGGCCCCGCCCTTGAAGCCGGCCTCACGTCTACCGCGGCACCATCCCTGCGGCACGTAGGCCCGGTGTCGGACATCGGCAACGCCACCTTTAATGGTTTGCGTTACCTTTGATTATCAGTAAGTTATCCAAAGTAATTGATATTCAGCACACCAGGTTTTCTATGAATAAAAGGTTATTACTCCGAACGTTGCCATTCTTGATGATATACTTTTTGTCCGATGCGCAGGAACTGAAGAAATCCGTTACCTGGGAGAATCTCCGGGCACATCCGGCACCATTGCCGGTGGCAGGGGAACTAAACGCCGTGCGATCGTCGCTTGACGCGCCTTCCTGCTGGAGCGTTGGAGTGGAAACAATGGACCGGGATTATGCAGATTTTGAACAGTTCAAGCAGTATGTAGGAGAAACCGGCGTCGGGTACGGTCGTCTTCAGAGTGGCTGGGCTAAGACGGAACAAAAGAAGGGGAAATATGATTTCCGCTGGCTGGATGCCCATGTGGACGGGCTTTTGGCCGAAGGGGTTCATCCGTGGATGTGCCTTTGCTACGGCAATCCTGTTTACTCCAAACACGGGCATGACCTGAATGCCAAACTCTTTCCGGACGGCCCGATTATGAATGCCTGGCTGCATTATGTCAAGGCATGCGTGGCCCGCTATAAAGGGAAAGTGACTATGTGGGAAGTTTGGAACGAACCGGACGGTCGCAAAAACCTTGATTCGTATGCCCTCTATGCAAACCTTTTCGTACGCACTGCCCAAGCCATACGCGAGGAGGATCCGGGGGCGAAAATAGCCGCGTTCGGCAGCTGCTCTCCGGACCGGGAATATATACGACAGGCGATGGAACTGATAGCAGCTCAGGACGGAATCAAGTATATTGATTATATAACCTTCCACGCATATTGGCCTCTTCCAGAAAGTATAATACCTGCCATAAAAAAACTCCGTGAGGATATTGACAGGTATTCCCCGTCCATCAAACTGCTGCAGGGAGAGACCGGTTGCCCCGGGCAACTGGAATACGGCCATGCCATGCGCAACATAGAGTGGAATGAATATAGCCAGGCAAAATGGGATTTGCGGCAGGCTTTGGCTCATTGGGGACTGGGCATTCCCTATTCGTTCTTTACCATGGTGGATTTGAATTACGGATGGATGCTGCAGTCCTTCGGCCTGATTCGGATGAACGGGAACAAAGAGCCGGTATATAAACGTCCCAAGTTCTATGCCGTACAGCATGTTACGAGCGTGTTCTCTTCGGATCTTGAACCGAAGGAGGGAGTGAAGGTGGAATGTGCCGGCACGAGAGAGGTAACCTGCATAGGTGTCGGTCGCAAAGGCGAAGCCGTGGGATGCCTGCTCTGGCTGTCAGGTGCCCGTCCTTCGGATACTCTGGACAGATTGTGTATGGATGTCAGGCTGAAGGGATTGAATCTCAAGGACCCTGTCTATGTAGATCTGCTCACAGGTTATATCCACGAAATATCGGCCTTGAAGACAACTGACGGATTCAAGGACCTCCCACTCTGGGACAGCCCCGTCCTTATCATTGAACGCAACGCTATCTGATTTATTGTTCTGATGAAACGAATTGTATCCATATTTCTGGTAATCGTCATCCCGAGCGAAGCCGAGGGATCTCCTCGCCCCAAAGTTTACGAGCCACGCCGCCACGTTCCGGCAGGCATCACGCATTGGCGCAAGCCCACCCCCGAATTCCGTATCTGTCAATCGTTTATCTTGTGAACGCACATACGGAAAGCGCGGTTTAGCCCGTGTCGTCAGAAGGTTGCGGTGTCGGGATGCGACCCTACGCGCGTTTCCGGAAGGCCGGCTATTGCGGTCATCTCTTCAGCATTCAGAGTGAAATCAAGGAAATTGAGATTCTCTCGGATGCGCTCGGTGTGAACTGATTTTACCAACGGCAGCACTCCGTTCTGAACGCAGAACCGCAGCAGCACGTGGGCGACGCTTTTACCGTGGGCGGCGGCGATTCCGGCAAGCGTCGCATCTTCCAGCAGGCGTCCCCTTCCCAGCGGGCTCCATGCTTCCACCAGTATTCCTTGCTCCTTGCAGAGCGCAACCGTCTCTTCTTGAAGCAGTCCCGGATGGTATTCAATCTGGTCCACCGCCGGGGCGATGTTTGCCGCCGCAAGGATTGGCGCCATGTGTGAAGGATAGAAATTGCTCAGACCTATGTTGCGTACAAGCCCCTCGTCCACCAGGCGTTCCATAGCGCTCCAGGTATCCAGATTGATGCCGGTGGCTTTGCTGCCGAACTGGAGCTCGTTGGCAGGCCAGTGGATCAGGTAGAGATCCAGATAATCCATTCCAAGGTCCTGCAGGCTCTTTTCGCAGGCACGAAGAGTGTTGTCGTAGCCGCGTTCGGTGTTCCAGAGTTTGCTGGTAATAAACAACTCTCCGCGGGGCTTCCCCGCCTGCCTTACACCCTCTCCTACAGAGCGTTCATTGCCATAGACGGCCGCAGTGTCTATGTGGGTATAACCAGCGATAATCGCCTCGCGGACCGCATCCACGCAAACGTCCCCGTCAGGGGTCTTGAAAGTGCCGAATCCCGGGCAAGGGATGGCATAACCGTTATTTAACTCCATAATTATAATTTTTTAAGCCAGTCCCGGAAGATTAAATCTGTTATTTGTTTCTTATTCCCGTTATCCGATATATAATTTCCTTTTTTTAATGCGATGGCAGCGGTTTGCGATGAACTGGCTCCGCCTAACCCATACTTTTGAAGGAATGCCTGCGAAGTTACCATTGCCCCTTCCTTGTCTTCTCTGGCTATAGCCAACAACAGTTGTTTTTGTTTCGACGAGAAACGGGAAAACAGTTCTTGATAGGAAAACGCCTGTTGGGCTATGATGGCTTCGTATATGCTATCAAAAGCTTCTATAGATATGGTTCCCCCCTTATCTGTCTGTGCATAAGCCTCATTCATCATCAACTGATTGTACCAGGTGACGCCATCAAAATAATCGTAGCATTTCTCAATTAACGCCTCCTCGATATCTCTTTCACCAGAATGGAACATTTTCAATGCAAAATCCTTATACACATCCCGGTCGATCACATTTATAGTCATCATTACTGCACTATTGTAAAATGGTTTGTCTGGTGATTTAAAAATATTGTTCATCGAATGCCCAATGCTCCCAGTGAAAAGAAATACGATGTTCTTGCACTTTTGAAATGCTGTTCGAAGGTATGCCTCCGCATTCTTTTCCTGGAAATCACGTATTTTCTGAAACTCATCAATTGCAACTATAGAGGGTTTCTTCATGCCGTCAATTATAGATAATATCTCTTCCAGAGTTTTCTCGGGTTGGAAAATGTCCCCCATCCCTATCGAAAGGGAGTACGTTGATGTTAATTCGTTGTATGCGATTTTTGGTTGAACAGATTTGAGCCCTCTTAAAATTTTGTCTTGTATGCCTGGTGCCTTGGAATTGGAGAATACCTCTTTTGCAAACAAGGAAGTCATTTCCTTAAGACTTCCGGCCGGGTAAATATCCACAAGAAAAGTGTTAAAGGCGTTTTTTATCTCATCTTGTTCGAAGCAATGGCGAATAAGCCCGGTTTTGCCCAAACGTCGCTTTGCGAATAGTGCAACATTCCTTCCGTTCAGAATGTGCTTACATAGTTGTGTGGTCTCGTTTTCCCTGTCGCAGAAATACTGTTTAGGGACAAAAGGAGTGATAATAAACGGATTACGAGTATTATTCATAATAATACGCTATTTAACGTTACGCAAATTTACATAATTATTTAAAATCTTCAAAACCACAACCAAAAAAGGCAATACAAATAATCAAAAAAAACGTTATCTTTGACTGATATACCGTCTGATAAGAACCAAATGCTGATACAGCGTCTTATACTTAAGCGCGCCGCCAAAGCCTGGCGGAAGGCTTCCGGTGCCGCTGTTCCCACCATCTGCGTGGGGAACATAACCGTGGGTGGCACCGGCAAGACCCCTCACACCGAAATGATCCTGCGTCTGCTGCAGGCCAGCGGCCGGTGGGGGAAGGTCCGGCCGGCCGTGCTTTCGCGCGGATACAAGCGTAAAAGCAAAGGATTCCAGCTGGTTCAGACGGACAGCACCGCCGCTTTTGCAGGGGATGAGCCCTTGCAGATAAAGCGCAAGTTTCCCGATGTCACCGTGGCGGTGGACAAGAACAGGGTGGAGGGATGCGCCAGGCTCGTTGAGGCCGGAGCCGGCATCATCGTCTTGGATGACGCATTTCAGTACAAGAAACTTCACGCCAGCCTGAACATGGTGCTGGTAGATTGGAAACGTCCCATCTTCGAGGATAAACTTCTCCCTTTCGGCCGGCTCCGCGACCTTCCTTCCCGCATACACGACGCCGACCTGGTGATAGTGACCAAATGCCCCCACGAACTTGATCCGGAAGACAGGGATGAATGGAGGGAGAAGTTGCAACTCGCTGCTGACAAACCCTTGTATTTCACCACATTGGATTACGATGTCCCGGTTCCTGTTTTCCCTGAGGAGGCAGATATGCGCTATACCTACTCCAAGACCGCTATCCTGTTTACCGGCATTGCGGACGATAGCCAGTTGAAGGCACATTTGAGCGATACATACAAGATAGTCGAGGTGCTCAAGTTCCCCGACCATCACGCCTACTCTAAGGTGGATATGTGGCAGATTGCCGCAGCGGTGCGCAAATATCCCACCGCCGCACTCCTGACAACAGAAAAGGACGCTGCCCGCGTGCTCGACTGCAAGAAGATAGATGATATCCTCCGGGGGCGCTTGTTCGCCGTGCCGGTCAAAGTTGCCTTCGTGGAAGAAGCAGACAAGGAATCTTTGGATGAAAAACTGGTGAACCTCGTATAAGATATGCTCCGATGAAGAAGATTGTATTCTTGTTACTCCTACTGAACGTATGTTTGGCTTGTGATAGAAAAAAATACGATATCTATCTCCTTATTGGACAGTCGAATATGGCCGGGCGGGGAGAAGTGTTGCCGGAAGATTTCACCCCGATCACGGGAGTTTATCTGCTGAATTCCAACGGAGACATAGTGCAAGCAAGTGCACCGCTGAACCAGTACTCCACCATCCGCAAGAAAATGTCCATGCAGGGTTACAGCCTCGGTCTTTCCTTCGCAGAGACCATGCATTGCCAAAACGGTCGTCCGGTGCTGCTGGTTGTGAACGCTCGTGGTGGATCTCGTCTGGAGCAGTGGGAAAAGGGCAGCGGCGGATATCTTTTCAGCAAAAATGACGGGGACGATGAAGCCCTCTGGGGAACTGAGATGCCATCTTTTTACGATGAAGCTATCCGCCGGACCTTGCAGGCATGTAAATACGGAAAACTAAAGGCGATTCTATGGCATCAGGGTGAGAGTGATTACATCCCAGGCAGGGCGGAGACCTACACAGAACGCTTCTCCGGATTTGTTGCAAACCTGCGCTCAGCCCTTGGGAGTGTGCCCATAGTTATCGGGGAAGTCAACTACGCCTACAAAGGTGCATCAATAATCAACCCCATACTTCGGCTGACTGCGGAGCAAATCCCGGACTGCATCTGTGTGAGTGCAGAAGGGTGCCCTGCGAAAGCCGATAGCACACATTTCAACCGCGCAGGCTGCATCTTGCTTGGCCAGCGCTATGCCGAAGCCCTGTATTGATAAGTCCAGAATATGAAAACAATCCGCATATTCCTGATTTCAGCTGCTATCCTGTCAGTTTCCGTGCCGTTGCATGCAGCCACCGCTTCAAAAAAAAACGTAAAAGCGAATAAAATCTACCACAAAGGCTGGATAGACTTCAACAAGAACGGCATCAAGGATGTTTATGAGGATCCGCGGGCTCCGCTGGATGCCCGCATCGAAGACCTTTTGGGGCAGATGACGCTTGAAGAGAAGACCTGCCAGATGGCGACTCTTTACGGCTACCGCCGGGTGCTGCAGGACCAACTGCCCACCCCGGAGTGGAAAAACAAAATATGGAAAGACGGCATCGGTGCCATCGACGAGCACCTTAACTCTTTTGTTGGATGGGGAACACCACCCAGCACGGAAAGCCCCTATATCTGGCCGGCATCCAAACACGGCTGGGCTCTGAACGAGGTACAGCGTTTCTTTGTCGAGGAAACCCGCCTCGGCATCCCCACCGACTTCACCAACGAGGGAATACGCGGGGTGGAATCCTACAAAGCTACCAACTTCCCCACTCAACTGGGACTGGGACACACGTGGGACCGCAATCTTATCCGGCAGGTGGGATACATTACTGGCCGGGAAGGACGGCTGATGGGCTACACAAATGTGTATGCCCCCATTCTCGATGTCGGACGCGACCAGCGCTGGGGCCGCTACGAAGAGATTTACGGCGAAGATCCCTATCTGGTTGCCGAACTTGGCATCCAGATGGTGCGCGGCCTCCAGACCGACTACCAGGTGGCCTCCACGGCCAAGCATTATGCCATCTATTCCAACGGCAAAGGCGCCCGCGAAGGAATGGCCAGGTGCGACCCCCACGAAACCCCGCATGAAGTGGAAAATATTCACATGTATCCATGGAAAGAGGTGATCCGTCGGGGCGGGCTGCTGGGTGCCATGAGCTCCTACAACGATTACGACGGCGAGCCAATTCAGGGCAGCAAATACTGGCTCTACGATCGCTTACGCGGGGATTTCGGCTTCCGCGGATATGTGGTATCCGACTCCGATGCTGTGGAATATCTTCATCTCAAGCATCACACATCCGCCGATATGAAGGAGTCGGTGCGTCAGAGCGTTGAGGCGGGCCTGAACATACGCTGCACCTTCCGCAGCCCGGACAGTTACATCCTTCCCATCCGTGAACTCGTGAACGAAGGCGCGCTGTCCATCGAGACCGTGGACGAGCGCGTGCGTGACATACTACGCGTAAAGTTTATGGTAGGCCTGTTTGATCATCCCTACACCAGCGAGGCGGATATGAAGGAGGCCGACAGGGTAGTGAACGGGACGGAAAACAACGAGGTGGCTCTGCGCGCTTCCCTGGAGTCTCTGGTGTTGCTCAAAAACGACGGTCTGCTGCCGTTGGATGTCGGGAAACTCCATAAAGTTGCCGTGCTTGGTCCGAATGCTAATGAAGATGGCTACGCCCATGTGCACTACGGCCCGCAGGCCACCGAATCCGTGACTGTTTATGAGGGGCTGCGCAAAGCCCTCGAGGGTAAGGCGGAAGTGGTTTATGCGAAGGGCTGTGACCATGTGGATTCGCAGTGGCCGGATTCTGAAATATATGGATATGTGCCCACAGATGAGGAATCTGCCGGAATCGCCGAGGCTGTCCGTACTGCCAGGGATGCCGATGTGGCGGTGGTCGTGGTTGGGGGCAATCTTCGTACTTGCGGAGAGAACCGTTCCCGCACCAGCCTCGACCTTCCTCCCGTGCAGGAACTCCTGCTCAAGGAAGTGCACAAGGCAGGGATACCGCTTGTCGTGGTAATGATAAACGGCCGGCCCCTCAGCGTGAACTGGGCCGACCGCAACGCGAACGCCATCCTCGAAGCCTGGTATCCCGGAGCTCACGGGGGAACCGCCGTTGCTCAGGTGCTGCTGGGCGAATACAATCCAGGCGGCAAACTTACCGTCACCTTCCCTCGAACCGTCGGGCAGATTCCGTTCAATTTCCCCTTTAAGCCCAATTCTCAGGTGGACGGATATGTCGGGGTTGGACCGGAAGGCAAGAAAACTCGTGCTGCAGGGGCTCTGTACGACTTTGGCTACGGGCTCAGTTATACGACATTCGAATATTCCGACATGCGACTGTCGTCATCCCGCATAATGCCGGGCGACAGCCTCACAGTGTCCTGCGTAATCAAGAACACCGGTTCCCGCAAGGGAGATGAGATTTCCCAGTTATATATCCATGACCTTGTGAGTTCCATTACGGTTTACGACAGGATGCTTCGTGGATTCGAGCGGATTACCCTGGAGCCTGGAGAAAGCAGGAAAGTGGAGTTTAAACTCGGCCCGGAAGACTTTACCATGCTCGACAGGAATCTTAAGCCGGTAATCGAGCCGGGGCTCTTTGAAATTTACATCGGGGCTTCTTCCGTGGACCTCAGACTGGGGGACATGCTTACCATGCAGGACCCTGCCGATCCGCTCAAGACGTTCAGCACGGGTAATGCCGCTCTTGCCGGAGTGCTCCCCATAACGCTTAACGCAGGTGAGGAGGTAACCTTCAGCCTTAAACCGGACGTGGCTTTCAAGAAGTTCGATCTGCAGTGGAGGATGGATACCAATTGCAAATACAAGGTGCAGCTGAACCTCGGCGGAGGCCAGTTCCAGACTCTGTTGGAGATGAGCGCAACCGGCGGTTCACAGAAACCACGTTTCAGCGGAGACTATAAAGCCAGCGACCTCCGGATCCTGGTGACCGAAGGCCGCGGTACGATTACAGACTTTGACTGTCTGGCGCTGTAGAGCCTCTACACTGTAAGTATTTCCTTCTCCTTTGCGGCGACGATATCATCGACGTTCTTCACGAACTTGTCGGTGACTTTCTGCACTTCGCCTTCGCCTTCCTTTTCGGTATCCTCGCTCATGCCCTCGTTCTTCTGGGCTTTTTTAAGGAGGTCCATTGCATCGCGGCGGGCGTTGCGAACCACCACCTTGGCCTGCTCTCCAGCTGCCTTGGCCTTTTTGACGAGGTCCTTGCGGCGCTCCTCGGTGAGGGCGGGTACTACGCAGCGGATAATTTCACCGTTGTTCTGGGGGGTGAATCCGAGGTTGGCGTCGAGGATGGCTTTCTCGATAACGGGAATCATGTTGCGCTCCCAGGGCTGGATGGCAAGCGTGCGGGCGTCAGGAGTTGTGACGGATGCAACCTGCATCAGCGGGGTGGGTGTGCCGTAGTAGCTGACAGTCACGCCGTTGAAGATGGCGGGGCTGGCCTTGCCTACGCGGTAGGTCTTGAGGTCCTCCTCGAGGAAAAGAACGGCTTCCTGCATTTTTTCTTCAGCGCCGTTCAGGATTTCTTTTGCTCTGTCGGTTAACATATCTTTCTTAGTTTTGTTTCATTTTTTCCCTCCGCGAAAGGCAAAGGGCAGGTCTGTGACCCGCAAGGCTACGCATGTACCAGTGTGCCAAGCTTTTCCCCCTTCAGGATTGCCAGCAGTGCGCCGGGGGCGTTGATGTCGAACACCACGATGGGCACCGGTCCCTGCTCGCAGAGGGCGTATGCCGTCATGTCCATTACTTTCAGGTGCTTGGAGAGAGCCTCCTGGAAAGTGAGGTCGTCGTATTTGACGGCGGTGGGGTCCTTTTCTGGATCGGCGGTATAGACACCATCCACGCGGGTGCCTTTCAGAACTGCATCCGCTCCGATTTCGAGGGCCCTGAGGGCTGCGCCGGAATCGGTGGAGAAATAAGGGTTGCCGGTTCCTCCCGAAATCAGCGCCACGCCTCCCTTCTCCAGCACCTCGACAGCGTTGTCGCGGGTGTAGAGCTGTGCGAGCGGCGCCATGTTCGTTGCGGTAAACACTTTTGCCTCAATGCCTTCAGTGCGAAGGGCGCAGGAGAGCGCGAGGGAGTTGATCACCGTTGCGAGCATGCCCATGCGGTCTCCGGTGACGCGGTCGTAGCCTTTTCCCATGCCCTGGATGCCGCGGAAGATGTTGCCTCCGCCATTCACTATGGCTATCTGGTATCCGGCGGAGACTGCCGCCGCTATCTCTTTTGCAAATTTGCTGAGACTCGCTTCGTCGAGACCTTTACCGGCAGGGCCTCCGAGGCTCTCGCCGCTGAGTTTAAGGAGAACTCTTTTGTACATTAGCTTTAATTGTTTATTTGCGGGAAACAAAAATATTGGAAAATTCGCAAACTTGCAAGAAATGACTTATATTTGCAGACCAAATAGTACCAAATCAGATGTTTATTTTCAATTCATCCATCGGAAAGAAATTCATACAGTCCATCAGCGGCGCTTTCCTCATCATCTTCCTGCTCCTGCACGGAACCATCAAC
>JAEENZ010000021.1 GCA_016283985.1 Bacteroidales bacterium | reverse complement strand
CAAGTCGAGGGTGGATGATGACACCCTCGACGCGATAGAAGAGGCCCTTATTGAATCCGACATGGGCGTCGATACCACCTTGAAGGTGATCGATGCCCTGGAGGAAAGGGTCGGCAGAGACCGCTACACTTCCTTCGAGGAACTGGTCGGCTATCTGCGAGATGAAATTTCCGCCCTCCTGCAGAAGGGCGGAAATTCTGTAGAAATGGATTTCTCCAAAAAGCCTTACGTGATACTCGTGGTAGGCGTGAACGGCGTGGGGAAAACCACCACTATAGGAAAGCTTGCCCATCTCTTCAAGAGCCAGGGCAAAAAGGTTATACTGGGAGCAGCGGATACCTTCCGCGCCGCCGCCGTGGACCAGCTTGTAATTTGGGCTGAGCGCGCCGGGGTGGACATTGTCCGCCAGGAAATGGGCTCCGACCCTGCATCCGTCGCCTACGACACCGTGAAGGCGGCCGTCGCGAGAGGCGCGGATGTTGCAATAATAGACACGGCAGGGCGCCTGCACAACCGCATCGACCTGATGAACGAGCTGGGCAAGATACGTAATGTCTGCCGCAAGGTCATCCCGGATGCCCCGCACGATGTCATGCTGATCCTCGATGCCTCCACCGGCCAGAACGCTTTCCAGCAGGCCAAGGAGTTCTCGAGGGCAACGGATATCACCTGCATCACCGTCACCAAGCTCGACGGTACGGCCAAGGGCGGGGTGGTGGTCGGCCTCACCGACCAGTTCGAGGTTCCCGTGCGTTTCATAGGGACCGGTGAGGGAATAGAAGATTTGAAACTTTTCGACAGGGACCGCTTCGTCGCTTCCCTGTTCGATCCGGAAGATTTGAAATAGGATATGAAAGTCTCTTACAATTGGCTCAAGGATTATCTTGAGATGAATCTTACCCCGGCAGAAGTTGCCGAGGCCATGACTGCGATAGGTATCGAGGTGGACAGCCTCGAAGAGCAGGAAGAGATCCCCGGCGGACTCGCCGGCGTGGTCGTCGCCAAGGTCGTGGAGTGCGAAGCGCATCCCGATTCCGACCATCTCCACATCACAAAGGTGGATGCGGGTACGGGGGAACTCCTGACGGTCGTATGCGGCGCGCCCAACGTGGCCGCCGGCCAGAAGGTGCTCTTCGCCCAGATTGGCACGGTTCTGCCCGGAGATTTCAAGATCAAGAAGTCCAAGATCCGCGGAGTGGAATCCTTCGGCATGATATGCGCGGAGGATGAACTCGGCATCGGCAGCAGCCACGACGGAATCATGGTGCTTCCGGAGGATGCTCCGGTCGGCACTCCGGCAAAAGACTGGCTGCATCTCAAGACCGAGGCGGTTATCGAGTACGAGATTACGGCGAACCGCGTGGATGCCGCTTCGCACATCGGCGTTGCGCGCGATCTCTACGCCTATCTCAAGTATCACGATCTTCCCGGCACGCTCAAATACCCGGATGTCAGTGGTTTTGCTGCTGGCAGTGGCAAGGATGCAATCGAGGTCGAGGTTCGTGACAGCGAGGGCGCACCGCGATACAGCGGCCTGACCATCAAGGACGTGAAGGTGGCTCCTTCTCCGGAATGGCTTCAGAAGAAACTCCTCAGCATCGGTCTCCGTCCCATCAACAACGTGGTGGATATAAGCAACTTCATCCTCTTCGAACTCGGGCAGCCCCTCCATACCTTCGATGCCGGCAAGATCGGCGGACGCAAGGTTGTGGTGCGCCGTGCGGCGGAAGGAGAGATCATCCGCACCCTGGACGGTGCGGACCACAAGCTCTGCGAAAAAGATATGGTCATCGCCGATACTACGCGCCCGATGTGCATCGCCGGCGTGTTCGGAGGTGAAGACAGCGGAGTGACCGAGGCCACCACCGAGGTCTTCCTCGAGAGCGCATATTTCGATCCCGGTTCCATCCGCAGGACCTCCAAGACTCAGGGCCTTCAGACCGATGCATCCTTCCGCTACGAACGCGGGGCGGATCCGGAGGTTCCCGTCTATGCCCTCAAGCGCGCTGCAATGCTTATCTGCGAGCTTACCGGAGGCCATGTGGCGAGCGGGATCACCGACATCTATCCCAAACCCGTCGAGCGCAAGCGCATCGAGCTCGATTACGACCGCATCGAGGCGTTCGTGGGCCAGAAGATAGGCCACGAGAGCATTACCAAGGTGCTCGAGGCCCTGCAGTACAAGTTCGTATCCAACACCGGCAACAAGGCCGTGGTGCTGGCTCCGAGCTATATGATAGACGTTTATCGCGAATGTGACGTGGTGGAGGAAATCCTCCGCATCCACGGATACAACAACATCGGCCTGCCCCACCACATGAAAATGAGCGTGACGGCATCGCCGACTCCCCAGCCGGAAGCCATCCGCAACCAGATATCCAACTTCCTGGCCGCCAATGGTTTCAACGAGACCATGAACAATTCGCTGACCAAGGCGGATTACTATAAAGACCTGAAGACCTTCCCGGCGGAGAGGCTCGTGCACATCGTGAATCCTCTCAGCTCCGACCTGAACGTGATGCGACAGACGCTGATCCTGAACGGTTTGGAGGTCGTTGCATACAATGCCAACAGGCAGGTCTCCCGCATCAAGACCTTCGAGTACGGCTCGGTGTACCAGCGACTTCCCGAAAAGGGTGGAGAGACTCTCGAAGGCTATGAGGAGCATCCTTGCTTTGCAATGATCATCAGCGGAGCAGCTGAGAAGAACTGGAAGAACGCCGCCTCAAAGGGGGATTTCTATCAGCTCAAGGGTTATCTGGAACTTCTCCTCCGTCGCTATGGCGCAGACCTGTACCAGATGTGGACCGAGGCCGCTCCGGCGGATATCTTCTCCGAAGGAACCGTTTACAGCCTGCCCGGAGGAAAGCAGCAGCTGGCGGTTCTAGGCGTGGTCAATCCCGCCCTGGCACGCAAGTTCGGCGTAAAGCAGCAGGTGGTTGCCGCGGAAATCGACTGGGACGTGCTGTTCTCGATAGTCAAACGGGACAAGGTGGCGTTCAAGGAACTCCCGAAGTTCCCTGAAGTCCGCCGCGACCTTGCCATCCTTCTTGACGAAGGAGTTAAATATGCAGACCTTCGTGCCGCTGCGTTCAAGAACGCCAAGAAGCTCCTGAAGCAGGTCAGCCTCTTCGACGTGTACCGTGGCGACAAGATTCCGGCCGGCAAGAAGCAGTATGCCCTCAGTTTCACCCTGCAGGACGTCGAGAAGACCCTCACCGACCAGGATGTCGAGCGCGTCATGGACCGCCTGCTCGAGGTGTTCACCAAGGAATTCGGAGCAACGCTGAGATAGTCTCATGAGGAAGATTTCGGAATATTTCGTCCTGACCGTGCTCGTGTGCGCCTTTCTTCTGCCTTCGTGCAGGAAAGGCCGCATCATAGGGCAGCGCGACATGTCGGACATATATGCCGAGATGTTCCTGGCCGACCAGTGGCTGAACGACAACCCCCGTCTGAAGACCACGGCCGACACCACCAGGTTCTACGAGACCATCTTCCGGAAATTCGGATATGGCTTCGAGGACTATGACGCGAGCGTCCAGTACTATCTTCACCGTCCTGAAAAATACAAGAGAATCCTGGAACGCACCGAGAAAAAGCTGCGTGCCACGCAGAAGTCCCTTGAGGGCTTCGAGGCCAAGCTGGAGAAGCAGAACAAGATTCTCGAGGGGTTGGGATGCTTTCATCTTCCAACTTTTTCTGCCGATTCGGTAAAGGTGGATACGTCCATGCTATGGGCCCCCTGGAGGGATACCCTTGCCGCCCGCGACAGCGCTTTGCGTGATACTACTGCAATCAAAGATACCACAGATACTACCATATGTTGCGTGAAGACACCGTCTTCGGACCTATCTTCAGCCGCCGTCTTGGAAGCTCGCTCGGAATCAATCTTCTCCCGAAAAAAGGTAAGATCTGCAATTTCGACTGCATCTATTGCGAATGCGGATGGAATAGGGATGGAAGAACTGACAAAGTGATACCTTCCGCTGCGGAAGTACGTTCTGCGCTGGAAGACAAGCTTCAGGAATGCCTGCTTGCAGGCACGCCGATAGATTCCATTACCTTTTCGGGTGACGGCGAACCTACGCTGAATCCAGAGTTCTCCCGCATCATACGCGATACGATTATCCTGCGCGATGCTTTCTACCCTTCGGCCAAAGTGTCCGTGCTGACGAATGCTACCCGGATAAACGATCCCGAAGTCTTCAAGGCGTTGAGGCTCGTAGACAATCCAATACTCAAGCTCGATGCGCCCACGGTGGAACTGGCCGCCCGCATCAACCGTCCGACGGGCAGGTATGACGTTGGGGAGATAATCTCCGGAATGGAGAAGTTCGAGGGGGATTTCGTCATGCAGACGATGTTCCTGCGCAGTCCAGATTTCGACAGTTCATCGCCGGAAGTCCTGCTTCCCTGGATGGACATAGTGCGCAGGGTCCATCCCCGCGAGGTTATGGTCTATACGATCGACAGGCCTACTCCGGCCACCGGCCTGCAGAAATTTACGGAGGACGAGATGAGGAACCTCGTGCGTCCCCTGATTGAAGAAGGATATGTAATTCAAATAAAAGGATAATTATGAACCAGACGGAAATTTTGAAGAAATGCTTCTCATTCATGGACCTGACGACCCTCAAGACCGAGGATACGCCTGCATCCGTGAAGAAACTTGTCGACAAGGTTACCCTTCTCCAGAAGGAGTATCCTTCCTATCCGCTGCCTGCTTCGGTTTGCGTATACCCCAATCTTGCCAACGTGGTACGCGAGAACAGGCCCTCCGAGGCCCTGCATGTTACCGCTGTGTCCAGCTGCTTTCCAACAGCCCAGAGTTTCCTGGAAGTGAAGGTCCGCGAATGCGAACTTGCGGTCGAGAACGGAGCCGACGAAATCGATATCGTGCTGGCTCTGAACAAGTTCCTGGCGGGAGATGAGGACGGGGCCTTCGAGGAGATCGTGACCATGAAGAAAGCGATCGATGCCGCCGGAGCCAAGGCCGGACGCAAGGTCGTGCTCAAGGTCATTCTCGAGACTGGCCTTCTTCAGACCAGCGAGCTCATCTACAAGGCGTCCATGCTCGCAATGAAGGCCGGTGCGGATTTTATCAAGACATCCACCGGCAAGGTAGCTGTGAATGCTACCCCCGAGGCTGCACGCATCATGTGCGAAGCGATTCGCGATTACTACAAAGCCACTGGCCGCAAAGTCGGTTTCAAGGCCGCCGGCGGAATCTCCACCGCAGAAGATGCCATCGTTTATTACAACATCGGCCTGGAGATTCTCGGTGAGGAGTGGCTCAACAAGGACTTTTTCCGTTTCGGAGTCAGCCGCGTAGGCAACTCCCTGATGAGTGCCATCGAAGGCAAGGAAATAAAGTTCTTCTAAGGAGTTAGCCCTTTCGGAACGGTTAAACTTGTATTTTTCCGCATTTGCGTTTTTCGTAAATGCGGAAAAATTTTTCACCGTCTGAAGCTTGCAGAAAGCCAATATGTGCAAATAAACGATTACAAACCTTTTAAACCGGTACCAGCCGTTACTTTTGCATCGAGAAAAACGGAACGGTATGAAAGGTTTTAGAAAATATTTGTTGGTCGCGCTGGCTTTGGAGGCGCTTTGTGCATGCAGTTCATCCTTTGATAAAGACTCATCATCGGCCAAGGGAGACGTGCCTGTCGAACATGGAATGATGGTGCTTGGGAAGCATCTTCAGGATCCTTATTCCGTCAGCAACATGACCAAGGCCCTCGAATCGCTCTATCCGACAAAAGCCGGCAGCGTGGATGTCGGCGAGACGCATCTGTATGTCCGCTTCCTGCCGGCAAGCGAAGATCAGTACGAATGCCTGCTGGAGATGGGCGTGCAGATGCTGGATCATCCTCTTGACTATGAGATAGTGCGGGAAGGGGATTATTATCACGACCCGAATATTCCTGAGGGAGAGATTACCTGGCAATATGCGGTAGTGCCCCCGGACTTTCCGTTCCCGGAAGACATAAACTATGAAATATTGGACCATTGTCATATTACGGAGCATGAGGTGTTCACCCGTTCAGGTGGAGATGGCATTGACTGGGATGCCGTGGAGAGGGAGTCTTTCCGCCTGACGGGTAATGCCGGCATGCTGGAGGATGCGATTCGTACCAAAGACGGTGCGGCACGGCCTTCCGGCAGGATTACTCTGGTGGACGACATGAAACCCAATGCAGTCGAAGGGGTCAGGGGAGTACGTGTGGCATGTAACGTGTTCGTCAAGATAGGGGAGGCTTATACGAACGAGGATGGATATTATGAAATAAATAAAAGCTTCTCGACGAGTCCCCGTTATTGGCTGGTTTTCAAGAACAAGAAGGGTTTTGGAATAGGCTTGAACCTGATTCTTGTCGGCGGATCCAGTTCCACGATGGGAAAACAGTCCCTGGAAGGGTACAGCATGGAGGTAAGCAGCGGGAGCGACAAGAGTCTTTTCGCAAGATGCGTGGTGAACAACGCCGTATGCGACTACATCGACCGTTGCAAGACATCCTCCGGGACCATCAAGACGCCTCCTGCGAATCTGAGATTGTGGATATTCCAGCAGTTGGGAGCCAGCAGCACCATAATGATGCAGCACGGGGCCGGAGTAGACAACAGCGAACTTGTCAAGAAATACCTTAAAGACTGGGTTCCTGTCGTAAAGTGGTTCCTGCCGGACATTACGCTCGGTTTCAAGTATGAGGACGACTATGCTTCGATGTATGCCACGACTGTCCATGAGCTTGCACATGCCAGCCACTTCCAGCAGGTGGACAAGGACTGGTGGGACAAACTCATCGAGTATAACCTGACCGGATACTTGACATCCGGACTGATGACCTACGGCACCGGAGGAGAGGAGTATGCCGGTTATTGTGAAGTCGCGGAGATGTGGGCATACTACCTTTCTTCCAAGTTCTTCCGCATGCGCTATAAGGGCAGCGCTGCCATGTTCGGCACCTCGTACTGGTTCTATCCCCAGCTTCTGTACTTCCTGGACGACAAGGGGCTGGATTTCTATAAGATATTCCAGGCGCTCGTTCCGGCCGTGACCGACAGGGATACGCTGAAAGACAAGCTGCTGGCCCTATATCCTGAATTCAAGACGAACATATTGTTGGCTTTTAACCGTTATCTGTGATTATGAAACGCTTTTTCTTTACTTTTTTGTGTTGTGTGATGCAGCTCGCCATTGCGGGCTGC
This sequence comes from Bacteroidales bacterium, assembly GCA_016283985.1. The sequence continues at coordinate 13,996 of JAEENZ010000021.1, read as the reverse complement.
TTCACATCCGCTTCCGCCCAGGAGCTGTCTTTCTCTACTAACTTCCTTGATTATGCCCGCACTGGTACGGCAAATCTCGAAGCCTCTTATGGATTCTCCCGTCACTGGACCGTGAATGCCGGAATGAAGTATGATGCGGGTGGAAATGCCCGTCAGCAACTGTATGCCTTGGGCGGTCGCTACTGGCCGTGGCACATCTACTCCGGCTGGTGGTTCAGCGGCAAGATGCAGTATCAGGAATTCAACGATGCCGCCCCGATCACACTGGAAACCTCTGAAGGCGACCGTTACGGTGCCGGTCTGTCGGGAGGATACTCAAAGATGCTCGGTCGGCATTTCAACCTGGATTTTGGCCTCGGCCTCTGGACAGGCTATACCACTTATGTCACCTACGCCTGCCCCACCTGCGGCCGTATCATTGGCTCCGACAAACGCCTCTTCGTCCTCCCCAACGACCTGATGATCGCTTTGAGTTATATTTTTTGAGGAAACTGTACAACATGCGCCCTGATAAACAAAACAAAAACGCGCCCAATAAGGATGCGTTTTTTGTTGAAAAGTTGAATGATATCTCTTACGGCAAGCCGTCCGCAGGATTAACTCCACTAAAAGCGTCTCAATCATTCAACCCCACAAATATAAGGACAAATATTGAAGAAACCAAAAACCGTTTAAGCGATTTGGCAGAAAAATGGAAAGGGGTCAATAGCGTTAAAGGATTTCTGACAGATTTGTGGGATGCATTGGGCGTTTTGGAGTCAAATAGCGGTCAAAGGCATGGTGGAAACCCTAGTAGATATGCTGCATTCGAGATTGCTGAAGGTGTAATAGTAACAATAAGGGCAAGCGCGCATAATGCAGATGCAAGCAATTATAAAAAACCCGGAAATATCAATGGGGAAAGCAATATAAGTATCGTATTGCAGAAAAGGTGGCATAAGAATAGATTGTCCTTAAAAGGATATCTAACTAATGGAAAGTATGTTGACACAACCTGTGCGGCGATAGTTCACGAATCTCCGAATAATGGTGAAAAAGGCTCTTAATACTGTTTGTTTTTTGTGTATTGTTTGAATTGGAAAAAAATACTATCTTTGCAATCCCTGAAGCGGGAGTGGCGAAATGGTAGACGCGCTAGTTTCAGGAGCTAGTGTCTGGTGAAGACGTGTCAGTTCGACTCTGATCTCCCGCACATAAAAAGAGGCAGCCTCGTTCGCGAGACCGCCTCTTTTACTGTTTATGGCCTTCTTATAGTTTATAGCATTTCTTTATAAGCTCTGCAAACTGCTTGCGGAATCCACCCTTGTCGGTGCCTACTGAGCTGCTGACAAGTTCCAGAGCCATCTGAGGGGTAGCATCAGCCTTGTATTCACTGTCTTTGAGGCAAAGTGCATAGGCGGTCACTCCTGCGGCGAAGCGGAAGTTCTCGGATTCGGTCGCGCTGATCGATCCCTTGCCATCCAAAGCGGGAACGGTTATATCCAGTCCGAGAGGACGGCTCTCTCCGCCAAGGGCGAGTTTGTAGCGCACGTCGAATCTGGCGAGGCCTTCATCTGCCTTGAATCCTTCCGCAGGGATGATCTCATAGAGAGCCGTGATCGTCTGTCCCGCCCCGATCTCTCCTGCATCCTTCTTGTCATTCTCGAAGTCCTCGTTGTTCATCACACGGTTTTCGTATCCTATCAGCCTGTAGCTGTCCACAACATCACCCTTGAAAGTGATCTGGCACTTGGTGTCGTTGGCGACTGAATAGAAATGGCTCCTTTCCGTTACGAACACCTTCATCATCTCCTCCTCGCTATCCACATACGTGTATGTGCCGTTGCCATGGTTTGACAGGCTTTCCATCCTGGAATCCTGGAAGTTGCCGGTGCCGAAGCCCATGATGCTTAGGTAGATGCCCTTGTCCAAATAGCTTTCCACCATCTCTACCAACGCCTCAGTGCTGGACACGCCCACGTTGAAGTCTCCGTCGGTGCACATTATTATCCGGTTGTTGCCGCCTTTGACATAATGCTCGCTCGCTTCTTCATACGCCATCTTCATGGCAGCCCCGCCGGCGGTGTATCCGCTCGCTTCGAGTTTCTTGATTGCTTTCTTGATCTTGGAGGCATCCTTCACGAGTGTGGACTCGAGGAGCATCTTCACTTCTCCCGAATAGGTGATGATGGCAATCCTGTCGGTGGGTTTCATGTAGTCTACCATCGTGCAGAGGCCGGTCTTGACAAGGTCGATCCTGTCGGAACCTTGCATGGAACCTGACGTGTCGATGAGCAGGATGTAGTTTGCATCCGGGATATCGCTGTCTTTCATCGACTTGCCCTTCAAACCAAGGCGCAGCAGCTTGTGCTCCGCATTCCAGGGGCAGTCGCCAAGTTCTGCATTGATGGCGACGGTCTCTTCTCCGGTGGGATCGGCATAATCAAAGGTGAAATAGTTGAGGTACTCTTCGATGCGTACCGAGTTTTTGTCAGGCTTGAGACCGTTTTTCACGCAGCGGCGCATATATGCATACGCGGCCCCGTCGGCGTCTATGGAGAATGTGGACGTGGGCTGGTCGCTGACCTTCACGAAACCGTTTTCCTTTATTTCGTCGAATTTGTCGCCGGGCTCCTCGGTCAGTTCTTCTTCGGAGAGCACGGTTCCGTCCGCATAGATTCCGGGAAAACCGCCGAAATAATCTGCTTTTGAGCAAGATACTGCCATGGCCGCTGCGGCCAGTGCAAGAATGATAATCCAATACTTTTTCATATATGATCCGTTTTGTTTTCTGCTCTTTAAACCGTGCAATCGCCCAATCTTGCATGGAACAGAGAAAAAAAATTCATATTTTCGTGCAAGATTGTTGTTTTGGCGGGTTTAATGATTGAAACCGGACACAGAAATGAAACGATACCTATATATATTGTTGCTTGCCTTGATGGCTTCATCCTGCATGAAGGCGGAAATGGGTGATGGTTTTGCTCCCGAGGATAATGCGACGGGAGAGTACATGGCCATACTTACGGTCAAGAAGACTCCTACGGATAGCGTCTATTTCCAGCTGAACGATTCCACCACCATCTATGCGGTCAATTACCAGAACAACTACTCCCGAATGGAAAGGGTGTTCTGCGACATTACGGTTACCAACAGGAAGGTTGGTCGTTTCAACTACACAGGCAACATCAACTGGCTGGAACCACTGGATGAAGGTAAGGTGACAGCAGATTCTGACGTGCAGGGATCCGATGGTCTTGATATACTTAACGACTGGATGACCGGCGTGGAAGACGGCTACCTGACGGTGCATTATTCCACATGGTGGGGCAAAAGTCCGGTGCAGCATGATTTCTATCTGATTATCGGCTCCAATCCTGCCGATCCCTATGAAGTGGAACTGCGCCAGAATGCCAACGGCGACAAAAAGGATGAGCAGGGGGATTCCCTGATTTGCTTCGACATCAATTCCCTTCCGCATACGGGAGGACTGTATAAAACGCTGACTCTAAAATGGACGACGAGTGGAGGTTCGGCTTCTGAAAAGAAATTCAAGTTCAAGACCAGGGAATGATCTGAGCGAACTTGAATTGCTGAGGCTGGTCCGCAGCGGGGATTCTTCCGGAATGCGCATGATTTATGAGCGCTACGTAGGGTATCTCACTGCGGTCTGCTCCCGCTATGTCGTGGACCGTGCTGCCGTAAAGGATATCCTTCAGGAGGCTTTTATCAAGATATTCAAGGGGCTGGACGCCTTTGACTACCGAGGAGAGGGGAGTGTGAAGGCCTGGGCTACAAGGATAGTGGTGAACGACTCGCTCAAGGCCCTGAAGGCTTCTTCCCGTCTGAGTTTCGTGGACGATCTGCCGGATGCTCCCGAGGAGGATGAACCTGGTCTGCCGCAAGTGCCGCCCGCAGTAGTCCAGGAGATGATAAAGGCCCTTCCGGATGGTTACAGGACCGTTTTCAACCTCTTTGTATTCGAAAAGAAATCGCACAGGGAGATTGCATCCCTGCTTGGCATAAAAGAAGATTCATCCGCATCGCAGTTCTTCCGCGCGAGGGCGATGCTGGCAAAGAACATAAAAGCATATTTGAAGGAACATGAGCAATAAGAATGATTGGACAGACCGCCTGCCGGAGCTCCTCGAGGGCTATACGGAGGCGGAACCGGAAGGGCTGTGGGACGCAGTCCAGGCCGGGGTAGAACCAAAGAAGCGGCGCGTTGCCGCTGCATGGTGGTATTCGGGTGGAGCGCTTCTCGCCGCTGCCGCCGTCGTTTCCGTGGTCCTTCTGTGGCCCGTCAAGCCTGCGACGGATGTCTCCCTCGTCCCGGGAGATGTAGTAGCCGAGGCCCAGGCAGATGGAGAGGTACTCCCTTCTTCCGCCTGTCTCTCCGAGACCCCTCCCAGTAAGGCTGGGCCCCTCCCGTTACAGCCACGGGAGGCTATGGCTCCAGAAGGGAGTACCTCTCCGTCCTCCACCGCCACAACACACCCAGACCTCCAGATAGATTCAGCCCTGGCCGAAACGACTATTGACGTTCAGGCGGAAGAAGAGACTACTGTCCTGCCCGCGAAAGACAGCACCTCGACGGCCGGCAATGTGCAAATTGAGCCTGAAATTAACATTGAGCCAGAAACGCATGTTGTGCCGTTGGAAAGGAGGCAACCGAGGGTAAGGCGTAAGCCGACTACCGTGGTGCAGGCCGGATTTACCGCAACGGGGTATTTCAGCCAGATTGCATCCAACTCGACTACGGGAGTCGGCGTCCCGGCAAATCCTGGTTCAAGATTGTCCTTCATGCCGATGACAAAGGCATCCGGCACTCCCGGAGTCAACTATTCGGCGGGGCCTTCCATGCTGAGCAGAAACAAGGCCAGCACCACTGATGCGAGCCATTCCCAATCTGCGAAACTTGCCGTGACCCTGAAGGTTAATCTGGATTATCGTTGGGGAATTGAAACTGGAATCGTTTCCTCTACACTTAAATCGGAATTCAACACTATGGTCGGAAGTTCCAGGACATTCACCGATCGCACGATCACTTATCTGGGCATTCCGTTGTTTGCTACTTATAATGTCTTTGAGTGGCATCGGCTAAGCATGTACTTGAGTGCGGGACCCATGTATGAATTCACAACCCGCACAAATCTGGAGAGCAGGTCTTATGTCGGTGGTTCGTTAACAGAGAGCAATTTCGACGACACTCTGTACGAAGACAGCAAATGGTCGGTAAACGCAAGTGCAGGTCTGCAGCTTCGCGTATCCGACCATAGTGCCCTGTTCGTTCAGCCGGGAGTCTCGTATCATTTCAAGGATGATTCCGCCCTTGAAACGTTCTACACGGAGCATCCTGCTTCTTATAATATCACATTTGGATATCGTGCTTTATTATGGTAAGTTTAGTTATAACAGTTCTTTCATTGTTTCTCCCTTTCGAATTCTCGTCCGCACATCTGAACCTCGAATGGGGAACACCGTTCGGTAAAGAAAGCGTTAAGGTTTCTGGCCCCGGGTTGAATTATAAGTATTGTGAACGGCCTTATACCGGTGCGAGAGTGTCGATATTGTGTGATTTCACATCAATGGATATCGAACTGGGAAGCAATAAAGAGTTCCTTTATATTGAAGAGAAGAAAGAAGATACTTCAATAGGACAGACAGTAGGTTATAGAAGGGTGTCTTTGTACTCACTTTATCGCATTATAGATTATAAATCGTTCAGTCTTATGGCGATGGGAGGTCCGTCATTTTTATTTGGTGGCGAAAATGTGGTAAGATATATTCCCATACTCGGGGAGTTGGTGGCACGTGATTCTCCTGATAAAAACAGCTTTTGTGCATTTACCTTGGGAACAGAGATTCGATGGAACAATACAAAGCCCGGCTCTTTTTTTATAAGGGCGGGATACTCTTATCACTTTGCATTCAGCAAAAAGGATGCTCACAATTATTACATGGAGCATCCTTGGATATTCACGGCTAGTGCCGGTATCAGAATCAGACTGTTTTCTATAGACAAGTAATCTTGTCGATGCGGCGCTGATGGCGTCCGCCGGCGAACTTGGTGGTGAGCCAGGTGCGCACGATGCTTACGGCCATGCGGTAAGATATGAATCTTGCCGGCAGCACCAGCACGTTGGCGTTGTTGTGCTCCTTTACCAGAGTCCCGACTGCGGTATTCCATGCCAGTCCGGCACGCACGCCCTTGTGATGGTTGAGGGTGATGGCCATGCCGTTGCCGGTTCCGCAGATGGCGATGCCAAGGTCGCACTCGCCGGACTCCACGGCGCTTCCCAGAGGATGCGCGAAGTCCGGGTAGTCGCAACTCTCCGTGCTGTCGGTTCCGAAATTCACGACTTCATATCCTTTTCCAAGAAGATACGAAATCAACTTTGCCTTATATTCCACGCCTGCGTGGTCGCTGCATAATCCGATTTTCATTTTCCTAAAACGTTTATTGCCTTTTCAATACGAGCCTTGAACTCGTCTTTGCCGATGAGAATGACGATGTCGGCGATGCCGAGGCCGCTGCCGGAGCCGGTGAGGGCGAGGCGGATGCAGTTCATCACCTTGCCCATGGGCCATTCGTTGGAGCGGATGTATTCCTCGAGAGCGCTTTCCAGGGCCTCCTTGGTCCAGGAACCGCCGAACGCGGAAATGAAGTCCGCGGCCTTCAGCGCGAGCTCCACGTTCTCTGGCTTCCAGAACTTGGCTACATCTTTATCTATATAGGTTTCGGGGGCCTTGAAGAGATACCAGGCGATGTCCCAGAAGTCTGCCACGAAGGTGGCGCGTTCCTTGATCAGGTGCACGACCTTTACGAGATGCTCGAAATCATCCTCTACGCCATGTTCAGCGAGCACAGGAACAAACATTGAAGCCAGTTCCTCGTCACTCTTCATCCTTAAATATTCCTTATTGAACCACTTGGCCTTGTCCGGGTTGAACTTCGCGCCTGCTTTCTGCACTTTGTCCATCGAGAAAGCCTTCACCAATTCATCCAGGGAGAATATCTCCTGCTCGGTGCCGGGGTTCCAGCCCAGGAGGGCGAGCATGTTCACGAAGGCTTCGGGGAAGTATCCGTCCTCGCGATAGCCGCGGGTGACTTCACCGGCCTCGTTCACCCAGCGCAGGGGGAACACGGGGAAGCCGAGCTTGTCGCCGTCGCGCTTGCTGAGCTTGCCGTTGCCTACGGGCTTCAGCAGCAGGGAAAGATGCGCGAAACGCGGCTGGGTGTCCGTCCATCCGAATGCACGGTAAAGCAGATAATGAAGCGGCAGTGAAGGCAGCCACTCCTCTCCGCGGATCACCTCGGTGACCTCCATGAGGTGGTCGTCAACTATGTTCGCCAGGTGATATGTCGGCAGTTCGTCCGCGCGTTTCCAGAGCACCTTGTCGTCCAGGGTGCGGGTGTTCACTTCGATGTGTCCGCGGATCAGGTCGTCCATCTCCACCACCTCGTCTTCCGGCATCTTGAAACGCACGGTCCAGTCGGTGGTCTCCGCCAGGAGCCTCTCGGTCTCGGCGGCGGGCAGGGTGAGGGAGTTCTTCAGCGACTTGCGGCTCTCATAATTGTAGATGAAAGTCTGTCCTGCGGCCTCCGCCTCTGCGCGCTTGGCTGCCAGTTCCTCACCGGAATCGAAAGCGTAGTAGGCGTATCCGTTCGCCACCAGTTGCTCGGCATACTTGCGGTAGATGCCGCGGCGCTGGCTCTGGCGGTAGGGCGCATGGGGATGCTTCGCGGAGGGGGTCTCCACCACGTGGCCTTCGGTATCCACTCCTTCGTCGGGGATGATGCCGCACCAGCGCAGGGCCTCGATTATGTAGGCCTCCGCTCCGGGCACGAAGCGGTTGGAGTCGGTATCCTCTATGCGAAGGATGAAGTCTCCTCCGTTCTGCTTGGCATACAGATAGTTATACAGTGCGGTGCGCACGCCTCCCATGTGCAGGGGGCCGGTAGGGGAAGGTGCGAATCTTACGCGTGTCTTTCTCATTGTTCTTTCTTTTGAGGTTTGCGGCGGATGGCCGGTTCATTCTCGAGAGGACTGATGTCCTGCCCTTCTTCCACCAGGAGGACGGGCTCGGTATCGTAGCGGAAGCTGCGCTCGCCGCCCTTGCCGGTGTATCCGATATGCGAGCTCACGTCGGCGGGAAGCGAGATGCCTTCGCCGCTGGATACCTCGTCGCGGTCGTACACGTAATCCTTGCTGATGGTGATGTAGTTGTCGGCATCGCTCAGGCCGGGGCCGATGACGTCGTTGAAACGCAGGCCGACCACGATGGACGTGATGTGGATGGAATCGCCCGCTTCGGGGGATTCGTCATAAATGAGGCCGCGCTTGAAGTTATTGCCGCCGCCGGTGTATTCGTCGATGAGGTTGTTGAGTTCCTTCATCTCGTCCATGGTGAGGCCCTGGTCGTTCTTTCCGACGGTGGTGTTCACCAGCACGTTCTTGGCGCTCTTTAGGTCGAAATCGTTGAGCAGGGGAGACTCGAAGGCCTGTTTGACGGCCTTGTGGATGCGCTCCGCGCCCGTTCCGCAGCCATAACCCATAAGGGCCATGCCGCTGTCTTTCATCATGGTCTTCACATCCTCGAAGTCCACGTTGATGTAGCCCTTCTTCTGGATGATTTCCACTATGCCGCGCACAGCGGTAGCCAGCACCTCGTCGGCCTTGGGGAAGGCGTCGTGGATGAGCTGGTCGCCATAGTAATCATAGAGTCGCTCGTTGTTGATAATGATGAGGCTGTCCACGTTCTTCTCCAGTTCGTGGATGCCGTCGAGGGCGCGCGAAAGGGCCTTCTTTCCTTCATTTAGGAAGGGGATGGTGACGACTGCTACGGTGAGGATGCCGCGGTCCTTGGCCATCTTGGCGATGACAGGAGTCGCTCCGGTGCCGGTGCCTCCGCCCATGCCTGCGGTGATGAAGAGCATCTGGGTGCCGCTGTCCAGCACCTTGTTAGCTATCTCGTCCTGGCTCTCCAGTGCGGCGTTGCGTCCCTTGGTGGGGTTGGTGCCGGCCCCGAGGCCGTGACCGAGCTGTATCTTGGTGGGAACGGGGCTGGCGTGCAGGTGCATCGAGTCAGTGTTGCAGACAATGAAGCTGCAGCCTTCTATGCCCTGTTCATACATGTAGGATACGGCATTGCATCCGCCTCCGCCTACTCCGAGAACTTTGATGGTCGCCACTGTGGGCTTCCAATCCTGGGGGGTGATGAGATCTTCTTCCATATCAGTTTTCCTCCATTTTATCGTATAAACCTCCAACGAAATCCTCGCCTGCCTTCAGGCTCTTCTTCGTCCATCTTACGAGGAAATTCTCCTTCTTTTCCGTCTTCTGCGGTTTCGGCTTCTTTTCCTGTTTCACTTCCCACTCGGCCTGGTCGAACACCGATCCTTCCGTGGATTCAGGTTCAGGGGTGGTGGCGGGTTTGGCATCATCCTTCTTTACAACTTCTTCTATGCAGTTCAGGTGCCTGTCCTCGCGGGCATAGAGCAACATGCCGATGGTGGAAGCCGCGTCGGTCTCGCCAATGCCGGCACAGCCGCTGAAGGAGAACTTCTTCGCACGAGGGAATCCGATGCGAACGTTGTAACCGGACATCTCCTTGATCAGATTCGCGCAGCCTGCAAGATTGGCGCATCCTCCGGTGAGCACCACGCCGTTGCGAAGGCGGTCGGCATATCCGCTCTCCTGGATGAGGTAGAGGATAGAATCCACGATCTCGCGTACGCGGGCGGTGATTATCTCGGAAAGATACTTCACGGGGAGCTGCTGGTCGGTGCCGTTCTCCTCGTCGACTATCTGCAGGATCTTGTCGCTCATGGTCTGGAGCTTGTCGGGCATGCAGGCGCCGAAGCCGAGCTTGATGTTCTCGGCGAGCTTTTCGGTGAAGCCGCACTCGAGCTTGATGTCGTTGGTGATGCTGCGGCCGCCGAAGGGGATGGCGTGGTAGTAGCGCAGGATGCTGCCCTGGTAGATGGTGATGGAAGTGACTCCGGCACCCATCTCGATGAGGGCCACGCCGTTCTCCTTTTCTTCGGAAGACAGCACTGCGTCTGCGGTGAGCGGTGGCAGGAAGTACTTCCTCGCCAGGGCCACGTCCGCCTTGTTGAGCATGATGTCGATGTTGCGGGAGGCCTTCTTCACGCCGATGAATATCTTGAAGTTGCCCTGAAGCACCGCGCTGGGCATGCCCACCACGTCTTCTTCGGTGCAGTTGATGGAATCGTCCGTGCTGAACGACTGCGCGGATGCGCCGTAGATCTCCTGCTTCTCCATGTCTGCGAGAGGATAGGAATCCAGGGCCATGTCCTTGATGCAGTCTATCTCTTCCTGAGTGATGCACGCTTCTGCATCGCTGCGGTCGAGGCTTGCGCTGGCGATTTCCTGGCTCACGCCGTAGCGGGGCACTCCGATCACCACCTGGGTGACTTTGATGCCGAGTTCGTCTTCCGCCTCCTTGATTGCCTCCTTGAGGGGGACGGATGCCTTCGTTGGATTGAAGATGCAGCCGTAGCGCACGCCGTCGGAGGGCCTTTCCTTGTAGTAGATTATCTCGGCGTTGTCGCCGGTGATGCGGGCCACCGACAAGGCGAGTTTCGCGGTGCCCAGATCTACTGTTGCTATGTAACGGTCTTCCATATTGTTATGATTTATTTTCTGCAGATAATCTGTCCTTTGTATTTAAGATTCACGCTGGTGTAGATATCCTCCTCCACGGAGGGCTTGATGCGCCTGTAGTACTCGTTTATCTTCGAGAACTTCTCCGGAATGGCCTCCGGCCTTCCCAGAATGAAACGCTCCTTTCCTTCCAGAGGAACCACTACGAGGTCGCCGTTGGATTCCACCTTTATCATCTCCACCTTCCTGTCCCACTTGTTCTTCTTCATCCACTCGAGCATGGAAAGCACGTGCTCCGTCCACTGGCGGCCTTCTTCCGTCGCCGGCAGGCCCTTGTAGCCCACGGGCTCGTGGAGGGGAAGGGAACCCTTGATGAGAGGGAAGGTCTTGCCACAGTCGCCCTGGATGGGGAAGATGAATCCCCGGTCGTCGATGTAGAAGGCGTGGTCGGCGGTTTCCATCCTGGCGACCGGCTCGCGCTGGACTATGCTTACGTGCAGCACGCTGTCCGCCGTCCAGGCCTGGCTGGAGAGGATGGCGCTGCGCGAATCCAGCACCTTCTCTATCTCATGGAGCTTGATGCTGTCTACCCTCATGCCGATGAAAACGGGGCATTCCTTCTTGAGGTAGCCGCGCACGTCTTCTTCCGAAACGAAGTTGAGGGTATCCCTGAAGCTGATTTCCACCCTCTTGCAGGTGGTGAGATGCCTGCGCTCGCGCGCAGCCTGGAGCACCAGCACGGTAACGCACAGGAACAGGGCCAGCGAGAGGGCGAACAGCAGGTATCTTACAGCTTTCTTCATTTACGGGCGGAGAGCATTTCCTTGATGGGTTCGATATAGCGGTCGATGTTGCCTGCCCCGAAGGTTACCAGCACGTCCACCGGTTCTTTTTCAAGGTAGGGCATCAGCTCTTCCTTGGTCATGAGCACCTTCTCCGGCGCGGTCACGTCCTTGAAGATTATTTCGGAGGTCACTCCGGGGATGGGCTCCTCGCGGGCGGGATAGATGTCCAGAAGGATGACTTTGTCCAGCGCGCTCAGCGCCTTCGCGAATTCGGGGGCGAAGTCGCGGGTGCGGGTGTAGAGATGCGGCTGGAAGATGCCGGTCAGCTTCCTGCCGGGGAATATCTCCCGGATGGAAGAGATGGCCGTGGCGAGTTCCGCCGGATGGTGGGCATAGTCGTCGATGTAGGTGAGCCCGGGCACGTTGACGTGCTCGTCCAGACGGCGTACTGCGCCCTGGAAACTCCCTATGGCCTTGCGGATGGCGTGTTCGCCGACACCGTGGCATAGGCAGACAGCCGCTGCCGCCACGCTGTTCTCCACATTCACCCATCCGAGAGTGCCGACGCGGATATCGGGGATGACCCCGCCGGGATGATGCAGATCGTAACTGAAGTGCCCGAGAGCATCCACCCGCAGGTTCTCCGCATGGAAGTTCGCGCGCTTGTCGTTGAAATGATAGGTCAGGATACGGGCAGGAGTATCGGACGCGCTCACCGGCAGGCCGTATTTCAAAATAAGCGTATGCTTGACCTGCGATGCGAACTGGCGGAAGGCTTCCTGCACGTGGGCGAGGTCGCCGTAGATGTCAAGGTGGTCGGCATCCATCGCCGTGATGACGGCGATGTCCGGGTGCAGCTGGAGGAAACTCCTGTCGAACTCGTCGGCTTCAGCCACCACCACGTCGTTTTCGCTCATCAGCAGGTTGGTGCCGTAGTTCTTGGAAATGCCGCCGAGGAAGGCGTTGCAGCCCTCGCCGCATTCGGTGAGGATATGGGCCACAAGGGTGGAAGTGGTGGTTTTGCCATGCGTGCCGGAAACCGCCAGGCAGGTCTGTCCGGTGGTAATCTCGCCCAGCATGCGGCTGCGCTTGATTACGCGGTAGCCGTTGTCACGGACGAACTGCAGTTCCTGAAGGCTCTCAGGTATGGCGGGGGTGTAGACCACGAGGGTTTCCTCCACATTCTTGGGGATGCAGTCCACGTTGTCTTCATAATGCACGGAGATCCCTTCCTTCTCCAGCTCATGGGTGAGGTCGGAGGGGGTGCGGTCGTAACCGCCCACGCAGTAGCCCTTGAACTTGTAGTAGCGGGCTATGGCGCTCATCCCTATGCCGCCTATTCCTATGAAGTATATGTTCTTCCAGGCCATGTTACACCAGTTTGTATATTTCTTCTGCTATGGTTCCGGCCGCATCGAGGCGGGCCAGGGGAGCCACGTTCTTTTCTATTTCGGCTATCTTCTCAGGATTGCCGGCGAGTTCGATTGCCGTTGCGAGCAATTTCTCTTCGGCTTCGGCGTCCTTTACGATAAGGCCCGCGCCTTTGTTCACAAGGGCCATTGCGTTGTGCGTCTGATGGTCCTCGGCCACGTTGGGCGAGGGCACGAAGACGGCTGCGCGCTGCACGGCGCATATCTCCGAGATGGAGGATGCTCCGCTGCGCGAGATTACCACGTCGGCTGCTGCGTAGGCGAGGTCCATACGGGCGATGAAGTCGGAGTACTGAATGTTCGGGAGCTTCCGCCCGGCCATGAAAATGTCGATTCCCTTCTTGTAAATTTTCCCGCACTGCCAGATGACCTCGACATCCTCCCCGCCGGGGCATCCGTCCGAAATCCATTTCTTCATTGCGTTGTTCAGGGTGCCGCTGCCCAGGCTTCCGCCCACTATCAGGAGGTGCTTTTTGCCGGGGGTGAGGCCGTAGAACTTCAGGGCCTCGGCCTTGTCGGCCTCGGTGAAGGGGTGGAACTCCTTGCGTATGGGGTTGCCGCTGAAGACTATCTTTTCTGCGGGGAAGAAACGCTCCATGCCGTCGTAGGCCACGCAGATGCTCTGCACTTTCTTTGCGAGCATCTTGTTGGTGAGGCCCGCGAAGCCGTTCTGCTCCTGGATGAGGCAGGGGACTCCCTTGGCGGCAGCCTTGCGCAGAAGCGGTGCGCTTGCGAATCCGCCCACGCCGATGGCGATGTCCGGCTTGAATTCCTTTATGAGCCTGGCGGCCATCCTCTCGCTCTTGAGCATCAGGAAGGGGACCTTGATGTCGTTGATGATGTTCCTGAAGTTGAGCTGGCGCTGCAGGCCCTTGATGGGCAGGCCCACGATCTTGTAGCCGGCCGCGGGCACTTTCTCCATCTCCATCTTGCCCTCCGCTCCCACGAAGAGGATTTCGGTTTCGGGATTGAGTTCTTTGAGCTTGTCCGCGATGCTGATGGCCGGGAAGATGTGGCCTCCCGTGCCGCCGCCGCTGATGATGGCGCGTATCTTCTTATATTCCATAGTCTTCGTCATTCAGTTCATCTTCAGTTATGTTGCCGCTCTCGAAGTCGTCGAGGTCGGAAAGGTCGTGCTCGATGGCGGCGGCTTCCTGGGTGCGGTCCACCA
>JAEENZ010000179.1 GCA_016283985.1 Bacteroidales bacterium | reverse complement strand
CCAGCCATCGTACTGTCATTCCTTCATTCGAGGACCTCGGTCGCCTCTGCTATGAGGTGATTGGTCCGGAAATGGCTCGTCTAGGCTGCGAATGCCCGGAACCCGGCTACTGCTACACCATCGAGCACGGCGGCTACAAGCCGAAGGACATCGACATTGAGTACTGCGAGATGGTCACAAAGGAATGCGCTGACTCCGCGCTCATCAAGTTCAAGGATATTCCGGCTGTGCCGCAAGCTGCCTGTCTGAAGGTCTTCGGCCCGTATGAGAAACTCTATGACAACTATGTCGAGCTCTTCGCCTATCTGGAAAAGGAGGGCTACAAGATCGTCGGTGCTCCCCGCGCCGTTTACATCGATGGCATCTGGAACCAGGAGGACCCCGCCAAATGGCTCACCATTATCCAGGTGCCGGTGGAAAAGGCATAATGAAAAGACACGCCCTTGCGGAAATGACTGCGAGGGCGTATCTTTGTATCATGAAGTTAAAGTTGGCATCCATAACCGATTACGCATCCGTACTGTCGTTCTATGACGACGTTATTGAGCGCACTCCAGAGATAGAACGTTATGCCTGTTGGCAAAAAGGAAAACACCCTACAGCCGACGGAATAAAGTCTCACATCCAAGAAGGAAGCCTATACTTGTACAGGGAACAGGATGTTATCGTTGGTGCCATGGCCGTCACGATGTACCAGGGAGCGGATTACCACACAATCGAGTGGTCCCGGAGTGTGGCGGATGATGAAGCGGCCGTGATTCATATCCTGGCCGTAAGTCCCGAGAAACAGGGTAGCGGCATTGGTTCTGAGATGATTCGTGAGGCTATCCGGCTGGCTAAAAGCCAGGGCATGAAGGCGATCCGACTTGACGCCCTGGCTACGAATACTCCTGCGCACAAGATATACGAGCGCTTGGGCTTTATGTACCGCGGCAAACAGCACCTCTATGCGGAGAACACCGGCTGGACAGACTTCTATTTCTTTGAATATAAAGACGAATACCGTGGCTTGCAATCCTGACTTTATACAATACATAATCGACCAATGTTCTGGCGCGGGGGAGATCGCCGTGAAGAAGATGATGGGAGACTACTGCGTCTATTGTGACGGTGTCCTCTTCGGCCTCATTTGCGATAACAATTTCTACCTGAAGGTGACAGCGCCCGGCAAGGCTGTCCTGAAGGAAGTCATCCTTCAGCCGCCATATGACGGCGCCAAAGTCTACTTCTATATTAAAGATGTGGATGACCGGGATTACCTGACAGCACTTATCAAAGCCACGATTCCGGCTCTTCCGAAGCCGAATGCGAAAAAGAATCCGTTCAAGTAAATACGAATATATCTAACTGATCAGTAGTGCATCTCGTACTCAGAAATGTCTTGTTTTGAGGACTAGATGGTCATTTGGCCCGTTTCGTCCTCAAATAAGGGCTTAAATGAGGATGAGATCAAGCGAAATGACTATTTCCCGATGCAGTTTATTGGTAATTTCTAAAAACAAGCTTTGGAAAATCTTAACCACTTGATGCACAGTGGATTAATACGAGTTTTTGGCACACCTGGTTGCCGATGCCTGTCACACGTGTGTCAGAGCTGTTGACAGCCCTTTTTCCCGATTTTTCAAAAGGCTTCTTTTTACCCTATCAAAAGTAAAAAACGACCTGACAAAACGTGTGACAAAAATACTTGTTAAACAGGGGATTGCCGGTAATCTTTTCGCAGCATTTTTCACACGTTCTATTTTTGAATAATTCTAATAAAAAAGCCGACTAATCTTCTGGTAAAAAGAAGAAAAAACCGAAATATAGATATAGTTTAGTCCAGTCTAGTATATATACTACATGGATTGGATTGGACTGATCCGTTAAACCAGATTTCTTTTTTCTTTTTACAAGACACACTTCAGTGACATTTTTCGCGACTATTGCTGTGGCAAGTTCAATAATAAAACCAGGAATTATCAATGTATTTTTGACACTTAATACTTGCCTTATTAAGCACTATTAAGTTGGGGTATTTCATGCCGAAATACCCCCTAAAAGTAACCGATTGAACTCTGTCTTGTCCGTCAGGAGCCTTATTGTGGAACTAATCCATTGATTCAACCTCATATTCCATCCTTCCATTCCTGTCTGGCGAGATATCTTTACTTCACATTGTAGGTGTGAATGGACAGTCCCTGGGCTGAGGGCAAGTAGTTGATGCCCCACCAGCATATCTGGAGGCAGACGAAGCTCGCAATCAGGATAACACAGGCGGTCTGCCACTCACTGGGCTTGGCCTTGCGCAGGTGCATGTACACCAGATAGCAAAGCCACGTGGCGGCGGCCCAGGTTTCCTTGGGGTCCCATGCCCAATAGGTTCCCCAGGCTTCTTTGGCCCATAGGGCACCGAAAAGCATCCCAAAGGTCAAGAAGGCCAGACCGACGTATACGAGATTGTCGGTTAGATTGATCTCCTTCTCCGTGGTCTTCATTTTCCGGATAAGCATATAGACTGCCATAACTGTGGCTGCACCCAGTAGCGCATAAGAGAACATATATACGATCACGTGCGGGGCGAACCAGGGGCTCTGCAGCGCCGGCATCAGACTCTTGGAGTGAATGCCCGGCTTGAACAGGTTCACACAGATGAACACGAAGGAGAGCAGCGAACTAAAACTCAGTATCCATTTGTAGCGCCAGCGGCTGTATACGATGATGCCGGCGACAGGCAGGAAGAATGAGTACCACAAACGGGTCTCACCCATGGTACGCAGCGGCGGCCGTTCCAGCGAGATCCACATCCCCAGAATGAAGGCGAAGAACACGGCGATGCCGGTTAGCGTGCAGGCATACACAAGCGGCTTGCGCTCTTTCCAGGCAAAGAATGCACCTGCAGCCCATAGGAGAACCGCTGTCAGCGCGAACCAGATAAACGAATCCCAACTCATGATCTCATAGGTTTAGGGGCCATGAAGAGCATCAGGCACAAAGCGCCTGCAATCATCATGAAAATGCCGACGTACACCCACAGGATCCAGGGGTCATGTACTAGCTGGAATACGCTGTAGGGGCTCTCGGTGCCGTATTTCACGTCATAGCCGTACTGGTAGACCTTCCAGCCGCTCACCTTCAAGGGCTTATTTACTTCCACCGTTCCCTGAACTGTCTTTCCATCTTCCGAATAGACGGTGATATCCGAAGCGAAACGCTTGGGGGTATGGTCCGGATACTCTTCCAGGGTGAACTTGTGAAGTTCGATGGCCAGGCCCGGCTCGTGTACCGTTCCGTCATCGTCCACGGCCCGCCACTCCGGTTCTCCCGTGAAGGCGGTCATCTGCAGGCTCTGCGTATCGGCACTTCCCAGCGTAGCGGAAACGATGGCGACCACAACGCCCAGATGGTTCAGGATGAACGGGATCTCCTTTACTTTCCAGCGAAGCAGATGATTCAGCGCCGCCATGGCAGAAATAATCATCATCCAGGTCCAGATTAGTACGAAGGGCCAGAAGCGGAGCATTTGGCTCAGCCAGGGCATCCCGCCTGCGCGCACCTGCGGTAGCAGGCCCATCAGGATGGTTAGGGACGCGGCGTATACCAGACAGGGAACGGCCGCTCCCGCATGCATCATCCACTCGAAGGCATAGACTTTCCGGCGCAACGCGAACATCACGCCAACAGCGGCGAGCAGCAGGATCAGTACAATCAGATTGACTGGCCAGGCAAAGAGTTCCCATCGGATGGGGCCCGTCGCCACTTGCAGCAGCACTCCCGCAAAAAGAAGGCCTCCTCCGATGAGGAAGCCCTCCTTCAAATTCCAGGGTTTAACCCACATACATCTTAATAGTCAAGCAGTTTACCATTATCCTTGGCAATGGACAGCCACTGCGGGACGATGGTTTCCATAAAGGCGGCCTTCTTGCTCTCCATCGCGGACATATCCAGACCGATGTACGACTGAGCCTTGGCCTTCGTGGAAATGTCGGGCATCGGCACGTCGCCGGTGAAACCGTGTTTGGCCAGGACCTTGGCAATCTTCAGGCGGGCTTCCTGAGCGTAGGTGATTCCATTGCCCATCAGGCGGAGCACTTCCTGCGGAGCATGGAACGAAGCTCCGTGGGAGGCGACGGCATAGTCCCAGCGCCACTGGCTCTTGCGGATATCCTGCAGGGCGTCTTTCATCTCTGCATCGGTAGCGCCGTTGTCCCAGGCGAACTTGGCCTCGATATGGGCCTTGGCCAGGATGTCCTCCAGCTGACCGCGAACCTCCAGGCACTTCTCCTGACGCTCATACACGTTCTGGCGGAGCGTCTCCTCGCTCTCGCGGTGGCACACCAGGCAGGTGCGGTCCATCTTTGCGAGCGGGCTCTGGATGTGGTGGTCGGAGTATTTCACGCCACCGTCGGCCGTATAAGGCATATGGCAGTCGGCACAGGTAACGCCGCGCTGACCGTGGATGCCCTGAAGGGAAGTCTCATAGCCGGGGTGCTGTGCCTTGAGGATGGGAGCCTTGGAGAGGGCGTGGATGTAGTCGGCATATTCCATTTCGTCATAATACTTCTCCGCATCCTCGAGCGTGAGGCCGTATTTCCAGGGGAAGGTGAGGTACTGGTCCTTCTCGGGCGTCTCGGGATAATCGTGGAAATAGTACTCCACGTGG